>NZ_QFDQ01000119.1 GCF_003270085.1 Streptomyces triticisoli | reverse complement strand
CGACGGTGACGCGGCCGGCCCCGAGCGTCAGGGTGGCGTGGGCGACGGCGGCGCCGGCGCCGCCCGCGCCGAGCTGCACCACGCGCTCCAGCGGGGCGTCGGGCAGGCCGCGCGCGAAGGAGGCGGCGAAGCCGGTGACGTCGGTGTTGTGACCGGTGGCCCGGCCGCCTTCGAAGACGACGGTGTTGACCGCGCCGAGCGCCTCGGCCTGCGGGGAGAGGGCGTCCAGGTGTTCCAGGACGAGCTGCTTGCAGGGGTGGGTGATGTTGAGCCCGTCGAAGCCGAGGTCGCGGGCGGAGCGCACCAGGTCTCCGACCGCCTCGGGCGGGGCGCCGAGGCGGTCGATGTCGATGAGCCGGTACAGCAGGCGCAGGCCCTGCCGGTCGGCCTCCCGCTCGTGCAGCGCCGGACTGAGCGACGGGCCGATGCCGGAACCGATCAGTCCGACGAGATACGAGTCCTTGGCCACCGGGGGTCCTCCTGAGCGGGTTCTGCGGGCTGCGGGTTCTGCGAATTCTGCGGGCTCTAATGTACGAACCAGTACGTTAGCTATATCAGCCCCTCCGGCGGTTCGGGAAGTCCCGGCCTCTGCTTCTACAATCACGAGCCAGATACGCGCCCCATGCCCGAAGGACCGTGATGACCAGCGTCGAGGAACCGGCACGACCCCGCGGGCGGATCCGCGACGCCGCCCGCACCAGGGCCGAGATCCTCGACGTGGCCACCCGGGAGTTCGCCCGGGCCGGCTACGACGGGGCCCGCGTGGACGAGATCGCCGCCCGCACCCGCACCACGAAGCGGATGATCTACTACTACTTCGGCGGCAAGCAGCAGCTGTTCACGGCCGTGCTGGAGCGGGCCTACGGGGTGATCCGTGACGCCGAGCAGCAGCTGGACGTCGACCACCTGGACCCGGTCGCGGCCATCCGGCGCCTGGCGGAGCTGACCTTCGACCACCACGAGCAGCACCCCGACTTCATCCGCCTGGTGAGCATCGAGAACATCCACGAGGCGGAGCACATCGCGGCCTCCGGGAAGCTGACGGCGATCGGCTCCCCGGCGCTGGACGTGATCCGCCGGATCCTCGCCGCCGGGCAGGAGTCCGGCCTGTTCACGGCCGACGTGGACGCCGTCGACCTGCACGCGATGATCAGCTCGTTCTGCTTCTTCCGGGTCGCCAACCGGCACACCTTCGGCGCCCTGTTCGGCCGCGACCTGACCGACCCCGCCCGGCGCGAGCACTACCGCGCCATGCTCGGTGACATGGTCATCGCCTACCTGACGGCGGACCGCGCGGAGGACTGAACACCAGTCCGGTCATCAGTCCGGCATCAGTCCGGCTGATCGCACTCCACCCCTTGACAGAAGGGGAACACGGGCCGCAGCATCCCTGCGCAACCACTGCTAACTAACCAGTGGGTTAATTACCTGGCTCGCACCCCCGAAGGAGCCCCCGTGTCCGTCCCCGCCCCGTCCCCCGACGCCGCCGCCCCACCCAGCCAGCCGAAGAAGGCCGCCGCGGCCGCCTGGGTCGGCAGCGCGCTCGAGTACTACGACTTCTTCATCTACGGCAGCGCGGCCGCGCTGATCTTCCCGAAGGTCTTCTTCGACGACTCCGACCCGGCCACCGCGACCCTGCTGTCCCTGGCCACCTTCGGTGTCGCCTACGCCGCCCGCCCCATCGGCGCGCTGTTCCTCGGTCACTTCGGCGACCGGCTGGGCCGCAAGAAGATCATGGTCTTCACGCTGATGCTGATGGGCGTGTCGACGTTCCTGATCGGCTGTCTGCCCACCCGCGCCCAGGTCGGCACCCTCGCCCCGACGCTGCTGGTGCTGTGCCGGGTGCTGCAGGGCATCTCCGCGGCCGGTGAGCAGGCCAGCGCCAGTTCGATGAGCCTGGAGCACGCGCCGGGGCACCGGCGGGGCTTCTTCAGCAGTTTCACGCTCAGTGGCACTCAGGGCGGGCAGCTCATCGCCACGCTCGCGTTCATCCCGATCGCCGCGCTGCCCGAGGAGCAGTTGCTGTCCTGGGGCTGGCGGGTGCCGTTCTGGGCGAGTGTCATGGTCGCCGTCGTCGCCTACCTGATCCGCCGCAGACTGGCCGAGACGCCGGCGTTCGCGCAGCAGGCGGCCGGCGAGGGAGTGGTGAAGCTGCCGCTGGTCGTGCTGGTGCGCGAGCACTGGGCGGATGTGCTGCGGGTGGTCGCGGGCGCGCTGATCGCCTCGGTGAGCACCATCTTCACCGTGTGGGCGCTGGCGTACGCCACCAGTGACGCGGTCGGCATGTCCCGCTCGTCGATGCTGTGGGTGGGCGTGTTCGCCAACGTCGTCGCACTGGGCGCGATCCCGCTGTGGGCCGCCCTGTCGGACCGTATCGGCCGGCGCCCGGTGTTCCTGGTCGGCGCGGTGGGCAGCGCGATCACCATGTTCCTGTACCTGTGGGCGATCTCCACGGGCTCCTACCCGCTGATCCTGCTCCTCGGGATCGTCACCTTCGGTGTCGTCTACAGCGCCGCGAACGGTGTGTGGCCCGCCTTCTACGGCGAGATGTTCTCCACCCGGGTCCGGCTGTCGGGCATGGCGGTCGGCACCCAGATCGGCTTCGCGGTGGCCGGCTTCGCGGTCACCTTCGCCGCCGAGATCGCCGGCCCGGACGGCAGCGGCTGGACGGCGGTGGCCCTGTTCACGGCGGCCCTGTGCGTCCCGCCGGTGATCGCCGCCCTCTCCGCCCGCGAGACCCACAAGGTCCCCACGGAGCTGCTCGGCGAGCGCGGCGGCCGGCGGTCGTCACAGCCGCAGACGGTCTCGGCCTGACCTCGCACCCCAGGCACCGGCCCTGCACCCGCGGCCCATGTCAGGGCCGCGGGTGCGGTGGTTCGTACAGCGTGCCTCAGCCGTTGTTGGCGCCCTTCGGGATACCGTACGCCCGCTCCACCCCCAGCCGCAGCACCAGGCGCCGGTCGCGGACCATCGCGGCGCGGAAGTCGTCCCAGTCGGGGTGCTCGCCGAGGACGTCCCGGTAGAGACGGACCAGCTCCTCGACCGTCTCGTCGTGCGGGTCCTGCGCGACCGGCGAGAGGTCCGCGGTGCCCTCCGCGACCGTGTAGGCGCGGCGGTCCGGGCTGGTGACGTGGTACGAGGCACGCGGGTCCCGACGCAGATTGCGGGTCTTGGCGCGGTCGTCGGTGATCGAGACGCGGATGACCCGCTCGTCCGGGTAGTAGGCATGGCCGACGTTCGACAGCTGGGGCCGTCCGTCCCGCTTGAGGGTCACCAACACTCCTCCGTGCCCCTCGGAGAGCAGCGTGAGCAGGGCGTCCTGTCCGGGGTCGTGCGCTGTGTCCTGAGTCATACCCTGGTCAACCCTCCCGACCGGAGCATGCATTCCGCGCCGACCCGGGTCCCTGCGTCAGGACAGGTGGGCCACCGCGTCCAGGTGGGGCAGGTGGTGGTCCAGCCGCTCCCGCTTGGTGCGCAGGTAGGTGATGTTGTTCTCGCACGGCGGGATCAGCAGCGGAACCTGCTCGGCGACCTGGATTCCGTGCCGTACCAGCGACTCGCGCTTGCGCGGGTTGTTGGACATCAGCTTCACCGAGCGCACGCCCAGGTCGCGCAGCATCTCCGCGGCGGCGCCGTAGTCGCGGGCGTCCACGGGCAGGCCGAGGGCGAGGTTGGCCTCGACGGTGTCCAGGCCCTCCGCCTGCAGGGCCATCGCCCGCAACTTGGCGAGCAGGCCGATGCCCCGGCCCTCGTGCCCTCTCAAGTAGACGACGACGCCGCTGCCTTCGGCGACGACGGCGCGCAGGGCCGCGGTGAGCTGGTCGCCGCACTCGCAGTGCTGCGAGCCGAAGGCGTCCCCGGTCAGGCACTCCGAGTGCAGCCGGACCAGAACCCGGTCGGTGCCGATGTCGCCGTGGACCAGGGCGACTTGTTCGTCACCGCGGTCGTGGTCCAGGTAGCCGACCGCCTGGAATTTCCCGTACACGGTGGGCAGAGGGGCATTCACGACGCGCTCCACGCCCGTTCGCCGGGGGGACTTCTTGCCGAGTACACCGAGGTTTTCTGTCATGATCTGGTTCCTAAGCAGAGACGAAAGGCCGGAAAACAATGAGTGGTTCGGGAACGCGGCCGACGGCATACGGGGTGTTGCCGGCGGACACGACGCAAGACGTACGGACGCGGGGAGCGGACCTCTCACGGCAGGTGGCGGTCCTGCCGGTGGGCAGTTTCGAGCAGCACGGCCCGTTCCTTCCGCTGGCGACCGACACGCTGGTCGCCTGTGCCCTTGCCCGCCGGATCGCCGACACGTACCCGGTGCACCTTCTCCCACCGGTGACGATCTCCTGCTCGCACGAGCACGCGGCCTGGCCGGGGACCGTCAGCATCTCTTCCGTGACCCTTCATTCGGTGGTGCGGGACATCGCGGACTCACTGCGCCGCTCCGGTGTCGAGGCCCTGGTGGTCGTCAACGGTCACGGCGGGAACTACGTGCTGGGCAATGTGGTTCAGGAGTCCTCCGCGCGCGGTGAGCGCATCGCGCTGTTCCCGGCCGTGGAGGACTGGGAGACGGCCCTCGAACGGGCCGGGGTGCGCACCTCGCTGCTCACCGACATGCACGCGGGGGAAATCGAGACCTCCATTCTTCTGCACGCTCATCCGGAAATGGTCCGGGCCGGTTACGAGTCCGCCGATTTCACCGCGGACGACCGGCGTCATCTGCTCACCGCCGGAATGTCCGCCTATACCGAATCGGGCGTCATCGGCCGTCCTTCCCTGGGGTCCGCGGAAAAGGGGAAGGAACTGCTGGACAGCCTCGCGGCGTCCTTCGCACCGTATTTCTCGCTGCTCACGTCGGAGGACGGGAAGCTGCCGGAGAGCGGGCGCGGGTAGTCGTCGTCGGGTGCGCCGTGATGTGCGCCGTCGGGTGCGCCGTGGGATGCGCTGCCGGGTTCCGGGGCCGGTTCGGCGGTACGGGTGGGGGACCCGGCGCGCATCCCGGTGTACCAGCGGGCGACGAGGACGAGCGCGCCCGGCAGGCTCGCCACGAGGCACAGCACCCCGTACACCACCGCCACGGCCAGTCCGGTGCTCGCGCCGAGCCCGGCCGCGCCGAACGCCCAGGCGGTGGCGCCCTCCCGGGGGCCGAACCCGCCGACGTTCAGCGGCAGTCCCATCGCCAGCAGCGCGAGGACCGCCAGCGGGAGCAGCACGAGCACCGGGGCGGTGGAGCCGGCGATGTGCGCGGCCACCACGAACATCGCGACATGCCCGGTCAGGACGGTGAGCGAGGACAGGGCGACGCCCGGCCCGTTGCGGCGGGACAGCAGACCCTCGCGCGCCTCGCCGAGGGTACGGCGCAGGGCCCGGCCCCGGCGGGAGGGCGCCCGGTTCATGCGCAGGGCGAGGACGACGGCGAGCGCGCCGGCGGCCCCGAGGACGAGCAGCGGCGCGAGGTTCCGGGTCTCCTCGCGCACCGGCGACGGCAGGGTGAGCAGCACGATGACACCGGTGACGGCGAGGGCGACCTGCCCGGCGACCCGTTCGAGGACCACGGTCCGCACGCCGCGTCCCATGTCACCGGCGCTCTGCCCGTGCCGCACCGCCCGGTGCACATCGCCCAGCACCCCGCCGGGCAGCGCCGCGTTCAGGAACAGCGCACGGTAGTAGTCGGCCACGGCCGGGCCGAGCGGCAGCCGGATGCGCAGGCCGCGGGCCACCAACTGCCAGCGCCAGGCGCTGAACACGGTGGTGACCAGGCCGATGCCCAGTGCCGTGAGCAGCGTGGGCGCATCGATCCGGCGCAGCCCTTCCAGGAAGACGCCCGTGCCCAGCCGCCACATCAGGACGGCGAGGATGGCGACTCCGGCGACGGTGCCGAAGTGGGTGCGCAGGGCCGGGGTGTTGAGACGGGAGAGCAGCGCGAGCAGCTTGTGCCCGCGGCCGGACGTGCCGGTGGCACCGGTCGTACGGGACTCCCCCGCATCGGCGCGCACCCTCGGCACGTCCACCGTCTGCACGCTCATACGGCGCCGCCGGTCGGCCGGGACAGCGCCAGCAGGTCGCTGTGGTGGACGACGACGCTCAACTCCCCGGCGGCGCAAGCCTCCAGACGCTCGGTGAGGTAGCGGTCGGCGCGCTGCTTCAGCTCGGGGCGCTGTTCGACGGCCGCGCCGACCCAGCCGCGCAGCCACTGTGCGGTCAGTTCGCGCCGGTCGGGGCCGAGCCGCCAGGGGCTCGGGTGCGTCCGTACGGTGGCGCCGTGCGCGGCGAAGGCCTCGCAGGCCACGTCGACCGCGTCGGGGCCGAGCAGGCCGGTGCGGCGCTGGTGGGCGTTGAACGCCTCGGTGATCTCGGCGTCCAGCGGATCGGCCGGGGTGATCTCGACCCGGCCCACCACCGACAGGGTCAGCAGTGCCGGGCAGCCGGCTCCGGCGCAGGCGGCGGCGAGGGTGTCGATCTCCTCGCGGGTGAGCACGTCCAGCAGTGCGGAGGCCGTCACCAGCGAGGCGCCGGCCAGGGCGTCCGGGGTCAGCCGGGCCACGTCGCCGCGCCGTGTCTCCACGGTGACCCTGCTGCCGTCGGCGGCGGCGCGCGGGGAGGCGACGGCGGCGAAGTGCAGCAGGTAGGGGTCGCGGTCGTGCAGGATCCAGTGCTGGGCGCCGTCCAGCCGGGGGGCGAGCCAGCGGCCCATCGAGCCGGTGCCGCAGCCGAGGTCGTGCACGACGAGCCCGCCGTGCCGGTGGGGCAGGTTGGCGAGCCGGATCCGCAGCGGATCGAGCAGGTCGGTCGCCCGCGCGGCGGCGTCGGCCACCTCCCTGAGCTGCAGCCACTCGGGCGCGTACCGGGGTGGTTCCTCGTCCTCGTCCTCCCGGAGCCGCACGGTGGTCCGCTCCCCGGGCCGCTGCGCGGGTCCGGCGCCCGGGATCACCTCCGCGCCCCCGGAACCGGCGCCGACCACGATGTGGGGCTCGCGGTCGGCGCCGGAGACTGCGGGGTGGGGCGCCGGGGAGGCGGTGCCCTGCGGGGGCTGCGGGGGCTGCGGCATCTGCTGGGTCTGCTGGGGGAACGCGGTGGATTCCGTCATGGCCGACGGGTCCTTTCCTACGGGCGGGGACACCGACGAGGCCGGCTGCCCCGGCGCGACCGGTGCGGGGTCGGACGGCTGGTCCCCCAGGCCCGTGCCCGCCGCCTCTGCCGCCTCCGCGGCGTCGCGCGGGCCCGGCTGGGGCGGGATTCCGCCGGTCAGCCGGTCGGTCCCCGTGGAGGGCATCGCGGAGGTCGTCGCGGAGGCCGTCGTGGGAGCGGTCGTCTTCCTCATGCCGCCCTCCGGGGTTCCTTCGGCAGCCGGCCGAGGACGCCGGCCAGGCTGCGGGCGGTGTTCGCCCAGCCGTCGAGGGCTGCGCGGCGGCCGCGGGCGGCGGCCTTGAGGCGGCGCCGTACGTCGGCCTCGCCGAACCAGCCGCGCAGCTCGGCGGCGAGGGCGGCGGGGTCCTCCGGGGGGACGAGGATGCCGGGCACGCCGCCGTCGGGGGCGCGGCCGACCGCCTCGGGGACGCCGCCGACGTCCGTGGCGAGCACGGGGATGCCGCGCGCCAGGGCCTCGGTGACGGCCATGCCGTACGTCTCGGCGTAGGAGGCGAGGACCATGAGGTCGGCGGTGGCGTAGCTGGCGTCGAGTTCGGCTCCGGCCTGCGGTCCGGCCAGGTGGAAACGGTCCTGCAGGCCGTGCTTCCCGATCAGGTCGCGCAGCTCGGCGACGTAGGCCGGGTCCTGGGTGAGCGCGCCGACGCATGTGCAGGTCCACGGCAGGTCGGTGACCCCGGCCAGCGCCTCCACCAGCCGGTGCTGGCCTTTGCGCGGGGTGACCGCGGCGACGCACAGCAGCCGCGAGATCCCGTCGGTGCCGGGGGCGAGCGGCGCGATGTCGGCGCCGGGGGTGGCGGCGTGCACCCGGTCGGGGGCGAGCCCGTGGTGGGAGACGAGTCGGCGCACGGCCCAGTCGCTGGTGGCGACGACGGCGGACACCGCCCGCAGCACTTCGCGTTCACGCGCGTCCAGCTCCGCGGCCACGGCCGGGTCGAGCCCGGTCTCGTCGCCGAGCGGCAGGTGCACGAGGACGGCCATGCGCAGCCGCTCGGCCTCCGGTACGACGATCTCGGGGACGCCGCAGGCGACCAGCCCGTCGAGGAGGACGACGGCGCCGTCCGGCAACTCCCTCAGGACGCGGGCGAGTTCCGTACGGGCCTGGGCTTCCGGCCGGGGCCAGTTGCCGTCCACGGCGTGGCCCTGGACCTGCCAGCCGAAGCCGGGCAGGTCGAGGGTGACGCGGCGGTCGTAGGCGTTGCCGCCGCTCGGTGTGGCCGGGTCGTCGACGCCGCCCGGCAGGACGAAGTGCACGGTGCGCAGGGACATGGGGATGATCCCGGAGTTCTCGGAGGCCGCGCGCTGGGCGGGCACGTAGGCGAGGGACGGGCCCCGGCGGATGGTCATGGCGGTCGGCTCGGTCACAGCGCACGCTCGTAACTCGCCCACGCGATGTGCGACTCGTGGAGCGTGACGGTGAGGCCGGCCAGGCCCTTGGCGTTCTCGCCCAGGGCGCCCTTGTGGACGCGTTCGGCGAGCCGGTCGGCGATGACCTTGGCCAGGAACTCCGTGGAGGTGTTGATCCCGGCGAAGTCGGGTTCGCTGTCGAGGTTGCGGTAGTTCAGCTCGCTCACGACCGCGCCCAGCTCCTGCGTGGCCAAGCCGATGTCGACGACGAGGTTGTCGTCGTCCAGCTGCTCGCGCCGGAAGGTGGCGTCCACGAGGTACGTGGCTCCGTGCAGCCGCTGCGCGGGCCCGAAAACCTCGCCGCGGAAACTGTGGGCGATCATGAGGTGATCACGGACTGTGATGCTGAACAACGGACGACCCTCCAGGTGCGGCGCGTCTGGCTCCTCCGGCTGATCCCTGCCGGGGGATGCCGTGTAGTACGGCTCTTTGCTTCCCGTTGTTCAGCCGCCTCTCACTCTTTTCTGAGGTCAGGCGCTCTTGTCGTACCTCGCTGAACGGGCAGCCACGGTCATTCGGCGTACCTGACCCGGTGGCACAACGCCGGGATTTCCCCGGAGGCGAGCTTCGACATGACCTCCGGCAGGTCCTCGAACGCGCTCTCCCCGGTGATGAGGGCGTCCAACGCCGGGTCGGCGAGCAGTTCGAGGGCGAGGGCCAGCCGGCCGGCGTAGCCGCGGCCGGTGCGGCGGGCCGGGGAGACGGTGCCGACCTGGCTGCTGCGGATGACCAGCCGTCGGGAGTGGAAGGCCTCGCCGAGCGGGAGGGCGACGCGCCGGTCGCCGTACCAGCTCAGTTCGAGGACGGTGCCCTCGGCGGTGAGCAGTTCCAGCGCGCGGGCGAGCCCTTGCTCGGTGGCGCTGGCGTGCACGACGATGTCGCACTCGCCGAGCGCGTCCCCGGGCAGGGCGAAGCCGACGCCGAGCGCGGCGGCGACCTCGGCGCGGGCGGGGTCGGCGTCGACCAACTGCACGCGCACGCCGGGGAACCGGGCCAGCAGGGCGGCCACCGAGCAGCCGACCATGCCCCCGCCGACCACGGCGATCCGGTCTCCGATCAGGGGCGCGGCGTCCCACAGCGCGTTGACGGCGGTCTCGATGGTGCCGGCGAGCACGGCCCGCTCGGCCGGCACGTTCTCGGGCACGCGGGTCACGGCGCTCGCCGGGACGACGTAGCGGCTCTGGTGCGGGTGGAGGCAGAAGACGGTCTGCCCGGCCAGTTCCTCGGGGCCCTGTTCCACCACGCCGACGCTGAGGTAGCCGTACTTCACCGGCCCCGGGAAGTCGCCCTCCTGGAACGGCGCCCGCATGGCGCTGTGTTGGCTCTCGGGCACCTGTCCCCGGAACACGAGCGTCTCCGTGCCGCGGCTGACTCCGGAGTACAGCGCGCGGACGACCACGTCGCCCTCCGCGGGTTCCGGAAGGTCCACCTGGCGTATCTCGCCGTGGCCCGGCGAGTCGAGCCAGAAGGCACGGGCGGAGTTTTTCATCGGGCGTCCTCCTGAACGATCGGGAAGTTGCTCACGTACCGAGGTGTGCACAGGCCGCGCACAACGTACGCGGCGTTGATCGACTCTGTCACTCGGCCGGAGGGTGTGCGGTGGCCCTGAACAACCATTACGACGCGAGGCTGGTCCAGCAGGAGACCGCGGTGGGAGCGGGCGTACAGGTCCTGTTGCTGGCCTTGCTCGGCACGGCGATCGGCATGGGGCCGGTGGGCTGGGTGACCGGCCTGGTCTTCGCCATCGCAACCTGGGCGGTGCTCTCCCGGGCACTGCACCGGTCGCGGCTGCGCTCCTTCGGCGCGGCGAACCGGGTCACCCTGGGCCGGGCCACTCTCGTCGGCGGTGTGACGGCGCTGGTCGCGGACTCCTTCGAAAGCGCACCTCCGGTGTCGCTGCTGGTGGGTCTGACGGCGGTGGCGCTGATCCTGGACGGCGTCGACGGCAAGGTGGCCCGCCGCACGGGCACCTCCACCGCGCTCGGCGCCCGCTTCGACATGGAGGTCGACGCGTTCCTGATCCTGGTGCTCAGTGTGTACGTCTCGATGAGTCTCGGCCCGTGGGTGCTGCTGATCGGCGGCATGCGGTACGTCTTCGTCGCCGCCGCCCGCGTACTGCCCTGGCTGAACGCGCCGCTGCCGCCGAGCACCGGGCGCAAGACGGTCGCCGCGCTCCAGGGCGTCTGTCTGCTGGTGGCCGGCTCCGGCCTGCTGCCCCTGGTGGCCAACTTCGGTGTGGTACTGCTGGCGTTGGGCCTGCTGGTGTGGTCGTTCGGACGGGATGTGCTGTGGCTGTGGCGGACCTCTCGGGTGCGGGTCGGCACCGCCGGGATCGGCAGGGTGCTTCAGGCCGCCGCCCCGGTCGAGGACGTACTGGAGACCGCGCGCGCCGCGTGACGTCACCCGCCCTTGGGGAGCCAGGATCCCGGTGGATGTGATCCCGGTCCTGCGGGAGCTGCGGAACTGCCGCCCAGGAGGGCCGATCGGCTACTCGACGCCCGCCGCGTCGAGCAGCCGGACCAGATCCTTGCGCCCGTACCCCAGCAGCGAGGCACGGTGAGCGGCCATCAGCAGCAGGTGCGCCACGATCTGCGCCGCGTAGCCGTTCTTGTCGGCGCCGAGCCACTCCTGGGGTTTCTCGATGCCGAGGCTGTTCATCACCAGCCCGTGCTCACGGCGGATCTCGGCGACGGTGCCGGTGACGGCGTCCAGAAGCGACTTTCCGGGGCGCTCGCATTCAAGAGCGAAGCGCCCCCAGTCAGCCGGAAAGCATCCCGCGGGCGGACGCTCCCGCAGACCCGCGTACCGCTCGTCCCCGAACCCGCCGGCGTCGAACGCGTCGTCCACCAGGGAGAACCGGTGATACCCCGGCGGAACGGGAGGCGGTGGGGGCGTGTACTCCCAACCGGCGTCCTCATGCAGCAGCCGCTTGACCTCTTCCTCGTCGGCGAGGGTCACGGTGAATCCCGACTCCTCGTTCCGACCGGTGGTCGTGCCGTCCTCGTTGCGCCGGAAGTACAGCCCCATGTCGCGTCTCCTTCGATGTCGTTGTGCCGGAAGATCCCGTCACCCGTCGAACGAGCCGCCCCCACCGCCCGTGCCCACCACGCCCAACATCACCCGATCGAGCGAAACAGTCGGGACGGGTGCCTCAGACAGCCTCCCGCCCCGGTGCGCGCGCACGATCTCCGCGTACCGGCTCCCACTGCCCTCCGCCGTACGCCCGGTCGAAGTTGTCCAGCAGCAACCAGGCGAAGCAGCCCGTCGGCGGGGCGCCCTTGCGGGCCGCGGCGCACGCGGCCAGGTAACTGGACCGCCAGGCCGTACCCCAGCAGCAAGTGGCAGGAAGCACGGGCCGAGGGAGCCCGTCGTGAGTTGCTGCAAGGGGGGATCACACCGGTTGGGTGCCGACGACCGAGTCGCACATAACTCGCAAAAGGTATGAATAAGGTCACCCCGCCGGGGGACTCGTTCCCTTGACCTCCCTCACGGAACGGAGACCCATCGAATGATCATCAAGAAAATGCACGAAATGGGCATCCGTAGCGAGCACGCCTACCTCGCCGGCATCGTCTCCATCGGATTCAGCGTGGCTGCCTGGGCGGGCAGCCTGAAGATGGAGCCCGGCGCCGGTCTCGACCGCGCCGACCGCTGGGGCATCTTCGTCGGCGAATGGGCACCCACCTTCTTCGGCCTCGGCCTCGCCCTCTCCCACTACGAACAGCAGGACGGCACCATCACCGCCGCCAACGTCCACGAACTCCGTGAACGGCAGAAGGCACAGGCCGTCTGACAGAGACGGAACCAGCACCACCTCCGGCGGAAGAAGCGGGCGCAACGCACAGAACGCTCCCGCGACCGGTGTCGTGAGAGCGTTCGTGCCCAGGACTGCCGGCGATCAACGGTCAGGACCGGTCCCTCCCGAAGTGGCGCGGGAGGGACCGGCGTACGGCTAACCGGCCGGGCTGGGAGCCGGGGCCGGGCTCGGCACAGGAGCGTATCCCGCGGGGCGGGTCGTGAAGATGCCCCGGCCCCGGGTCCGGCTGCGCAGCCGGGTCGCGTAACCGAAGACCTCGGCCAGCGGAACGGTCGCGGTGATCACCGTCGTACCGGCGCGCGTGACATGATCCGAGACCCGGCCGCGCCGTGCGGCGAGGTCGGCGAGAACACCGCCCACGGCGTCCTCGGGAACGGTCACCGTCGCCTCGACGACCGGTTCCAGCAGGCGCATCGCACAGGCACGCAGCGCCTCACGGAGACCGAGCCGCCCGGCTGTGCGGAACGCCATCTCGGAGGAGTCCTTCGGATGGGTCGCCCCGTCGGTCAGCGTGACGCGCAGCCCGGTCACCGGATGACCGCCGAGCGGCCCTTCGGTCAGGGCGTCACGGCAGCCGGCTTCGACCGCACGGACGTACTCCTGCGGCACGCGGCCACCGACGACGACCGACCTGAAGGCGAAGCCGTTCCCGCTGTCGCCGGGCGCCACCGGCTCGACGTCCAGGACGACGTGGGCGAACTGCCCTGCCCCGCCGTCCTGTTTGACATGCCGGTGGAGCACGCCGGACACCCCGCGCACCACCGTCTCCCGAAAAGCCACCCGAGGCTGGCCCTCGTTGACGTCGATCCGGTGGGCCTGACGCAGCTTCTCCACGGCCACCTCCAGGTGCAACTCCCCCATGCCCGACAGCACCGTCTGCCCGGTCTCGGCGTCGGTCCGCACGACCAGCGAGGGATCCTCCTCGGTCAGTCGTGCGAGGGCGGACGCCAACCGGTCGACGTCCGTTCGCGTGCGCGCCTCGACGGCCACGGAGACGACGGGCTCGGCCGCACCGGGCGGTTCGAGGACGATCGGAGCCCTGGGATCGCACAGGGTGGAACCCGCGTGGGCTGACTTCAACCCGACCACGGCGACGATGTCCCCGGCGAGCGCGCGTTCGAGTGGCACCTGCCGGTCGGCCTGCACGCGCAGGATCCGCCCGATGCGCTCGGTGCACCGCGCGGTCGGGTTCCACACGGTGTCTCCTTTCTCGATCGAGCCCGAGTACACACGGAGGTAGGTCAGCCGCCCGGTGGCGGTGGCGTTCACCTTGAAGGCGAGCGCGGCGAAGGGAGCCGCCGGATCGGCGGTCCGCTCCTGCCCCTCGGGCCCGTCCTGCGTGCCGTACACGGCGGGAACGTCGAGCGGCGAGGGCAGGTAGGCCACGACGGCGTCGAGCAGCGGCTCGATCCCCCGGTTGCGGTAGGCGGAACCGCACAGCACGACGACACCGTCACCGGTACGGGTCAGATCGCGCAGCGCGGTGACGAGCGTGGCCGGGGACAACGTCTCCAGCTCGCAGTACTCCTCGAGTGCGACCGGATGTCGTTCGGCCACCGCCTCCTCCAGGACCCGCCGCCGGCGTACGGCCTCCTCGCGCAAGGAGCCGGGCACCGGAACGACGTCGCTGCCGTCGCCGCCGTCGTCCCAGAGCAGGCCACGCATACGCACCAGATCGACGACACCGCGGAACCCGCTCTCCGCCCCGATGGGCAGTTGCACGACCAGCGGGACCGGGTGCAACCGCTCCCGCACGGATGCCACGGCGGCGTCGAGATCCGCCCCGACCCGGTCCATCTTGTTGACGAACGCGATCCGGGGCACCCCGTGCCGGTCGGCCTGCCGCCACACCGACTCGCTCTGCGGCTCCACACCCGCTACGGCGTCGAACACGGCGACCGCTCCGTCGAGCACGCGCAGCGACCGCTCGACCTCGTCGACGAAGTCGACGTGCCCCGGAGTGTCGATCAGGTTGAGCCGGTGCCCGTCCCAGACACAGCTCACGGCCGCCGAGGAGATGGTGATGCCCCGCTCCCGCTCCAGCGGGTCGAAGTCGGTGACGGTCGTCCCGTGGTGCACGTCCCCCCGCTTGTGCGTGGTCCCGGTGGCGAACAGGATCCGCTCGGTGACGGTGGTCTTGCCGGCGTCGACGTGGGCGAGGATGCCGAGGTTGCGGAGAGCGGCGAGAGGGTTGACGGTGTTGCGCACAGCCCGTGGCCTTTCACTGATGCGGAAAAAGGGCAGCGCTATTTCCCGGACGAGGAGAGACAGACGTGCCTACTCGACCCACCCGGCCGACAGTTCGGCAGTTGGTCGGGCCGTCCTCAGCGGTACTGGCGTACTGAGTCAGATCCTCGGCAGGGACATCCGGTACCGGCCGCGCAGCGAGCACCGGACGGACCGAGACACCAGGATCACCTCGGAACGCGACGGGGGAACGACGACAGCGACGCGGTCACGCACGGCCGGGCTCCCCTCTCTGATCGCGGTGCGCGCCGCCACGGACCGGGCTACGCGCAAGGTGTGGCGACCCTAACAGCTTCGACTGCGCGAAACGTATCGAATTCCGCGTCTCTTCAAGGCACTTCCCTCGTCAGCGCTGGTGATACGCCCGGTCCCGGCGAATGACGTCGCCCGCCCGGACCGGCATCAGTACCGTGCGCTCTTCATGCGCCGCCTCCGTCGAGTCGACGTCGAGTCGACCGCGAACGCCGCCGGCAATGCGTCCAGCGTGAGACCGGAATCGCAGCCACGAGCGGCTGGTGCATGTCCGCAGGCGCCGCTCATGCGCACGGTGCCCGCTCAACGCCCGGCAGCCGAGCAGGTGCCCGCCGGCGACCGACCCGTGCAGCGAGACAGGACGCGGAACCCAACGTCGCGTCGATGTAAGTTTCTTTCATCGAATGCTAGCGATTTGGTAACTATTTTCACCCCACTCGTTGACCAGGCACGGCGCGCTGGGAACGGTAGGCCGATCAAGCCGCTCCCGTCTCTCTCCAGGAGTCCGCGTGACCGACACTGCGAACCACGGCTCGGCCGCACGTCGCCCCACCCGCCGCGTGCTGCTGCGAGCCGCAGGACTGATGGCCGGTCTGGCCGCCACGGGGTTGCCCGTCCCTACTGCCGCGGCAGCCACCGTCGACGGCACCGCGACCGCGTACCGCGACCGCGAACTGCGTGGCGAGTGGATCGCCACCGTCGCCAACATCGACTGGCCCTCACGGACCGGACTGAGCCCCGCCGCACAGCAGGCGGAGTTCATCGCGCTGCTCGACCACGCCGGATCGATCGGGCTGAACGCGATATTCGCGCAGGTCCGCCCGACGGCCGACGCCTTCTGGCCGTCACGCCACGAACCGTGGTCGCAGTACCTGACCGGCACTCAGGGCCAGGATCCCGGCTACGACCCGCTGGACTTCATGGTCGAGGCCGCGCACGAGCGCGGACTGGCCCTGCACGCGTGGTTCAATCCGTACCGCGTCTCGCAGCAGTCCGACGTCACCAGGCTCGTGCCCAGCCACCCGGCGCGGCTGCATCCGGAATGGATCGTCTCCTACGGCGGCCAGCTGTACTACAACCCCGGCATCCCAGCCGTCCGCGCCTTCGTCGAGGACGCCATCATGGACGCGGTAGAGCGCTACGAGATCGACGGCGTCCACTTCGACGACTACTTCTACCCCTACCCGGTGAGCGGCCAGGACTTCCCCGACGACGACGCCTTCGCCGCGTACGGCGCGGGCTTCACCGACCGGGCCGCCTGGCGCCGGCACAACGTGGACCTGCTGGTGCAGGAGATGCGCGACCGGGTACGCGAGGTCCGGCCCGAGGCGGCGTTCGGCATCAGCCCTTTCGGCATCTGGCGCAACGCCTCGAGCGACCCGCGGGGCTCGGCCACCAACGGCACCCAGTCCTACGACGCGATCAACGCCGACACCCTGGGCTGGGTGCAGAAGGGCTGGGTGGACTACATCGCCCCGCAGCTGTACTGGAACATCGGTCTCCCGGTGGCCGACTACGCCGTCCTCGCTCCGTGGTGGGCGCAGGCGGTCCGCGGCACCGACGTGCAGCTGTGGATCGGCCAGGCCGTGTACAAGGTCGGCAACCCCGCCCAGCCGGCCGCCTGGCAGGACCCGGCCGAGCTCTCCCGGCACCTGACGATGGACAAGGGGCTGCCGGAGATCAACGGCGAGATCCTCTTCAGCGCCACGGACGTGACCGCCGACCCGATCGGCGCGATCACCCAACTGACCGCCGACCACTGGCAGCGGCCCGCGCTGCCACCGGTCCTGCCGAGGCTCGCCCGTGGGCCCGCGCCACTGCCCCCGCTCGCGTCGGCCGCCCGGACGGCCGACGGCGGGCTCCGGATCGAGGTGCGCTCCCGCGGCAACCACGTCCCCGCGCTGTACGCACTGCGGCAGCACACCGCCGGCGACGACGGCCTCGTGGCGGTGCTCCCGGGCGCCCGCCACACCCAGTGGACCGTTCCGACGGCCCCGGAAGGCGCGACGTACACGATCACGTCAGTGGACCGCGCCAACCGCGAGAGCTCCCCGATCACCGTTCGAATGCCCCGCCGCTGACACGGCATCACCACCCGCAGCCCGGCCCGGTCCCGGCCGCTCAGGGCCGGGCCGGGCTGCGGAAGAACCTCGGAATCCGGGAGGCACACCGCCGCACCTGGGCGGCCCACGGGCGGCTTGCTCGCCGAACCGCTACGCCTTCGACCGCCGCCCGTGCCACCTCCGCGACCGCTGATGACCAGTCCAGGACGCACCCCGGACGAGCCCGTGAGCGAGCGTCAGCAACCCTCCGGCATCAACGGGGCCATGACACTCATCGCGAGATCGCGATACGGCAGATCCACTGTCGGGCAGTCCGTGATACCCAGTTCCTTCTCGACCCGCTCCACGACCGCCGCCGCGGCAACCGGGTCCGCGCTCAGCACCTCGGTCTCCACGAACACGCCGAGGTCGGCCACGGTGTCGATGCTCACCGTCACCTCCGACTCGTCCTGGTGCCTGAAGGACGTGCGGTGCTTCTCGACACGCACCAGCAGGCGCATGCCGACCGCCTCCAACAGTTGGTCTGCCATCGCGGCCTGTCCGGCGTCGGCGAGCAGCAGGTTCGTCTCCGGTTTCGAGATCACGTCGTCCGCGCGGTGCGTGGCCGACGTCGACGGCGGCTTGTACGTGACCTCCGCGAAGTCCCCGCGGCGCCGGACCCGAAGGCACTCCACGGTCTCCATGAAGTCCACGTCCGGGCGGCTGTAGTACGTGTCGACCTCAGTCACCGTCTCCGCGGCCTGCCAGCCCAGCTTCATCAGCAGCTCGGTCAGACGCCCCCCGGTACCGGGCAGTCGCCGCTTCCGCTCCACCTCGATCACTTTGCCGTCCATCTCATCCTCCGTTGATCGCCGAATACACCCGCGCCAGGCTCGACTTGCTGCACCACTGCTGCAGGCACTGCATCCCCTGGCTCAACGAGTCGGAGTCGTCGACGGAGACGTTCGTGAAGAGCACCAGCTGCTTGGCGTCCCTGAGCGGGTTCGGGATCGCGCGCCGTAGATAGCGCTGGTAGTACGCCCGGTCCCGGCGAATGACGTCGTCCACCCGGACCGGCACCAGTACCGTGCGCTCTTCCAACGCCGCCTCCGTCGAGTTGACCGCGAACGCCGCCAGCAACGCGTCCAGCGTGAGATACGCGTAGGTCTCACGCCCTTCTCGCGTAACCCAACTCCGCCAGACTTCGCCGCACACGCCGTCATCGCGCTCCGCCAGCTCGAGGAACGCGTTCAACGCGATGTCTGTGCATTCGTCGAAGACATCCCCGTCCACGGTCCAGTGGTCCATGTACTGCTCGCTCAGCGCGAGCAGCATCCCTTTCTGCGAGGCCGGCAACCAATCGGTGTCCGTCAGGAAGAAGTGGACCCGCTTGTGCCCGTACCTCGCGTCGATCCAATCCCCGGCCAACGGGCCCTCGAGGAACGGCGTGAATCCGAGCACACCCGACCGCCACACGTGATCCCGCAACGTTATGTAGTGGCGCTGCACCTCCCGGAATACCCCCACTGGCGCCGAAGCGACCACACCCGTCCGCTCGCACAACCGCTCCACCGGCACGATCCGCGAATCCTGCCGGAACACGACCAGGTCGGAGGCACTGTGGTACGGGTGCGTGCCCTCGCCGAGATACTGCGGGACGAACATCCGCAGGAACCGCAACCATGAGCGGCTGGTGTACGTCTGCAAGCAACGATCGTGCAGTGACGGCGCCTTCACCGCGTACACGTCCCGGTAGGCGAACATCCCGCCCGGGCGTAACACCGTGGGAATGGTGCGGATCATCGAATGAAGTCCGTTGTAGCCACCCCCGTACGAGTACACCTCGTGCAACAGCGCCGAGGCGCTGACCACATCCACCGGTCCGTTGAGAATGTTCGCGATGTCCTGGGCGAAACCGGTGACGAGCTCACACCGGCCAACCCGGCTGAAGTCGTCCATCGCCTGCTCCAGCGATGTCGACACCACCCCTGGAACCTCTACCAACGTGAGGCGGACGTCCCGAGCCCGGTCTTCACCGGCGGCCAGTTGGGAGGCCAAGAACGCGACTGAGGAGCCGCCGCCCGGCCCGATCTCCACCAGGTGTGGGCGATCGGACCGGACACGCTCAAGTGCCCGCAGCGCCAGGTGTCCCTTCTCCTCGCCATGCGCGTTCGCCGCGACGTCGATGTAGCCAGCCGCCGTCTTCAGGCTCGTCGAGAACGTGGCTCCAGCCATGTCCTGCACCAGCCTCAGATCTCGGTGGTGACGAACGGCGCCGACAGTGGCATGTCGACATCGAAGACCTGGGCGAGGAGGTAGCGGGCCATCGTGTCGTGCTCCAGCTCGCCGCGCCCGGCCGGCACGGTCGACAGCCGGTCGCCGTTCTTTCGCCGGTTGTTCTCAGGTGCGAGACATGTACTCTTCTGCATGAGCAGTCCTTTCGTGATGGTGAGGACTCACTGATCGCGAGTGGCGACTCGCGATTGGCAGAACAGGCCGGGCGTGGCGACGCCTGGCCGTTCGTTTTCTCCTGCTCGGCCGCCTTGCTCTCTTCTTCTACGAAGTTGAAGGGCATGGCGCTCCTCACTGAGTGTGTGGCCTCGGCCACCCTCGCGAGCAACTGTAAGAGGTTTGTTGAGGAGTTCGCAATGCTCGTGTCTGCGCCGAACACACGCAAGCCCCGGCGCGTGGTCGCCGGGGCTTGCGATTGGCCTGGTCAGAACTCGTACTGCACCTCATACAGATGACCCGCCTTGGCCATGATCTCCGCCTGGATCGGCTTGTCACCCACGCTGTACGTCACGCGGAGCTGGCGCAGCACAGGCAACTTCGTCGGCATCCGGAGCGCCCGTGCCTGCTCCGGGGTAGGCCAGCGCGCCGCCACCTTGTCCACGCAGCGCAACGGCGGGAAGCCCGCCTGCAGAAGGACACGCCCGGCGCCCCCCTTGATCTTCCGGTTCTCCGCGATCGGCGTGCCCCGCGCCAAATCGAGCGGGAAGTAAACCTCGACCAGCTCGCACGGCTGGTCGTCCAAGAACAGCACCTGACGTCGCAGCAACGCCTTCCCGTTCTCCTCCAGCCCGAACACCTCGCGGACGGCGGCTGGCGGAACGACTTCTTCTACGGCCAGCAGCTCGGACCTGCCGGTCACCCCCTTCTGCTCGACAGCTGCGATCCACTGGTACTTCCCGCCATCTGTCGGCGGGTTCTTGTAGTTGGCCGGGGCCATCGTGCGCTGTCGATGCTGCCGCGCATACACACCGGCTCCTTGCCGCGTGTAGGCCAGCCCTTCTTTCTCCAGGATGGTGACGGCGTTCCGGATCGTCTGGGCTGCGGCGCCGAACATCTCGGTCAGCTTGCGGCTGGATGGGAGTTTCTGGCCTGGTGGGAAGTCGCCGTTGAGGATGCCGTCGCGCAGGTAGGCGGCGATCTGGTCCTGGACCGGCCAGACGCTCTCTTCCTCATGCAGATCTGCCATGTCAGTCGACCTTCATTGAGTAGTGGAGCCGCCCAATGCGGCCAGGGCTGACCATGACCGACACCTCATAGGGGCGGCCGCCGGCAGTGCTGATTGTCCGAGTGAGGGTGAGCACCCATTCACTGTCGTCGGGGAGGTGCAGGGCTTCCGCTTCCTCATTCGTGGGCCGCCGGGTCTGGATCTCCTCGGTGACCTCGCCGGGGCGGTGGCCGAGTTCGGCGAGCAGGGATACGGTGCCGCCGCGGATCCTGCCGGTTCCCGCCAGAGGTGTTCCGGCTGCGACGGCCGTTGGCCAGTAGGAGTTCGCCAGCTCGATCGGCTGCCCGTCGAGAAGGATCAGGCGCTGCCGCGCTATGACACTGGCCCCTGCTGTGAGCCCCAGCGCGTCCGTGACGGCTCGAGGTGCCGGGGTTTCCTCCGCCTTGAGGATGCGTTGCGTGCCGGTGCGGCCCTGGTCTGCTGCTTCTTTGCCCCAGGTGTCACCTTGGCCGCTCTGGATGTAGGGCGTTGAAGATCCGGTCCAGCGGTCGTCTGTCACTCGCGCTCCTCCAGTTGCCGACTTCTCTTGAGATGTACATCAGCTTTCCAACCATAAGCCGACGTTACGACGGGCGGCGGAGTGCACGAGAGCCCTTGGACCGGGCGAAAACGTTGCCCGGCCATCCACTTCGGCCGGCCCAGGCGGGAGGGGGCGTTAGGCATGGGAAGCCATCCGAATCCTGTTGGATGTCGTCGTAGCGCTCCGCATCACCGACCTCGGCAACTGGACATCCACGACGTGACCACCCCTCAGGCTGTGCATGCGGATGCGGGCCGCCGACTACGACCCGGACCTTCCGCACTCCATCGGCACCCTGGCCTGCGTGGCCGGTATTGACACCTGGCTGACTGCCGTCCTGCCGTACGAGGAGGCAGTGAGGGCCGCCGAGACGCACCGCGTCCAGCACGATGCGGACCTGCTCGTAGAACGCTGCTGTCGGCGGTCACGTAATTACGTGACCGCCGACGCTCCGAAGCGGGGTGGCACGGTGACCTCCTCGATGGAACAGGTCGGGGAACGGTCAGCGGTGGCGCCAGAACTGGTAGGCCTGGAAGACCTCCATCCGCCAGTGCATTTCGAGAGACACGTCCGGCACTCGGGGTCGGCCGAGGCTGTAACGGATGTGACGATACAAACCGTGGGGCGAAAGGTCCGCACCGGCGACCAGCGCGGACAGCAGGGGCTCGTCAGCCGACGTGTTCCGGTCGACGGCCACGAGGATCTCCCCTTGGTCGTCCGGATGGAGGTAGGGCAGCGCCCCTTCCATCCGGCGGCGCAGTTCTCCCCACGTGATTGTGGTCCCCGCGCGCGCCGCGTCCTCGAGAATGGTGCGCACGCAGTCGGCCAGTGAACGGATGACAGTCGCGTCCAGGCGAGAAGCGGCCCGACTGTCGTCTTGCGGGGTCAGGAGGTCGTCGGCGTTGCTCTCCTTCGTCTGCAGCCGATGCCGGAGGTTGCCGCGCCAGCGTCCCAGCCGTTTCTTCTCTGCCTCCGGCAAGGGGCTGGAGAGGCGGTGGCGCAGCCGGTCGATCTCCGCCAGGGCAGAAGCGAGTTCGTCGGCTGTCAACGCGGCCCTTCGGATCCCGAGATCCTGGAGGACGCTCCGGATGGCTCGCAGCGAGGGGTCCACCACGGGCTTCGGTTCCTGGTCGCGAACCCATTGCTTGAACTCGCGCACTAGTCCGGTGGCCGCTTCACGGTCCTGGGGCGAGAGACGCAGGGCGTAGACGGGTCCCATGCTGCTGCGGATGCGCTTCGCCCGCACGAGGTCTCCTGCGTCGCGTGCGGCACGAAACTCGGCGACCATCCCGTCGAACACCCGACGAGCCTCGGCGTCACGCGCTTTGGTCTGCTCGGGATCCTCCCGGTTCTCCTGCTCCCGCAAGGAAGGAACCTCCTTGCGGGAGCTGAAGACAGTGCGCCAGTGCTGCAGTCGATCCTTGGTAAGCCTCGGCAGGAAAGGATCCCCGATCCGCGACACCAGATGGTCCGCCTCATGCATGATCCGATAGAGATCCAGGAACGGGAGCTCGGCGCCCTGGTCGTCGAGATACCGGAGGATGACTCTGAGACGCACTCGCGGTTCCTCACCCGGACGGGCGGGGGGCAGATCTGAGTGCTTGGTAACCGGCTTCGATGCCGCACGGAGTGCACGGTGCAGACGCTGCTGGTGCTCCCTCCAAATGTCGGCCGCCCGTGCCGCGTCGGTCCAGTGGGGCCAGCCGAGCGCCAGGAGCACCTGGCGGAAGAAGGAGGGCGGTGCGCTGTTCGGCTGTGCCTGGGGGGAGAAGGTGACCAGGCTGGACAGCAAGGGGCGATGTGTCTCGGCGCGAGGTGCGTCAACGGCGGTGAGCAGCCGGAGCCGACGCTCCTGGCTGACGTCCTGGGCACGTATCAGGCACTGTTCGAGCAGCTCGTTCCACGTAACGGTGGCGCCCTCTCGGGCGGCCTTGAGCAGGACGTCACGCAGTTCGGCTGCGAGACGGTCATCCGGGATGGGCGTGACGGCCGCTGATCCTGCGGTGAGCGACGCCGACGTCTTCTCCGTGCCTGTGTCGGTTCTCGGAGCCGTACTCTCCCGCACGGCGGGAGACGCTGCCGTAGCCAAGGGGCTCTCCTCCACGGGCACCGGGCTGGGTGGCTTGAGCAGCTCCCATTCCGCGGCCTTGCCTGCGGTGAGGCGGGTGATGCCTTCGGCCCGTAGGGTCCACCGCGAGGCGCGGTCGTCGTCCTGCGGGCCGCGGAGCACTGCCGCTCGCTCGGTCAGTACGTACACATGGTGCGGCTTCAGAACCACACTCTCGGCCGGCAGGGAGATCCGGGCGCGGAACACGGTCGATCCCAGAGGCTGCGCGTCCGCGTCGTAGAGGCTGCGGCCGTTCTCCTCGGACGACAGTGTGGC
This sequence comes from Streptomyces triticisoli, assembly GCF_003270085.1. Classification (GTDB taxonomy): domain Bacteria; phylum Actinomycetota; class Actinomycetes; order Streptomycetales; family Streptomycetaceae; genus Streptomyces; species Streptomyces triticisoli. The sequence continues at coordinate 20,675 of NZ_QFDQ01000119.1, read as the reverse complement.
ACCAGTGAAGGCGACACGTCCGGGCACGAGTGGGAGGGCGGGGCCGTCGGCAGGAGTGGCCGGGGCCTGCTTTCGTTCTGCTGCGGGCCGGGGCAACTCCTGCGGTGACTGCGCCTTCTTGCTCCGAATCCCGGCCGGGGTCTCTTCCAGGGATGGTGTGATGATGCCGGCGGGGACCAGGCGGCAGTGCTCAAGCTTCGTCCACTCGACCTGATGACCGGGGAGCTGTGTTCCGACGGAGACGACGCGAGTGCCGTTCGCGGTCTCGCACCGGAAGCGCAGGGCATGTCCACTGGCCTCGACTTCGTACGCAGCGAGTTGGCTCTCCGGCCCGTACATCCGAATGGTGGACGGTTTGCCACTGGGCGCGGCGAGACGTTCTCCGTCGGCTCGCCATTCGGTGAACGACCGCCGAGCCATCTGAATGTGAATCAGGCGCCGCTTCTTCTGCGAGCCGAAGCGGATCTCGATGGCGTCGCTACGGGCGTTCTTCTGCCTGACGTACTCGACACTGACTTTCGAGTGGCCTCGGCTACGAAGCCAATTGCTGATGGCCTGGCCAATGTACAGGTGGTCCGCGCTGCTCTCTCCCAGGGCGGTGCGGCTGCACCTGACCGGCGGCCGGTGGGCGAAATGCGACTTCTTGTCGTCGCAGGCACGCAGAGTGAGCAGTTTTCCGCACCCGCCGAGGAGCACACCACAGGTGAAGGCGTTGGCACCGTGTTCCTGACGGAGCCGGGCTGCGGCTTGTTTCTCGTAGGGCAGGAAGAGAGGGAGATGGCCGTTGGGGCCACCCAACACGGCGGTTTGAACCTTGCGGGTGTCCTCTTCATGACCGGATGAGAACATCGGAGGCCGTCTCCTTGTTACACGTACCAAGCATCGAGGGATCAGGGGCGACGAACTGCCGGTCGGGTCGCGCTCCGATCACGACTGCCGTCGGAAGATCATGAGCGCCGCGATTACCCGTTCGACCATCCGGCGATGCCGTCTTGAGATCACTCGTGGAGAAGTGTGCCATCTACATATGGATCATGTCGATGGCCCGGGATGGGCTCCCCGTCCCGGACATGGAAGTACGCGGAGACAAGCCCGTTACGTACTCGGCACCCGGTTGACGGGATCAGTTGTGGTATTCGAAGCGCACAGGCGCGTCCAGTACCGCACGGGCACCCTCGAAGTCGGCCAGTCGTGCCGCGACCGTGGCGACGGCGAGGCGTTCGGGAAGAGCGGCGGAGAACTTCAGTCCACGCACCGCGCGGCGGTCCACGTCGGGCAGGACGAGGTTCTCGCCGACGTTCTCGCGGGCTGCGCGCCAGGCGGCCGGGGTGAGGTCTTCGCGCAGGCGGAGCCAGCAGTCGGTGGGACGTTGCAGGGGATCGCTGATCGACTGCAACGTGGCCGCGAGGGTGGCGTTGGCGCGGTAGCCGGCCCAGGTCCACCAGCGGACGTCCGCGCCGACACGGGTGATCAGAGTGCCGCCCGGGTGGACGGTGTCGGGTGCGTCGCTCTCACGTTGCTCGGCCAGGCAGGCCTCGGCGCGGCGGGTGAGCGAAACGGGTGGGTCCTCGCCCAACAGAACCTCGCGCATGGCGCGCGTGAGGGCGTAGGAGAGTCCGGCGATGCCGCCGTTCATCCACTTGGCGATGCCGCCGCCGTCGGCGGGTTCGACGAAGACGCGTTTGCGCAGCCAGTCGATGTAGGTGACCTGCCAGCTGCGGCCGCCGAGCAGCAGTCGGCGGGGACCGGGGCGTTCCTCCGTCAGGACGCTCGGGTCCATGCGGCCGATCTCCGTGCGGCCCGACAGAACCGTGAACTGCGGGGGCGCGGTGAAGGACGCCGTGAGTTCGATGAAATGCCGCTTGCCGAAGCGTCGTTCTGCCTCGGGGCCGACGAACAGCATGCCTCCGTCGGTGTCCAGGAAGCCTTCGTCGGTGAGGTGGCGGAGGAGGGGAGCCGCGGATCGGTCGAAGGGGGCGAGGCCGTTCCACTGCTGGTCCCACAACTGGTCGCCCAGTTTGTGCTGTTGCAGGGTGACGGCGAGCAGTTGCTGGGCCACGAGGTGACGTGGCTCGGGGGGCGGGAGAACCGGCTCCACCCAGCCGCGTGCCCACAGCAGGAGCAGCCCGGCCGCCTGCAGCAGCGTGTCCTTGCGCGTGGTGAGGAACAGGCAGTTGCGCACGGTGCCCGCGCGCCGGCCGGTGCGGCCGATGCGTTGCAGGAAGGAGGCGACCGTGTCCGGTGAGTCGATCTGAATAACGCGGTCCAGGTCACCCACGTCGATGCCGAGTTCGAGGGTGGAGGTGGAGACGATGACGCAGTCGCGGGCCTCGGCGAAGGCCTGCTCGGAGCGGGTGCGCTCGTCGACCGAGAGGGAGGCGTGGGACAGGAAGACGGTCACCTCGCGGGCGCGGAGCGCGGCGCCCAGTTCCTCGACCTGGCGGCGCGAGTCGCAGAAGACGAGCCGCTTCTCCCCTCGGTGCAGGGCCGCGATCAGTTTGGCGGCGTTCTCCAGGGAGCCGACGTAGTCGAGTTCGACCTCACCGGCCGGCCTGGGGAGCTGTTCCACGGCGGCCTTTTCGCTGTCGTCTCCTGTTCCGCCGCCGAATGCGGGCAGCCGGACCCCGGGGGCCACGACTCGCCCGGTACGGCTTCTTGCACGGGCGCCTTGCAGCCAGTGCAGCAACTGCTCCGGGTTGCCGACGGTCGCGGACAGTCCGATCCGCTGGATGGGCCGTCCGGTGACGCGTTCCAGCCGTTCCAGCACCGCCAGCAGGTGCCAGCCCCGGTCGTCTCCGGCGAAGGCGTGCACCTCGTCGACCACGACGGCCCGTACGCCGCCGAGCAGCCGCGCGTGGTCGGTCTTGACGCCGATCAGCATCGCCTCGAGCGACTCGGGCGTGGTCAGCAGGATGTCCGGCGCCTCGGTGCGGATGCGCTGCCGCTGCGACTCCTTGGTGTCGCCGTGCCAGAGCGCCGCGCGCCGTCCCAGCCACTGGGCGTACGTGTCGACGCGGCCGGCCAGGTTGTTGAGGAGCGCCTTGAGCGGGCACAGGTACAGCACCGAGGTGCCGTTCCACTTCTGCTCGGCCATGGCCGACAGCAGGGGGAAGCAGGCGGCCTCGGTCTTGCCGCCCGCCGTCGGCGCCAGCAGCACGGCGTCCTCGCCGTCCATGAGCGGTGCGATGGCCTCCCGCTGGAGGGGGCGCAGGTCGGGCCAGCCGAGGGTGTTGACGATGTGGTGCAGGACGACGGGGTCGAGACGGTCGATCACGTCGGCCGGGCCGTCGCCCTTCGTCGTGTCCTCGACCGGGCTGTCCTCCCCCGCCATCACAGCTCCAGATCGAAGTCGTCGGCCGAGACGGGGCCGCCGGTGACCGAGGCAGCCAGGTTCCGCTCGACGTCGGTGAGTTCGCTGCCGACGACCGTCAGCCGGTAGTGCTGCCGGGGGTCGAAGTCCTCGAACTGGTCCACCCGGTCCAGGACATCACCGACGAGCTTCTTCAGAAACAGCCGGGGTGCCACGCCGACCTTCCCACCCAGCGCCCCGCCGACAGCCCGCGCGAGGTCGGCGACATACGCGTCGTCGACCACCGTCTTCACGCGCTCGTGCGCCTCGGCGGCCTCCGCGTACAGGTCGCGGATGGTGACGCCGAGGCCGACCAGGGAGTCCTGGTTGAAGCCGGGCAGCCGGATCTGGACGGCGCGGGGGTTGTCGAAGCGCGGGTCGGTGGTGAAGTCGGTGGCGAGCCGCTGGGCGAGCGGGGCGAGGCGTTGGACACCCTGCTGTCCGTCGTAGAAGGCCGGAGTGCCGGTGATCACGAGGTACAGGCCCGGGAAGCGGCCGGAGTGGACCTCGTCGATGAGCTGGCGCAGCGCGTTGAGCGCCTTGTCGCGGGCGTCGGACCGCACCCGTTGCAGGGTCTCCACCTCGTCGAGGACGACGAAGAGTCCGGTGTGCCCGGAGTCGCGCAACACGGTGAGCAGGCCCTGCAGGAAGCCGAGCGCCCCGAAGTGGTCCAGGTCCCCGCGCACCCCGGCGGACCGGCGCGCGGCGGCGGCCACGTGCGGCTGGCCACCCAGCCAGGCCAGCACGGCGGCGGCGGTGGCCTCGTCGCCCTCGGCGAGCGCGGCCCGGTAGCCGCGCAGCGCGGTGGCGAAGGACGGCGCGTGCCGGGACACCTCGGCGAGCCGGGCGACGAGCAGCTTCTCGACCTCCGCCGGCAGCTCCTCCTCGCTCGCGCCGGCGGCGAGGGCGTCCTCCTCCAACGCGTAGAACCAGGCGTCCACGACGGGTCGCAGCGCGCTGGGCGGGAAGCTGGACGTGGTGAGCCGTTCGGTGAGCCGCCGGTAGACCGTCTCCAGCTTGTGCAGCGGCGTCTCGTTCTCCGAGACCTGGATCTCGGCCACGGCGAAGTTGCGCCGCTTGGCCCGCTCCCCCAGCCACCGGGTGAAGAACGTCTTGCCGGACCCGTACTCACCGCGCACGGCCTTGAACACGGACTCGCCGGAGGCGACGGCGTCCAGCTCCGCGTCCAGAGCGGCTTCGAAACGGCCGAGTCCCGAGGCGAGCAGGTCGAGTCCGCTCTCGGGCACGGCTCCGCGCCGCAGCGCGTCGATGACGGTACGGCGGCGGGCAGCTGAGACGGGTGTGGTGCGGTGGTGGATCACCGTGTCAGTCTCCCATCCGAAGACGCACCCCGGACGGGCTACTGTCAGTAAGCGGGACGCACGTACTTGACCCCCGCCACCGGGTCCTGCACGACGGGGCAGCTGTGACTGCCTGAGCAGTACAGCAGGCGGCCGCCCGCGTCCGTGAGGGCCATGGACTTGACGGCACTTTGCTTGTTCTTGCCCTCGTGTGTCTTGACCAGTACAGGCTCACGAGGCGGCCGCCACTGGTGGCTCGCATTCTTGCAGTCGCCAACGAGTCCCTTCTTCGTGTCCACACTGATCACCGGCTGGCCGGTGCCCGTGTACTCTCTGGCCCGCTCGTTGATGTAGCGGAACTGGGCATCACGGTCCGGGTGCTGCTTGCCCTCGATGGTCTTGGTGCCAGCCTGCAGGCTGAAGCCCTCCTCACACTGCAGGTCCCCGACCGTGCCCGCGCTCACCCCGTGCCCCTGATGGGTTAGCTCGGCCGCGAGGTTCCTGGTCGACTTCACCGTCCAACGCAGCGGCGACGTCGGGAGCGCCTCGCTCGTCAGGACACAAGATCACTTCTCAAAGTCCTTGCCTATACAGTGCGGCCGCAATGCGGACACGCTTTCCAGGTTGCTTGGATCTGCTCGCCACACGCCTCGCAGTCCCGCCGCCGCAACTGTCCGCAGTGCGGGCACGCTATCCAGCTACTGTCCTCGATGTGCTTAGCGCATCGTGAGCACCGTAAGGTCTGCTGCGGCCGCTCGCGCTGTAGCCACTCCAGGATGTCGACGGTTACAACGTAGGCTGTCTCCGCATACTGGACAGCCTCTCGACCACGGTGGGCGGAATCGTTGCGCAGATTCCGTAGCCAGTGTGCGGCCGCGGCGACACGAGTGGGCATCATGCCGAGCTGACTGAACTCCTGAATGGTGGCGCTGATGACCTTCGGTGGGGTGCGATTGAAGCTTCTCTCATAAAGTTCGAGCATCTCCTGCTCGATGATCTTGCCGGCTTTCACCACGGCCAATTCTGGTTCCGTGCTCAGTAGTGACCGAATACTACGGAGGGCCTTACGGTACTCGTCGTTCAAGGCTGCCACCCGTTCCACGATTCGACTCTCGCTGTCGGTGTCATCGAGACCATTCTCAGAGAAGAGTCGTGAGTGACGGCCCAGCAGAATCGGTGCGCACATGATGGAGTCGGAGTATCCGACTCGAAGCGCATGGCCCTCCTGTAAAGCAGGGGTTCCTTGGGTCGAATAATCGAGAGTTACTAGCGCCTCCGACAGATTGGGCATGTTTCCGGCGAAGAGACCTGACGCTGTCAAGAAATCCCACGCAGCCTGCAGGGAGTTTACGATCTCTTCTCTCTCCTGCTCCACGGGCACGTCGGAAGGGTCGACCCACTCGATCCGATGGCGCAGGATGCTGTCGCACTCTGTGTACGAAAGCCCCTCCCCGAAGACGCCTTGCAGAAAATGCAGTTCGCTTGCCGAGACCCCCGCACTGAGCTTGCGCGTAGCATCAATGTGGGTCTGCAGCAGAGAATGTACAGCGGCTGCTTTTTCTCGTGCGGCGTCGCTGCTCACACACAGCAGATTGAGTTGGCGGTTGGAGTCTCTTGCGGTGAATACACGTTTGCCGCCGATACGGACGGCCATGGTGGTAAAGGGTTCCCAGCAGGAAATCCCGTCGATGAACCCGGCCTTGAATGCCAGCACTTGGTCGATAGGGGGAAGATCGACGAAGACCGGCGTATGATCGGTGGCCTGCGCCCAGGCGTGGGCAATTTCATGTCCAGTACTGCCTGACACTGTGCCGATACGGGGGCGAGAAGATATACCAGTGCGGGTGACGACCGCGTGTCCTGTGCCCAGACGCTGGGCTACCCCAATGATTCGCATCGGCAGACCATAGGCATAGCCAAGCAGGAAAGGCGTTGATCCGAAATAGGCTGCATCCAGAGCGCCTGTGAAAAACTTAAGCATTGACTGGAGGCCGGATGTAGCGAAGGTGAAATTGACAGGTGTTGTCACGTTACCCCCCAGTCCCCGCAAATGCATTGTAAGCGGCTAAGATAATGGAGATGGCGACAATCGAGCTGTTGATGCCAGCCAGTCTCCTGGGTGAGGTCTTCTTCGCGAACCTGCTTCCGATGAGCAAGCCAACCAGTTGCGTTGGCAGGCATACAAGCGTCAAGATCATGGCTTCCGCGATGTGGTTGCCCACGAAGAAGAAGGTGATGACTCGAACCACTGCTGACACGAGCAGAACGCGCGTGAGGACAATGCGCTGATCATGTGGACTCAGGACCCGCTGCAGGTAGATGACAAGCGGGGGACCGTTGATACCAGTAATGCCGCCGATGGCTCCGGCAAGGAGTCCCACCAGGCCGCCCCGAGGACCGATCTTCCGCGAGGTCTCGACAGGACCCTTGCGTTGGGCATCGACAACCGAGATCAAACCAATGACGACAGCGGCTACCAGGACGCCGGCCGAGACCGTGCTGGGAATGCGACTCAGGGCAACAACCCCGGCAGCCGTCCCCAAGGCCATCGCGGAGCCGATGAAGAATCCTTCATGGCCACGCCTGATCTGCGGGTCCGTGGCGGTGAGGGCTGCCCCGGACGTAACGTCGAGTGCGCCGGAGGCGGCCACGGCGAGGGGTTGACCGAACAGCGCGGAGGCCAGCGGAACGAACAGGAGTGCCGGTCCGAAACCTGTGAGCCCTTTTAGGCTGTAGGGGATAAGGGACAGGAGGGAGATGACCGCCAAGTACTCCGCACTGAGGCTCATGCCATCCTTTCTGGAAGGAAGCACCGAAGGTCCCGGCGAGGCGGAAAAGACATCTACGACAGGTCGAGACCAGTTTACTCCATGCTTTATGCGCCCGGCCAGTAGGCTCTCACCAACCAGGAAAAGTCAGTGCCTTCTGAGCGAGCCTGTGCAGTTATGGTTCCGCCACAACTAAGGTGCCGACCTCTGTCCGTTCGAGCCTCGCAGCGAAGAGAGCACCAGGCGGCCATATCGGGTGGTGAAGGCGGCTGCTGTGGCGACGATAGACGAACCGAGGGCGATAGCGAGGTGGCTCAGCGAGTCGTCCCCGAGCACTTGGAGGATGCCAAGCGCGGTACCCAGCGGCAAGCCAAGGATGGTGATGACGCCGAGAGCACCGCTGATCTGTTGGCTCTCCTGCGTCTGCACCAACCGACTGTAGTCGGCGGTCTCAGCTAGGATTTCAGCGAAGCGCATGGGCATCCGATGCTGGTCCTGGAAAGCGATGAGGAGATTGTTCGCTGGTCCGTGCGCGGTGAGATGCTGCCGCCAGTAAGTGCTTCGGAAACGGGCAATGTTCCTCTCGAGCGATGCGACCCGGGGTGCCAGGCGGCCCACGTTGAAGACGTCTGAGAGTTCGTCGGTGAGTTCGTCGATGTGATCACGCTGGAGAGAACCAAGCAACAGAGCATCAAGGTAGACGGTGCGGGCGTGCAGAGCTGCGAATTCATAGAAATCGCCGTCGCCGCTGTCGGCGCGGTGCCCTAGAAAAGCAGCCCCGTGGCGCAGGACCAGCGCGCTCCAGTCAGCCGATATCCGCAGTGCACTGGCGAATTCATCTGGGGCGCTTTCAGGCGCCAGCGGAAAGTCTGCTGGTGTCGATCGAGAGGCAAGCTGCCAAAGCCACTGATCTGCGGTAACCGGCAACTCAGTTTTGTGGTCGGGGCGCAGTGCCGCTGTGTGACTGCTGTCCAGCGTCAGGAAGGCGATGGTGTACGGGCGGGCGATAGCGGATGCTCCGTCGGCGACGCGAACGCCTGCCACGCCCTCGAGGAGATCCACGGGGGAAAAGGGGCCAATCAGCGGATCCGGTGGAGAGCCCGGCCGGTGGGAGATCGAGCGGAGCACGGACAGCAGCGGCCGCTCCACGGTGAAGTGCATGACGGCCAGAGCGGCCTGCGGATCACGAGCCGTGGCCGTGCGTAGCAACTCCATACCCATCAGATGCATCCCGTCATGGGCGGCCGCCACCATGCGGTGCCAGCGACAGGGGCGCTCTGGTGTGCCATACAGAACGCGGGCGCAAGCTGCGGTGAAGTAAGTTGCTCGGGTGGCAGTATCGGTGCGACGGTTACCCAGTTCGAACGGGAACGGACCTTCTGCCCAGGCAGGCTCGCGCAGGAGCCGCACAGGAACGACAACTGTCATGGCCTGACGTGCTCCGGTGACCGTTTCGAGCGGGCGGTCCGCCGAGCTCACTGAGCGGTCCCGTCAGGCTCAGGCACGTCGAAGCACATGAAGCTCGTTGGCTGCTCGCGATCGAAGATGTGCAGCCCGGCTTCCATCGCCGTATGAAGCGAACCGTCCATTGCTACAGCGCCCACACCGCGGCTCCCGTCCCCGTTGGTGACCTGCTCGGTCCTATGCGTTACAACTCACTAGCCTAGCGCCCGTAGTTGGCGAGAGCATGGTAGTGCTCGGCGCTTGTGCAACGTGCGTCACCGTTTCCGAACTCCCTCAGCGCCCCACCGCTCGCCTGGGACGGGGACGGTTCACCCACTGCCGTGCGGCGCCTGGTGGGCGTCCGACCGACGCGACAAGCCCCTCAAGCACGCCCCAGCCTGGCTGAACTGCTCCTGCACGGTGCCTTACGAGACGTAGACACCATCTGCTCACCTCGGTGAGTCATGCCCTTTTCGGGTGAGCAGGGCCCAGCAGGCGGGTACGGCGGCGGTACACGTTCGGGGCGCGGGGCGGTCACTTCGATGCGGACGTGACCCGGGAGCCGTAGCAGCAACAGACGGAAGTCCCGGCCGAGCAGCCGGCCGTGGGCAAGTACTGGTAGGCCACGCGAGGCTTCCGCTGGGCGGCCCCTTGATCTCGTTCTTCGACGAACCGGTTGACGGTTACCGGAGAGCGCTGATGGAATCACTCTCCGTACAGGCGGCAAGTCGAAAGTGGAGTCACATGGCGGCGCTCGACAACGTGAAGCTGAGGGATGTACTGGCGGACGTCGCCTCGGGCTCCTTACAACTGCCAGACTTCCAGCGGAACTGGAAGTGGGATGACGACCGGATCCGGGCGATCATCGCGACGGTCACGCTGGACTACCCTCTCGGCGTCGTGATGACGCTGCAGACCGGCGGCGCCACCCGGTTCCGCTCCCGGACCCTCACCGGTGCCCGGCCGGACGGAGACCCGACGGCCGACCTGCTGCTGCTGGACGGCCAGCAGCGCCTCACTTCCCTCTTCCAAGCCCTGTGGCTGGACGCACCGGTGGAGACTGCGGACGCCCGGAGCAAGCCCATCCAGCGGTGGTACTACGTCGACATCGCGAAGGCCGTCGGGCCATCCGCGGACCGCGACGAGGCCATCGTGTCCGTCCCGGCCGACAAGGTGCTCCGGACGGACTTCAACCGCACCGTGGTGCTGGACCTGAGCACCACGGAGGCCGAGTGCGCGGCCGGCCTCTTCCCCCTGCACTTCGTCTTCGACGCCCAGCGCGTGAACGAGTGGAAGAAGGCGTACATCAAGGCGGACGAGGACCGGAACTGGGACCTGTGGGGCCAGTTCGACGAGGCGGTCCTCCAGCAGGTCCGTGCCTTCCAGGTCCCGATGATCCGGCTGGCCGCCTCCACCTCCATGGACGCCGTCTGCGCGGTGTTCGAGCGGGTCAACACGGGCGGTGTGCCCCTGAACGTCTTCGAACTGCTCACCGCGACCTACGCCGGAGACCGCGAGTACGTGGAGCGGACCGGTGACTACTACCAGCTTCCCGAGGTGTGGCGGGAGATCAAGCAAGGGCTCGCGAGTAAGTACCCGGTCTTCGGCCGTCCCGAGAGCGGCATCGAGAACGGGCTGAGCAGCATCGACTTCCTGCAGGCCATCGCACTGGTGCGCACCTGGGAACGAAAGCAGGCGGGCGCCGGCGCGACGGTGTCCTGCAAGCGTCGCGATCTGCTGGAGCTTCCCTTGGCCGATTTCGTACGCCTGGCGCCCAAGCTCGCCGACGCCTTCGCGTGGGTGGGCGACTTCCTGGAACGGCAGTGCATCGTCCGCCCGGCCGACCTGCCGTACAAGACGCAGCTCGTCCCGCTCGCGGCCGTGCGTGCCGTCCTCGACTCCGCGACGGACGGCATGGGTGCGGAGGAGAAGATCGAGCAGTGGTTCTGGTGCGGCGTGCTCGGCGAGATGTACGGCGGCTCCACGGAGACGCGCTTCACCCGGGACGTCGAGCAGCTCGTCCCGTGGATCGGGCAGGACGAGAAGGCGCCCGAAACGGTTACGGAAGCGTTCTTCTTCGCCGAACGCCTCGATACCCTCACCACCCGCAACAGCGCCGCCTACAAGGGGGTCTACGCCCTGCTGATCAAGCAGGGGGCGGTGGACTGGCACTACACGGATGCCCCACTCAGTCCCGGCAGGCTGGACGAGTACGGCGTGGACGTGCGGCAGATCTTCCCCAAGGCGTGGTTCCGGCGGGGCAACAGCCAAGGCCTGCCCACGAATTCGATCGTGAACAAGAGCCCCCTCTCCTACCGTGCCGCGATGGACATGACCGGCGCGCCGTCGTCGTACCTGTCCACCATGATCGCCGCGTCCGACATGCGGCCCGAGTGGTTCGACGATGTCCTGTCCACCCATCTGATCGATCCGGACGCCCTGCGCGAGAACGACTACGAGCGCTTCTACCACGATCGTTCCAAGCAGTTGCAGGACCTGGTGCACTCCGCCATGGGCAAGAAGACCATGCTGCGTGACCTTCCGGAGGGCGACGTCCGATGATGACCGGACCGCACGAGCGGGATGTCGCCTCGCTCAAGGGCAGAACCGTGTCCGTGCAGGAGATCCTCGACCTCTTCCGGGTCAGGGTCCGCGACCACAGGTCGGTGCACCACATCTCGCAGGCACTGACGGACGCCGGACTGACGACGCTGCCGGACTTCGCCGTGTGCGGCCTGCGCAGCACCGTCGACGTCGTGCCACTCACCTCCATTCCCGCACAGCGCGCAACCACCGATGCGGCCGAGGGGACGGACGAGACGGAGGAGGCACTGCCGTCGCACGCCCTGCCGCAACGGCTGCTGCTCGGCGACATCCCCGCGGCGCGGCGCGGCCTGGTGTCCGTCGGTCCTAGCACCCCCCTGTCACACACGACCTTTCTCATGCGCACGAAGGGTCTCTCCCAAGTGCCGGTGACCACCGGCATGGCGCAGGTCCACGGTGTCGTCACCTGGGGGTCCGTGGCCAAGATGTACGAGGCGGGGAAACAGCCCACGCTGGACAACGCGATGGAGAAGGACTCGCTACCCGTCGCCGACGCCCGTCAGGAGTTCTTCGCCGCCCTCCCGGTCATCCGCGAGCACGGCTATCTCCTCGTCCGCGGCGACGACGGCTGTCTTTCGGGCAGCGTCACCGCCGCCGACGTCACGGAACGCTTCGAGGGGGCGGCACGGCCCTTCTTCATTGTGGGAGAGATCGAGTCGCTGCTGCGCCGCTGCCTGGGCGCGGCCCTGGACCCGGAGACCATCAAGACGGTCCAGACCAACAGGAAACCGGAGCACCGCACCGGGCAGGTTTCAGACCTGATGTTCGGTGACTATCTGAGGCTCCTGGACAGCAGCCAGACAAAGCAGACCCTGGCGAAGCAGGCCGACCTCAACTGGGAAGCACTGAAGTGGCCCAACATGCCCCGCGAGCAGTTCATCGGCCGCTTGAAGCGGGTGAAGGACATCCGCAACCGGATCGCCCACTTCGACGAGAAGCCGCTCCCGCAGGAGATGCTCGACGAGCTGACGACCTTCGCCAAGGTGCTGCGGGCCTTTGTCTCGTAGCCCTGCTCCCGCTCACCCGGCTCCCAGGTCGAACTGGTCACGGAGCAGGGCCGGGTGGAGCCGGAGGGTGCGGCCGTCCGGGAGGGTTTCCAGGACCTGGACCCCGTCGTAGTTGAGGAGTTGCCGCAGGACCGCCGCGAAACCGTCGCCGCGCGTCGGCGGCAGGCCCACGCGCTGGGCGAGGGCGGTGACCGGGAGGGTGCCCGCGTCGACGAGTGTCGCGAGCGCCTTCCTGATCTGTTCCTGCGGCGGCTTGCGGGCCAGGAGACCGAGCTGGGCCTGGTAGGTCTCCGAGTCGAGGAGCCCGTTGACCAGGGTCTCGTCCGGGGAGACCAGGGTGGGGGTGACGAGCGTGTCCTCGCCGCCCGCGGCGACGGTCACGTCGAAGAGGGTCTTATGGTTCTCCGGGAGTTCGGCCTGCTTCTTCTTCGGCTTGGGCGCCAGCTTCTTCGCCGGAGCGGCGACCGGCGTTCCCGGTCCGGCGAGAGCGGAGGCGGCCCGCGTCCCGGGGAGCCACCACTCCGGGCGCTGGTCGCCCAGCTCCCGCCATCCCTTGGGCGGTTCCGCCTCGAACGGCAGGAACGCCAGCACCGGAATCGTGAACTCGGCGAGTGACGCACCGCCGTGGTAGCCGGCCTTGAGCGTGGTGTAGCGGGAGTCGGCGTCCCACAGGGCGACGATGGCCGCACCGGGCTCGGGCCAGACGACCCGGGGGCCGGACAGCCGGATCTCCTGCTCGGCGAGCGGGCCGCCGCCGGGCAGGCGGTGCCGGGCGGACGGCGGCTCGGCGGCGTCCACCTTCACGCCGTGCCGGTCGACGACGTGCCCGTGGTCGCTGGTGAGGACGACCGCCATGCCCTGGTTGGCAGCCACCCGCAGCAGGTCACGCAGCCCGGCGACGTGGTCGACGCGCCAGGCGCCGTCGCCGAGCTTCTGCTCCTTGGCGAGGCGGTCGTCGATGGTGTTGAGGACGACGGCGACGTGCGTCCTGCCGCCGCCGAGCGCTTCGGTGAGGGCCGGGCCGAAGGTGTCCCCCGCGTGCTCGGTGCGCAGGTCGTCCTTGTGGAAGACGGCGGCCGGGGCACCGCCCCACAGCTTGTGCGCGGGGAACAGCCGCTTCTCGTCGGCCTGGGTGCCCTTCATCAGCCGGCCCGCGAAGAGGGAGGTGCGGGAGACGGCGGTCAGGGTGGGCAGTGCGGCGGCCATGGCTCGGCGCTGCGGCGCGTCCTCGGGCAGCGGATCGAACTCGGCCCAGGTGCGGCGCAGTTCCTCGCCGAGTTCGTCCGCGATGGCGGCGCTCATGCCGTCGAGGACGAGGAGCAGCACGCGCCGCCCCTCGCCGTGCCGGACGACCGGCTTCACGACCTGTTCGAGGAAGCTCTCCACGGTCAGCGTCGAGCCGAGCTGGGTGCCGGACTCGGTCCAGAGCGCGAGTTCGCGGGCGAAGGAGGCGTCGATCGCACGCCGCCGCTCACGGACCCGCGTACCGAGGGTGTCGTACGCGGCCTTCAGCACCGGGTCGGGGTCGCCGCCGGCCTCGATGTGTTCGAGGGCCAGGTCGACCCAGCCGGTCTCGGCGATGTGCCCCTTCATGGCGTCGGCCACCGTGGGCGGCTCGGCGGGCAGCTCAGTGGCCAGCCACTGGGCGAGCCGCCGGCCCATGCGGGCCCGTTCGATACGGGCCGACTCCTCCGGGTCACCGGCCAGTTCATGGTCCGCCAGGTGCCGTACGGCGTCCGCCACCGCGGCCGTTCCACCGGCGGCGAGCGCGTGCCCCACGGCGGTGAAGCGGGCTTCCAGCCCACCCGTCATGACGGGGCTGGACGCGACGGCCTTCTCCGCGCCGAACTGCCGGGCCAGCGCCGCCGCCCGGTCGAGGACGATGCCGCTCAGGCGGCGGGCCTCGCGCGCCCGGTCCGGGTCCGTGCCGCCGGTCCGGTGGCCGGTGGCCAGCAGTGCGACGACGTACTTCTCTGCGGCCCGGCTGAAGACGGACACGAGTGCGTCGAGCTGGTCGACCGTCGCCGGGGGCTGGTCGCCGAAGTAGCGCTCGGCCCGCCCGCGTGCCTGGTACGTCTCGGGGGCGGGCTCGGCGTGCTCCCACAGGGCCGCGCACACCAGGCCGAAGGCGACGGCGTCGGCTCCGCGTTCGGCGTCGACGAGGGCGAGCAGGGCACGCCCGGCGAGTCCGGCCTGGTCGTCCTCGCCGAGGAAGGCGGCGAGTCCGGTACGTTCCGGGCCGCGCAGTGCGAGGAGCCGCTCGGGGCCGCCCGCGCGGGTGGACCAGTGCAGCAGGGCCTGCGCGTCGAGCCGGTCGTCACCGGGCCGCTGTACGGGGGCGACGGCGGTGTCGGTGTCGTAGCGGCCGAGGCGCAGCCGGCGCTGGACCAGGGCCGTGAGGGCGTACTGCCGGGACAGCCAGCCGCCGGGCGGGGTGGCGTCCAGCAGGGCCTCGGCGGCCCAGTTGGCGTCCTTCAGGCGCGGGTCGACCTGCCGGGCGCCGAACGCCTCCCGGACCACGTCCCAGCCGTCGACGGTGTCGATGGCCTTCTTGTGGACACGGGCGAGGATCGCCGGGTCGAGTTCATGCTGTTCGCGGTCGGTGAGGACGACGAGCACGGCGGGGCCCGGAGTGCGGCCCGCGAGGTGGTCGAGGACCAGTTCGTGGACGGCGAGCGGGGACGGCGCCGCCGCGATACGCGCGGTGCGGCCCTCGGCCCAGGCGGGCTCGGCGGGGCCGTCCCACTGGGGCGCGGAGCGCAGCAGGACGACCCGGCGCCGGTCCTCGCCTCCCGGCCGGAGGGATGCGGCGAGCTGGGGCTGGGAGGAGAGGTACTGGGTGACGGTCGCGGTGTTCAGCCGGACCGCGCCCGGTACGGCGGCGGAGTCGGCGGGGGTGGGGATGGGGGTGGTGGTACTCATCAGTCGACGACCCGCCAGCTGATCTCGATGGTGGCGCCCGGGTTGTTCTTCGCCAGCTCGGCCAGCTCGGACTCCAACGCCTTGGCCGCCTGGGCGGCGGTGGTGGTGCGGCGGCCGGCGGACTGGCGTGCCGCGCCGGTGTCCTGGGGTGCGGCGGGCTGCTGGGTGAAGGGGATGCGCGGGTCGCTCGTCGGCGTGTTCAGGGACAGGTCGTCGGCCGTGGCCGTCGTGGGCGTGAGGGGCGCCTGCGGCGGGGCGGCTGCCGCCTGGTTGCGCTTGATCAGGGCCACGATTTCCTGCCCGGTGCGCTTCAGGGCCTCGCGCAGGTCTGCGGTGCGCTGGTCGCCCCGGGCCACGTTGCGCAACGAGTCGAGCAGTGCCGCGCCCTCGACGCCGAGCCCGGTGGCAAGTTCCAAGGTGTGCCAGGGCGCTTCGGTCACAGCCCGCGCGACGCTGCCGGCCTGCTTGACGGAGGTGCCGTACCGGTCGGCGCTGACCGTGCCCAGGTCGAAGCCTGCGAGGGCCTCCACGGTCTTCTTCGCCCCGGCCCCGCCGCCCTGCGCCGCGCCGCCGGTGAGCGTCTCCAGGAGCTGGAGGGAGCGCCGGGCGAGGGCGAGGCGTCCGGTGTCGTCGGTCTCGTCGAGGCCGAGGAAGGTGGCGTGCTCCTCCAGCCGTCGTACGAGTTCGGCGGCGTCCTCCCTGAAGGTGCGGGCGGACTCGGTGATCTGGCGGGCGAACTGGTTGACCATGCGTCCGCGGCGCAGGGTGGGCGCCTTCTGCCCGAAGATCGTCTCGTAGCGCTGCCGCGCGGTGTCCCAGTCGTCCTCGCCGGGCAGGGGCTGGCTGCGCAGCGCGTCGTGGTCCTTGACCGCGGCCAGTTCGGGCGCGGGGTCGAGGACGGTGCCGCCGCGCACCCACACCCGGTCGTCCATCTCGGCGAAGGAGGCGACGACGAGCCGGGCGAGGAAGTCGGGCAGGCCGCGCGGCTCGGGCTGGTCGGTCCAGTCGGTGAGGGTGATCAGCGAGAAGTCACCGGTGACGCCCTGCGCACTGGCGAGCTGCCGGAAGTGGTCGCTCCAGTAGCGGGACAGCTCGAAGTACGCCTCCTTCTGCTGTCCGAGGCGTAGCGGTCCGGCGATGCGTTGCATCAGCTTGCGGTCGCCCGCCGGGACCTCGACGCGTCCGTCGCGTGCCTCGGCGGCGGCCCGTACGTGGGTGAACACCTTGCGTGCGTCGGTGGGCTTGACGGCGGTGCCGGTCGCGTCGGGGTCGAGGTCGGGGTGGGCCGGGTACTGGTGGGCGAGCAGCTTGCCCGCCACGTGCCGGATGCCGTCGTGCAGGGACTGCCCGAAGGACAGGGTGAGGTCGTCGACGTCGGGCAGCGCCACCAGGTGGTCGTCGAAGTCGACCACCACGTCGGCGGCCTGCTTCTGCGCGAGCCCGTACGCCTGCTTGAACGCGGCCTTCACCTGCTTGAGCAGGGCGTCCCGCTGGGTCTCCAGCAACCCCTTGGCGCGGCTGCGGTTGTCGGCGTTGAGGTGGCCGGCGTACTGGGTGTCGAAGCGGTGCTCGTCGGCGAGGGCCTTGTCGATGACGACGAGCCGCCGGAAGTCGGCGAGGCGCTGCGCGGACAGGTGGGCGGGCAGCCAGGCGACGGTACGGGACCGCTCGCCCTGCTGCCGCTCACGCAGCCGCTGCATGCGGTTGGCGTCCTCGACGGGCCCCCACTCGCCCTCGTCGAAGGGGAGGTCTATGGCGATCCGCCAACGGCCGTCCTGCTGCGGCATCAGGTCGTGGTCGGGCAGCTCGTCCTCGTCGGCAACGTTGCCGAAGACGACCTCGGCGGTGCGGGCGGTGCCGCGCCAGGTGAAGTTCAGCTCGTCGGCGAACTGGCCGTGCTCGACGCCGAGTTCCTCCGACAGCAGCCGCCGGGCGAGGGCGCCCCGGTTGCCGGGGTTGTCGTTGACCTGGGCGTTGGCGATGACGGAGTCGACGTCGACGCCGGACAGTTCCAGCCGGACACCGGGGTTGGCGTCGGTGCCGGTCTCCTTGATCTCCGGGAACCGGGCCGCCCACTCGGCGACCTTGTTCTTGATGATGCCGACCTCGCTGCCCGGGATCGGCGCCGTGACCGACCCGTGGTTCAGCGCGCCGAGCCGACGGATCGTCAGCTCGGACAGGGCGGGCACGCTGGGCGCGAGGGCGGAGAGCAGGAGCGTGCAGACGAGTCGGTTGTCGCCGACGAACAGATGGCAGCGGTTGGCGAGTTGCGGGTCGTCGAGGGTGTCGGGCCGGTGCAGGTACTGCTCGACGTCGTCCTCGGTGATGTCGTAGGTGCTGAGCAGGTACGGCCGCAGCTTGGTCTTGTACAGCTTGTCGGCGGCCTCGAAGACCACCTTGAGGCTGTCGGTGAACGGCTTGTCGCCGCCCTCCGCGATCACCGGGTACAGGTCACCGACCGGGATGAGCTGGCCGAGGCGGATATCGTCGCGGTGGTCGGCGAGGAGCTGGCCCATCAGCTTCAGACCGGTGCGGGAGCGCTGCAGCGCGGAGGAGATGTGGACGAGGGTGTCCATGAAGGCGGGCGAGAAGGGGTACGTCAGCCGGAACGACTCCGCGTCCGCGCCGGTCGTCCCCTTGTCGGAGCCGAGCAGGGTGTCCCACACCTGGCTGCCGACCCGCTTGGTCTGCTCGAAGGCCGCGTCGATGAGGCGCTCCGCCTCGGCGTTCTTCGGCTTGAGGAGGCGGGCGTGGGCGATCTGCGGGAGGTTGCGGTCCTCCAGGGTGATCTTGTCGAACCGGCCGGAGGCCAGGTTGAGGGTGTCCTGGATGGAGGACTCGGCGGCGCCGGACACCTCCTCGCCGACCAGCTCGCGCAGGTCGCGCTGGCGGGCGATGAACGACACGACGGGGATGGCGCGGCGGGCGTCGCCGCCCTCCACGAAGTTCGTGATCTTACTGGCCTCGCGGGCCACGAACTTCTGGTCGTGGATGAGGGTGGCGAGCCAGAGGATCAGCTCGTCCATGAAGAGGATCAGCCCGTCGTAGCCGAGCGACTTGGCGTGCTCGGCGATCACGGAGAGACCGGCGTCGAGGGAGATGAACCCGTGCTCGTCCTCGGCGGCGTTCTTGGCGAAGCCGGGGAGAAGATTGGTGCTGGCGTCGCTGACCAGCTTGGCGCGCAGTTCGACCGGGGTGGAGGGGTTACGGAGGTCGAGGGAGACGCCAGCCTCGTGGTTCTCCTCAGCGGCGAGGGCGGCGTCGAGGAGGGCCGGGGTCCAGGCGAAGCCCTCGCCCCACTCGTCCTCCTCGTCGTCGGTGACACCGAGCCCCCGGATGACGGCTTCGTCGCCGATGTTGGCGCGCATGGCGCGAATGTCGGCGAAGAGGGAGTCGGTGCGGTAGACCTGCGGGGTCGGCGCGTCCGGGTGCAGCTTCTTGACGTGGCTGACGTAGCCGCCGAGCACGCGCTGTTCGAGGGCCTTCGCGCCGAGCATGTGGTACGGCACGAGCAGGAACTTCTTGCCGTCCGTGTCGAGCCACTCGTGCTTGGTGAGGACCGGGTCGAACTCGGTGCGGGCGCGGGCGGCCGGGTTGCCGCTGAGCAGCGCGTACAGCACGGCCATGAAGTGCGACTTACCGGAACCGAAGGAGCCGTGCAGGTAGGCGGCCTTCGAGCGGTGGCCGTCCCGGGCGGCCTTGATGAGGTCGAGCGCCTCGTCGAAGTTCTCCAGCAGCCGCTCCGTGACGACGTAGTCCTTGAGTGCGTGTTCGGCGCCCTCGGGGGTCGTCGCCTCGGCGAGGGACAGCACGAAGTCCGAGGTGGAGATGGACTTCTTGATGTCGATGACATCGCGGAGGAGCGGCTGCTGGGCCATGGTGTCTCGCTCTCCTTACGGGTGCGGCATGGAGCGGTTGAGCGGGTGGGGTGGTCGGTGGCGGCGGGCGGAGCGCCGCCAACAGCTCGGGTTACTTCTTGGCGGTGGCTCGGCGGCCCCGGGTGGCGGCCGGGGGACGCCAGGTGCGCAGGTCGTCGTCGGTGAGGCCGTGCTCGCCCTGCTGGGTCTGGCGGTAACCGGCGAAGAAGGCCGCCGGGGAGCCGCTGTAGAGCATGTCGAATTCGTTGTGCCACTGGGACAGCCACGGCTGCAGTTCCAGCAGGCCGGCGAGGAACGGCGTGATCTCCTCGGTGGTCAGCGCGGTGTTGGTGAAGTACGTCGCCAGGGCCTGCGCCTGCTCGCGGTGGTCCCATCCGGCCCAGCCGTACAGCTCGGGGGTGGCGGCGTTGGTCTGCCCGTAGGAGATGAACCGCTCCTTGGGCACGTCCAGCTTGCCGCGCGCCTTCCAGTAGGAGGGCGCAGGAAGTCGGCCGAGGTGTACTTCGGCGGTACGGGGATGGAGTCCCGGATCTTCCGCTTGGCCGGCTCGTCGGGCGCGGCGTCCTCCTTGCGCTGCAGGTCCCACACCTCCTCCCAGTCCGCGCGCTTCTTCAGCCCGGAGGGCTTGTAGCGCAGGGCGGCCAGGACGAGGGCCGCGGCGGCGATCTTGGTGATGCGGCTGGGGTCGAGGCTGACCCGGCGCAGGGCCTTGAAGGTCGTCTTGAGCAGGGCGTTGGCGCGCTCGCAGACGCCGTGGACGCCGCGGATGACCTTGTTGTACGTCTGCTGGGCGTCGGTCAATTCGCCACCTGCGGGCTTCTTGTGCGGGTGGCGGAAACCGTCGCCGGCGTTCTCGTAGCCGAGGTCGACGAGGGTCGGCATGCCCAGCTCGGCCGCGATCCGGTTGAGGGCGTCGATCAGACCGTGGTGGCGGGCGCAGGTGGTGTCGTGCTCGCGGCCCGGGCGGACCGGTGAGACCCAGATCGGCCAGCCGTCCGGGGTGGAGATCACCTGCACGTTCCCGCCATGGTGCTTGTGTTTTCCGGACCACCACAGGTCCGCGCCGTTGGGGCCGGGGGGATGCTTACGGCGAAGCCATCCAAATACCTGCTTCCAGGTGTAGGCCCGGAGGTAGTTGAAAGTCGCCTTCGACGAACCATGCCTGAAGTAGGCGGTCCAGCCCCGCAGCACCCGGTTGAGCTGGTGCAGCAGGGCATCGAGCGGCAGATTCACGTCCTGCCAGCACAACTTCTTCACCTTGGCCATGATGGAGCGAAGCGCCTTCTTGGCCGGATAGAGGTAGACGAAGCGTTTACTGGCGCCTCGCTTCCGATGACGTTGGATACGCCAGCCGAGAAAGTCGAGACCGTCCTCGATATGGGTGATCAGCGTCTTCTCCCTCG
>NZ_QFDQ01000118.1 GCF_003270085.1 Streptomyces triticisoli | reverse complement strand
GGCACGCTGTTGAGTTCTCAAGGAACGGACGCTTCCTTCGTACTCACCCTCGCGGGCTTTCCTCCGGGCGCTTCCCTTCGGTGATCCAGACTCTATCAGGGTTTTCCGGTCTCTTTGACCACCATCCTGCGGACATGCAGAAGGGGATCCCGAGATAGGATCTGACAAGTTGGGTGCTGCCGGACACAGACGCGCGGTCGCGTCACTCATCCCCCGAGCAGGGGTATGACTCTACATGGGTCCCGGAGCAGGTGCAAACCGATCGG
Source organism: Streptomyces triticisoli (assembly GCF_003270085.1). GTDB lineage: Bacteria > Actinomycetota > Actinomycetes > Streptomycetales > Streptomycetaceae > Streptomyces > Streptomyces triticisoli. Next base: position 21,138 of record NZ_QFDQ01000118.1, on the reverse strand, counting down.
CTTGGTGGTCTAGACCACCGTGGCATACCCTGCTGTACACCGCGCCGTCCGGGACAGGCAGTGCTGTGACGGCACAAATGAATCTCCACCCCTGGGAGGCTTCCCATGACCACCGTGACGTCCCCGCTCGCAGGGCGCGCCATCGGACTGGCGGCCGTGCCGGATCCGGTCTTCTCCGGGGCCATGGTCGGCCCCGGCACGGCGATCGATCCCGTACGCGAGCCCGCCGACGTCGTGGCCCCCGTGGACGGAGTCATCATCTCGTTGCACCCGCACGCGTTCGTCGTCGTCGACGAGCAGGGGCACGGGGTGCTCACTCACCTCGGCATCGACACCGTGCAACTCAACGGCGAGGGCTTCGAGCTGCTGGTGAGCAAGGGCGACACGGTGACGCGCGGCCAGGCCGTGGTGCACTGGAACCCCGCCGCCGTCGAAGCCGCCGGCAAGTCCCCCGTGTGCCCGGTCGTGGCCCTGGAGGCCACCGCGGACTCCCTCTCCGATCTTCGCGAGGACGGCGATGTGAAGGCGGGCGACAGTCTCTTCACCTGGAAGTGACACCACTGCCTTCCTGAGGGGCGTACAGAACAACCATCGCGGCGGCGGGACCCGCCGCACTAATGGAGACGGGTGAGATGGAGACAACGCTGCGAGGCGTCGGTGTGAGCCACGGAGTGGCGATCGGCGAGGTTCGGCACATGGGGACGGCGGTGCTGGAGCCGCCTGCCAAGCAGATCCCGGCGGACGAGGCGGAGCGTGAACAGGGGCGCGCCCGTCAGGCCGTGGAGGCCGTGGCGGCCGACCTCATGGCGCGCGGCAATCTGGCGGGGGGCGAGGCCCAGGCGGTGCTCGAGGCGCAGGCCATGATGGCGCGGGATCCCGAGCTGATCGCTGATGTCGAGCGGCGTATCGCCGTCGGCAGTACGGCCGAGCGCGCGGTGTACGACGCGTTCGCCGCCTACCGGGAGCTGCTGGCCGGTGCGGGTGAGTACCTCGCGGGCCGGGTGGCCGATCTGGACGACGTGCGGAACCGTATCGTCGCTCGTCTGCTCGGTGTGCCGATGCCGGGTGTGCCGGACAGTGACGAGCCGTATGTCCTGGTCGCCCGTGACCTGGCGCCGGCGGACACGGCGCTGCTGGACCCGACCCTCGTCCTCGGCTTCGTCACCGAGGAGGGCGGGCCGACCAGCCACAGCGCGATTCTGGCGCGGGCACTGGGTGTGCCTGCCGTGGTGGCGCTGCCCGGCGCCGTCGAACTGGCCGAGAGCACGGTGATCGCCGTGGACGGAAGCACCGGCGAGGTCTTCGTGAACCCCGGTGCCGAGAGGAAGGCGCGGTTGGAGGCCGCGGCCGCCGAGCGCAAGGCCGCGATGGCCGCCTCGATCGGTCCGGGTGCCACCTCCGACGGTCACAAGGTGCCGCTCCTCGCGAATATTGGCGGCCCTGCGGACGTGGCGGCGGCGGTGGAGGCCGGTGCCGAGGGTGTCGGGCTGTTCCGGACCGAGTTCCTGTTCCTGGACGACAGCAAGAGCGCGCCGTCCGAGGAGAAGCAGGTCGAGGCCTATCGACAGGTCCTGGAGGCCTTCCCGGAGGGCCGAGTGGTCGTGCGCGTGCTGGACGCGGGTGCGGACAAGCCGCTGGACTTCCTGACGCCGGCCGACGAGCCGAACCCGGCTCTCGGTGTGCGGGGCCTGCGGACGCTGCTCGACCACCCGGAAGTACTGCGCACCCAGCTGTCCGCGCTCGCCAAGGCGGCCGAGGGCCTGCCGGTCTACCTTGAGGTGATGGCCCCGATGGTGGCGGACCGGACGGATGCCAAGGCGTTCGCGGACGCGTGCCGTGCGGCGGGGCTGCGGGCGAAGTTCGGTGCGATGGTGGAGATCCCGTCCGCCGCGCTGCGGGCCCGTTCGGTGCTGCAGGAGGTCGAGTTCCTGTCGCTGGGGACCAATGACCTCGCGCAGTACACCTTCGCGGCCGACCGGCAGGTGGGTGCGGTGTCCCGGCTGCAGGACCCGTGGCAGCCCGCGCTGCTGGACCTGGTCGCGATGGCCGCCGAGGCGGCGAAGGCCGAGGGCAAGAGCTGCGGTGTCTGCGGTGAGGCCGCTTCCGATCCGCTGCTGGCCTGTGTGCTGACGGGTCTGGGTGTCACCTCCCTGTCCATGGGTGCGGCGTCGCTTCCTTATGTACGGGCGACACTGGCGAAGCACACGTTGGCTCAGTGCGAGCGTGCGGCGGCCGCGGCACGGGCCGCGGACACCGCCGAGGAGGCGCGCGACGCGGCTCAGGCGGTGCTTTCCGGCGAGTGACACAGCCGCGCTGTTCGCCTGCGGCTTGCCGAGGGGCGCTCCACTTGCGGTGGAGCGCCCCTCGGGCGTTCAGTGGCGGCGCCGCGCAGCTGGTCCTTCCTCTCCGAGGTCGGGTGGCTCGCTGTAGTCGACGCCGGATTCCGGGGAGATCAGGTCACCGGATTCGATGTCGGTGCAGTAGGCGTCGAAGACTTCGCCCGCGGTGAGGGGGTCGAGGCCGTCGGCGCGCAGGCGCCAGCCGTAGATGCGGTCGGCTGTGCCGGGGGCGGTGGTGCGCATGACGAGTCCGCCGGGGCTGCCGGTGGCGATGCCGAGGGCGAGGACCGTGGTGAATTCGAGGGCTTCGGCCTCGTCGAGGTGGGCGGCGTCGGCGTCCTCGTCGTCGGCGTGGAGGACGGCGATCAGGGTTTCGGGTGTGCCGGTGACGCTGCACACCAGGTGGCGGTTGCCCGGTGGGGCCGTGTCGAGGATGCGGACGAGGAGGTCCGTGGCTCGGGCGAAGGCGGCGCGGCCGATGTTCTCGCCGCAGCCGGCGCAGGGACCGAGCCGGGCGAGGAGGGTGGAGGCGTACTCCCAGGTTGCCTGGCGGACGGCCTCGTCGACGAGGTCGGGGACGAGTTCCGCGAGGGGTTGTCCGTCGTAGGGCAGCGTGGGGCCCGTGGTCGCGAGTTCGGCGGTGTAGCGGGCGCGGCTGGACGGGGTGTCCGGATCGAGGCCGGTTTCCGCGCAGTATTCGCCGTATTCCTCGGGGTCGAAGAGCGCCACCGTGGTGTGGCCGCCCTGCTCGGCGACGGTCTTGAGGAGTGTCTCGACCTGTCGCAGGTAGGTGGTGTGGTCGTCGAAGGTGAAGCTGCGGTAGCGCCGCATGGCGCGGAAGTCCTGTTCGTCGGTGAGCAGGCCGATGGTGCCGGCGATTTCCCGGCGCAGGACGCGTCGCATGGTTCGGTGGTCGGTGTGCGCCATGTTTCCCCCTGTCTGCACAGTCGATCAATGCTCACTCACAGTAACCGGATCGACTGACAACGGGGATGGCCTCGGGCTTCACCGCCGTGCTCGGTGAAGCCCGAGGGCCACCTGCGCCGGGTGACCGGGCCGCTCAGGCGCGTTTGCGGGCCAGGTCCTCGTAGAAGCGCAGCAGGCCGAGGTCGTCGACCGAGCCGGGGTTGACCGCCTTTTCCAACGGTGTGCCCTGCAGGAGGCGCTTGACCGGGACCTCGATGCGCTTGCCGGTGAGGGTGTGCGGAATGCCGGGCACCTCGATGATCTCGTCGGGAATGTGCCGTGGAGAGAGCTGTTCACGGATGGTCTGCTTCACTCGGCCCAGCAGCGCGTCGTCGAGGACGGCTCCGGGGACGAGGTGCACGAAGAGGGGCATCCAGTAGCCGCCGTCGGGCTGCTCGATGCCGATGACCAGGGATTCCTTGATCTCGGGGAGGCGTTCGACGGCTTCGTAGATGTCTGCGGAGCCCATCCGCACGCCCTGGCGGTTGAGCGTGGAGTCGGAGCGACCGTGGATGATCACCGAGCCTCGGGAGGTCAGCGTGATCCAGTCGCCGTGGCGCCACACTCCGGGGTACATGTCGAAGTAGCTGTCGTGGTAGCGGCTGCCGTCGGGGTCGTTCCAGAAGTGGATCGGCATCGACGGCATGGGGTTGGTGACCACGAGCTCGCCGACCTCGTCGACCAGCGGTGTGCCGCTGGGATCCCACGACTGCAGGTCGGTGCCGAGGCAGGGGGCCTGGAGCTCGCCGATGTGGACCGGGAGGGTCGGTACGGCTCCCGCGAAGCAGGAGCATACGTCCGTGCCGCCGCTGACGGAGGCGATCCACAGGTCGTCGCGGACCTCGTCGTGCAGCCAGCGGAATCCGTCCGGCGGCAGCGGCGATCCGGTCGTCGCGACGCACTGCACCCGGGACAGGTCGAAGTCGCGGGAGGGACGCACTCCCGCCTTGCGGCAGGCCATCACGTACGCGGCGGAGGTGCCGAACAGCGTGGCTCCGGTGCGTTCGGCGATCCGCCACTGGGCGCCCGTGTCGGGGTATCCGGGGCTGCCGTCGTACAGGATGATCGTCGTGCCGGTCAGCAGGCCGGAGACGAGGAAGTTCCACATCATCCAGCCGGTCGACGTGTACCAGAAGAAGCGGTCCCGGGGGCCGAGGTCGCAGTGCAGGCCGAGCTGTTTGAGATGCTCGACCAGGATGCCGCCCTGGGACTGCACGATGGCCTTGGGCAGGCCGGTGGTGCCGGAGGAGTACAGCACCCACAGGGGATGGTCGAAGGGCACCTGTTCGAAGACGGGGTCCGCGTCGGCGGAGGTCAGGCCGGCCCAGTCCAGGGCGCCTTCGGGGGCATCGGTACCCAGCAGCGGGATGTGGACGACCGCGCGCAGGGTGGGCAGTTCGCGGCGCAGTTCGGCGACGGCGTCGCGGCGGTCGTGCTCCTTGCCGCCGTAGCGGTAGCCGTCGACGGTGAACAGGACGACCGGTTCCACCTGCTGGAAGCGGTCGAGGACGCTGCGGGCGCCGAAGTCGGGAGCGCAGGACGTCCAGACGGCGCCCACGGCGGCCGTGGCCAGGAGAGCGACGACGGCCTGGGGGATGTTCGGCAGATAGCCGCTGACCCGGTCTCCTGGGCGTACGCCCAGGGCGCGCAGCTCTGCGGCCAGGGAGCCCACCTGGCGGCGCAGCTCGGACCAGGTCACCGGGCACGGTTCGTGCGTCTCGTCGACGTACAGCAGGGCGGGTTCGTCGGCGCGGGTGGCGGCCGCGCGCAGGGCGTGCTCGGCGTAGTTCAGGGTCGCGCCCGGGAACCACTGGGCACCGGGCATCGAGCGGTCGCCCAGCACGCGCGCGTAGGGCGTGGTGAACCGTACGTCGAACCACTCCGTCACGGCTTTCCAGAAGGTGTCCAGCTCGTCGACGGACCAGCGGTGCAGTTCCGTGTAGCCGCCCTCGGCCGGGGCTCCGTGGTGCTCGGCCGCCCAGGCCTGGAACTTCGTGATCTGTGCCTGGGCGATCCGCTGCGGATCGGGCTGCCAGAGCGGCAGGGGGTTCACGGTCGACATGGCTGCTCCCGGGCTGTGCGCGTCGTGTGCGTCGGTCCGCGCACGTGCTGGGTGTGCGCGTGACGCGGCTGACACGGACGATGCCATGTGATCGACTTCCGCACCAGGGTGCACCGCACATGGTCCGCGTGGCGGAGATGTGGTCACGGCACAGGTGAACGGCAGTTGAACGGGGTGCCCGCGGGCGGCTGTCAATGGCAGGCTGAGCAGCATGGGCGGTCGTGACCTGGTGCGTTCGGTGAAGGCGGTCGGTTCGGCCGGGGCGGCCCAGGGGCTGCGGACCGTCCGGGCCGCCTGGCGCAGGCGGCGCGCCGACGCCAGGGGTCTGCCGCCGCGGGGGCCCGAACGCGCGCGGGTGCCCGGTGCGGTGCGGGACGCGGAGCCCGGGTGCGGGGGTGGCGTCGTGCGCTTCGGCCGCTCGGAGCTGCGCATTGTTGTCGCCGTGAACGGTGCCGTCTTCTGGGGCTGGGACGGGGCCGGGCCCGAGCCGTTGTACGCGCTCGCCGGCCGCTGTCCGGACCCGGACCCGCGCGCGGTGCTGGAGCCGGACAAGGACGGCGGCTGGCGGGTCGTGGCCGAGCGGGTCACCGTCGCCGTGTCGCGGTACGGCGCGGTCGAGGTACGCACGCCGGGGGGTGTGCCGCTGCGCCGCGACCTGCCGCCCCGGTGGTGGGAGCCGGTGGGCGGGGGCCCCGCGCGCTGGTCGCAGCGGTCGGAGGTGGCGGCCGACGCGCGGTTCTTCGGTCTGGGCGGCCGGGCTTCGGGGCCGCGGCTGCGTGACGGCGCCTACCGTCTGTGGAACACCGATCCCGGCCGGGCCTTCGGGCCCGGTGACGACCCCTTGTACGTCACCATGCCGGTCCAGCTGGTCGTGGCCGACGCGGGGACGCACCTGGTGTTCCACGACAACTCCTGGGACGGCACGGTCACGCTGCGGGAGGGCGAGGAGGGTGTCGGCTCGGGCCACGACCTGGCCGGGACGAGCGAGTTGAGGATGACCGGCGGTCCGCTGCGCTGCTGGGTGATCGTCGGCACCCCCGCGCGTGTGGCGCAGACCTGGGCCTCGCTCACCGGGGCGGCCGCGCTGCCGCCCGCGTGGGCTCTCGGTCATCACCACGCGAGGTGGGGCTTCGGCGGTGAGCAAGAGGTGCGGCGGATCGTCGCGGGCTACCGCGAGCACGGTCTGCCGCTGGACGCGGTGCACCTGGACATCGACCACTACGCCGCGCACCAGGTGTTCACCGTGGACCAGGACCGCTTCCCGGAGCTGCCGGTGCTCGCCGAGGAGTTGCGGCGGGACGGGATCCGGCTGGTGTCCATCGTCGACCCCGCGGTGAAGGCGGCACCGGGCAACGCCGTGTACGACGAGGGAACTGCCGGTAGCGCCTTCGTGCGGCACGCTTCGGGCAACGTCGTGCGGGGCCTTGTGTGGCCAGGGGAGGCGGTCTTCCCGGACTTCACGCACGCGCGTGTGCGGCAGTGGTGGGGCGGGCTGTACCGGGAGCGGCTGGCCCAGGGGTTCGCCGGTTTCTGGCACGACATGAACGAGCCGACATCGTTCGCCGCCTTCGGTGAGACGACCCTGCCCCGGTCGGCCCGGCACGCCCTGGAGGGCCGGGGCGGCGATCATCGTGAGGCGCACAACGTGTACGCGCTGTGCATGGCCAGGGCCGGCTACGAGGGGCTGCGCGACCTGACGCCCGAGGAGCGGCCGTTCGTCTTCTCGCGCTCGGGGTGGGCCGGGCTGCAGCGCTACGGCGGCACTTGGTCGGGGGATGTGGCGACCGGCTGGCCGGGGCTGCGGGCGTCGCTGTCACTGGTCCTGGGGCTGGGCCTGTGCGGGGTGCCGTACTCCGGCCCGGACGTGGGCGGGTTCGACGGCAGTCCCTCACCTGAGTTGTATGTGCGCTGGTTCCAGCTGGGGTCGTACCTGCCGCTGTTCCGGACGCACGCAGGCCTGTGGGCGGGGCGCCGGGAGCCGTGGGAGTTCGGTCCGGAGGTCCTTCGGCACGCGCGTGTGGCGCTCGTCGAGCGCCGGCGTCTGCTGCCGTACTTCGTGACGCTGGCGCATCTGGCGCGGCGCACCGGTGCGCCCTATGTGCGGCCGCTGTGGTGGGGCACGCCGGAGGATCGCGCCCTGCGGGACTGCGAGGACGCCTTCCTGCTCGGCGACAGCCTGCTGGTGGCGCCCGTGCTCGAACCCGGCGCGAGCCGGCGGGCGGTGCGGCTGCCGCGGGGCCGCTGGTACGACACGGTCACGGAACGGGCGTACGAGGGGCCGGGACAGGTGCTGGTCGACGCCCCCCTCTCGCGGATTCCGGTGTTCGCGCGCGCGGGTGCGGTGATCCCCGTGCGAGGTGAGGACGGCGGTCTGGAGCTGGAAGTGTGGGCGCCCGCCCGGGGACGTACCGGGGGCGGACTGGTGGTGCCGGACGCGGGCGACGGCTGGGAGGACCCGGAGACCGAGTGCTACACCACCCGTCTGCGGGGCGGGCGGGTGGCCGTCGAGCTCGAGCGGGAGAACGGCGTGGGCGAGCCGCCCCGGCCGCTGCGCGTACGGGGACCGGCCGAGGGCTGAGCTCAGAGGTACCGGCCCTCGAACCAGGCGCGGACGGCCAGCGTGTGCAGCGGGAAGGCGAGTTCGACGGGCCTGCGCAGCAGGTGCCGGCCCTCCGTCTCGTCGGTGGCACTGAACTGCGGCAGACTCTCGACGGGACGTTCCGGCAGCAGCCCGAAGAGCAGCAGATGCCCGTCGGGCGAGCTCATCGCGTCGGCGAGCCGCACCTCGCGGGCGGCCGCGTCGATGCCGGTCTCCTCCTTGAGCTCGCGGACGACGGCCTGCCGCCAGTCCTCACGGTCGTCGATGTAGCCGCCCGGCAGGGCCGTGCCCCCGCGCGCGGGGGCGATGGTGCGCGTGATGACGACCAGGGCGGTGCCCTTGGTGTCGTAGACGGGCTGGAGGGCCACCGCGACCGGCAGCGGGTTGCGGTAGGCCACGGTGCCACAGGCCGGGCAGGTGCGGGGCCAGCCGGAGATGTCCTCTCCGTAGGCCGCTCCACAGCTCGAACAGTGGGAGTGCGCTACGGAGTTGGCAGCCGAGCATTGGTTTTCGGACACGCGCGGACTGTATCCGATCGGAAGAAGGCCGTCTTCCGTCAGTCGGCGGTGCCCTGCCGCCGGCTGAGGACGCCGGGGCCCGGGAGCCGCCGTGAGCAGCGCGGACGCGGTCGTCCGGCAGACGTAACGGCGTACCGCCGCGGCCTGCTCCTGCACGGGCCGCCTGTCACCCATCTCGCGCTGTTTTATGCCAATGTGGGACAAACTGGCACCAGTGAGGGCGCAGGGGATGACATGTCCCGGCCCTCGGCCGCTTCTCCACTCCCCAAGGGGTAGCCATGACGGACAACGCCGAGAAGTACGTGGCCGCAATCGACCAGGGCACCACCTCCAGCCGCTGCATCATCTTCGACCACAGCGGCTCCATCGTCGCCGTGGATCAGCGCGAACACCGGCAGATCTTCCCCAAGCCGGGCTGGGTGGAGCACGACGCCACCCAGATCTGGTCGAGGGTGCAGGCGGTGGTCGCGGGCGCGATCGCCAAGGCCGGGCTGCGCACCGACCAGCTCAGCGCGCTCGGCATCACCAACCAGCGCGAGACGACGGTCCTGTGGGACCGCGCCACCGGCAAGCCCGTGCACAACGCGATCGTCTGGCAGGACACCCGCACCGCGGCGCTGTGCAACGAGCTGGGCGGCTCCGACGGGCAGGACCGTTTCCGCGAGCAGACCGGCCTGCCACTCGCCAGCTACTTCTCCGGCCCCAAGGCGGCCTGGCTGCTGGACAACGTGCCCGGCCTGCGCGACCGCGCCGAGCGCGGCGAGATCGCCTTCGGCACGATCGACTCCTGGCTCATCTGGAACCTCACCGGCGGTACCGACGGCGGCCGGCACGTCACCGACGTCACCAACGCCGGCCGCACCATGCTGATGAACCTCCAGACCCTCCAGTGGGACCAGTCCATCCTGTCCGCCATGAACGTCCCCGAGGCGATGCTGCCCGAGATCAGGTCCTCCTCCGAGGTGTACGGGACCGCCGTCGGCCAGCTCGCCGGCGTGCCGGTGGCGTCCGCCCTGGGCGACCAGCAGGCGGCCGTGTTCGGCCAGGCCTGCTACGACGTGGGCGACGCGAAGAACACGTACGGCACCGGCAGTTTTCTGCTGCTGAACACGGGCAGTCGGCCGGTGCCGTCGAAGAGCGGCCTGCTCACCACCATGGGCTACAAGATCGGTGACGAGGCGCCGGTCTACTGCCTGGAGGGCGCCATCGCCATCACGGGCGCGCTGGTGCAGTGGTTCCGCGACCAGCTCGGCATCATCCGTACGGCGGACGAGATCGAGCCGCTGGCGGCAAGCGTCGAGGACAACGGCGGCGCGTACATCGTGCCCGCGTTCTCCGGCCTGTTCGCACCGTACTGGCGTTCGGACGCGCGCGGGGTGGTCACCGGCCTGACCCGGTACGTCACCAAGGCGCACCTCGCGCGGGCGGTGCTGGAGGCGACCAGCTGGCAGACGCGCGAGGTCGTGGACGCGATGTACCAGGACTCCGGGGTGCGGCTGACGACCCTGAAGGTCGACGGCGGCATGACGAAGAACAACCTGCTCATGCAGCACCAGGCGGACGTGCTCGACGTGCCGGTGATCCGCCCCAGGGTCTCCGAGACCACCTGCCTGGGTGCCGCCTACGCGGCCGGGCTCGCCACCGGAGTGTGGAACGACCTCGACGAGCTGAAGTCGCACTGGCAGATGGACGCCGAGTGGACTCCGTCCATGGAGGCGTCGGTCCGTGACCGCGAGTACCGCAACTGGCGCAAGGCCGTGGAGAAGAGCTTCGGCTGGCTGGAGGACGGCGAGGACTAGCCACGCGCGTGTGCCGGAGCACGCGGCCCGTAACCCGGCCGGCGGAGGGTACGGACCGTGCGTGCGAGGTCACGTGGCAGCGGCCTGCCGACGATCCGCGACGTAGGCCATCGCGTGCTGGACGACCCCGATGAGGACCTCCTTGACCGACTCGCGGTCGCGGGCGTCGCACAGCAGCAGCGGGACGTCGTCGTCGAGGTCGAGGGCCTGACGGACGGCCTCCTCGGGATAGCGGGCGGCCCCCTCGAAGCAGTTGACGGCGACGAGGAAGGGGATGGAGCGCCGCTCGAAGTAGTCGACGGCGGCGAAGCAGTCCTCCAGGCGCCGGGTGTCGGCCAGCACGACCGCGCCGAGCGCTCCCTCGGTCAGCTCGTCCCACATGAACCAGAACCGCTCCTGCCCGGGCGTCCCGAAGAGGTACAGCACCAGGTCCTCGCGCAGCGTGATGCGGCCGAAGTCCATGGCCACGGTGGTGGTGTGCTTGCCCTCCACGCCGCTGAGATCGTCGACCGGCCGCCCGGCCTCGGTGAGCAGTTCCTCGGTGCGCAGCGGCCTGATCTCGCTGACCGCGCCGACCAGGGTCGTCTTGCCCACGCCGAAGCCGCCGGCCACCAGGATCTTGAGCGTGACGGGCTCGACCGGGGGTTTGCCGCGCTCAGAACGGCCGAGGATCATCGATCTCTTCTCCTGCTCGATGGGGTTCGGGCGGCGGTGGGCCGTACCCTCCGCCGCCTGGGGTTTCGACGACGAGTACGTCGCCGGGGGCGACGTCCGCCGAGTCGCTTCCGCCGAGTTCGACGACCGTGCCGTCCGCGCGCTCCACCCGGCCCGCGCCCAGCGCGCCGGGCTCACCACCCGCCATGCCGTAGGGCGGGACCCTGCGGTGCTGGGAGAGCGTGGAGACGGTCATGGCCTGGAGGAAGCGGATCCGGCGTACCGCACCGTCTCCGCCGCGCCACCGGCCGGCGCCGCCGCTGCCGTGACGGACCGCGAACTCCTCCAGCCGCACGGGCAGCCGCCATTCGAGGACCTCGGGGTCGGTGAGCCGGGAGTTGGTCATGTGCGTCTGGACGACACTCGCGCCGGGGAAGCCGTCGCCCGCGCCGGAGCCGGAGGCGATGGTCTCGTAGTACTGGTGGCGCTCGTTGCCGAAGGTGACGTTGTTCATCGTCCCCGAGCCCTCCGCCTGGACGCCGAGCGCCGCGTACAGCGCTCCGGTGATCGCCTGGGAGGTCTCGACGTTGCCCGCGACGACCGCGGCCGGCGGCTCGGGAGAGAGCATGGAGCCGGGCGGTACGACGATCTTCAGCGGGCGCAGACAGCCGTCGTTGAGCGGGATGTCGTCGGCGACCAGGGTGCGGAAGACATACAGCACGGCCGCGTTGACCACGGAGAACGGGGCGTTGAAGTTGGTCGCGAGCTGCGAGGAGGTGCCGGTGAAGTCGATCGTCGCCGACCGCTGCCCGCGATCCACACGGACACGGACCCGGATGACGGCTCCCGAGTCGGTCTCGTAGGCGTACTCCCCGTCGTCCAGCGCGTCGACGACCCGGCGGACGGCCTCCTCGGCGTTGTCCTGGACGTGCCGCATGTAGGCCTGGACGACATCGAGGCCGAAGTCGTCGATCATGCGTGCGACCTCGTCCACGCCCTTCTGATTGGCGGCGATCTGGGCGCGCAGGTCGGCGAGGTTGGTCTCGGGGCTGCGGGAGGGATACCTCGCGCCGGTCAGGAGGCGGAGGGTCTCCTCCTCGCGCAGTCGGCCGTTCTCGGCAAGCAGCCAGTTGTCGAAGAGAACGCCCTCCTCCTCGATGGTGCGGCTGTCCGCCGGCATGGAGCCCGGCGCGATACCGCCGATCTCGGCGTGGTGACCGCGGGAGGCGACGTAGAACAGGACGCGGTCACCCTGCGTGTCGTCCGCGCCGAAGACCGGGGTGATGACGGTGACGTCCGGCAGGTGCGTGCCGCCGTGGTACGGGTCGTTGACCGCGTAGGTTTCCCCCGGCCGCATCCGGGGGCCGCGGCGCCGGACGACCTCCTTGACGCTGGTGCCCATCGAGCCCAGGTGCACGGGGATGTGCGGGGCGTTGGCCACCAGGTTTCCGTCCGGGTCGAACAGGGCGCAGGAGAAGTCGAGGCGCTCCTTGATGTTGACCGACTGGGCCGTGGATTCCAGCCGGGCGCCCATCTGCTCGGCGATGGACATGAAGAGGTTGTTGAACACCTCCAGTAGAACCGGATCGACTTCTGTGCCGAGGCCGGAACTCTGCGTAACCACCACGCGTTCCAGAAGCAGATGCCCGTCGTCGGTCGCCGCGGCCCGCCAGCCGTCGTCGACGACGGTCGTCGCACTGGCCTCCGTGATGATCGCGGGGCCGGTGACGGTGCCGCCGGGAGGCAGGTCCTCGCGGCGGTGCAGGGGTACGTCGCGCCAGGCGCCGCCGGTGTGGAGACGGACGGTCTCCGGGGCGGTGGAGCGGCCCGCTCGGGCGGCCTGGTACGGGGCGAGGGCGGACAGATCGGGGGGTTCGGTGATGCCGGTGGCTTCCACGGAGAGGGCTTCGACGACGATCGGGCGGTCGAGGATGAAGGAGTACGTGGCGCGATGACGCTCTTCGAAGGCGTGCCGCATGGTGGCGGGTTCGGCCAGCTCGACGGTGAGGGCGGTGTCCGTGCCGTCGTAGCGGAGCTGGGCGCGGCGGGTGACGCGGATGTGCTCCTCGGGGATGTCCTCGGCGCGCAGTTCCGCGCGGGTGGCGGCCTCCAGGTCGTCGGCGGTCTTCAGCACGCCCGGCATGGCGGCGGGCTCCAGGGGTGCCTCGACGGACTGCTCCCGCATGGCCGTGGTGTCGGCGAGGCCGATGCCGAGCGCGGACAGGACGCCCGCCATGGGCGGCACGAGGACCGTACGGATGCCGAGCGAGTCGGCGACCATGCAGGCGTGCTGTCCGCCCGCGCCGCCGAAGGTGGTCAGGGCGTAGCGGGTGACGTCGTGGCCCTTCTGCACGGAGATCCGCTTGACGGCGTTGGCGATGTTGGCGACGGCGATCTGCAGGTAGCCCTCGGCGACCTGTTCGGGGGTGCGGTCGTCGCCCGTCCGCTCACGGATCTCGCGGGCGAGGGCGGTGAAGCGTTCGCGGACGAGTGCGTCGTCGAGGGGCTGGTCGCCGCCGGGGCCGAACACCTTGGGGAAGTGGGCGGGCTGGACGCGGCCGAGCATCACGTTGGCGTCGGTGACGGCGAGCGGGCCGCCGCCGCGGTAGCAGGCGGGGCCCGGATCGGCGCCCGCCGAGTCCGGGCCGACGCGGTAGCGGGAGCCGTCGAAGTGCAGGACCGAGCCGCCGCCGGCGGCCACGGTGTGGATGTCCAGCATGGGGGCGCGCAGCCGCACGCCCGCGATCTGCGTGGTGAAGACGCGTTCGTACGCGCCCGCGTAGTGGGAGACGTCCGTGGAGGTGCCGCCCATGTCGAAGCCGATGACCCGGTCGAAGCCGGCGAGCCGGGACATGCGCGCCATGCCGACGATGCCGCCCGCGGGCCCGGACAGGATGGCGTCCTTGCCGCGGAACTGCCCGGCCTCGGTGAGCCCGCCGTTGGACTGCATGAACATCAGCCGTACGCCGTCGAGCTCGTCGCCGACGTGCTGGACGTAGCGGCGCAGTACGGGCGACAGGTAGGCGTCGACGACCGCGGTGTCGCCGCGCGGGACGAGCTTCATCAGCGGGCTGACCTCGCTGGACAGCGAGATCTGCGGGAAGCCGACGCGGGCCGCCAGCTCGCCGACGGCTCGTTCGTGCGCGGGGTGCAGATGGCTGTGCAGGCAGACCACGGCGACGGCGCGGATTCCGTCGTCGTACGCCTGCCGGAGAGGCCCGGCGAGGGCGTCGAGGTCAGGGGCGCGCAGGACGGTGCCGTCGGCGGCCATGCGCTCGTCGACCTCGAGCACCCGTTCGTACAGCAGCTCGGGCAGCTCGATGCGGCGGGCGAAGATGTACGGGCGGTTCTGGTAGGCGATGCGCAGGGCGTCGCCGAAGCCGCGGGTGACGACGAGGACGGTCCGCTCGCCGGTCCGCTCCAGCAGGGCGTTGGTGGCCACGGTGGTGCCCATGCGGACCGACTCCACGGGATCGCCGGAGCCGTCCAGGAGTGCGCGGACGCCCGCGACGGCCGCGTCGGCGTACCGCGCGGGGTTGTCGGACAACAGTTTGTGCGTGACCAGGCGGCCGTCCGGGCGGCGCGCGACGATGTCGGTGAACGTGCCGCCCCGGTCGACCCAGAACTGCCAGCCTGTCATCTCATCACCACGCTTCCGCACCGCTCACAGCGCCCGCAGGCCGTTGATCACATCGCGCAGGACGCTCTCGTCCGGCAGCTGAGCCGGGGGCACCGGACGCGTCACGTGCACGTACTCCTCGTCCACGAGGTCGCCGATCAGGACGCGCACCACGCCGACGGGCAGGTCGAGCTCCGCGGCGAGTTCGGCGACCGACTGCGGGGTGTCGCGGCACAGTCCGACGATGGCCACGTGTTCCGGCGCCAGCGCGTGGTCCGCCTCCGGGTCGGCCACGTCGGGTTCCGTGACGACCACCGCGATCAGGTCCAGGCGGTGCCGGCCCGCATGGCTGGTGCGGCCGCGTGTCATGGCGTAGGGGCGGACCACCGGTCCGGCCTCGTCGTCGAACCAGTGGCTTCCTGCCTGACCGTCTGCGCTCATGTCATCCCACTACCCGTCCGAGGGCACATCGGTGCGCGGAGCGGCGCCCAGATGCGCGCCGGCCCGCTTGACGAGGAGGGTCATCTCGTACGCCACCTGGCCGATGTCGGAGTCGGCGTCGGACAGGACGGCCAGACAGCTGCCGTCGCCGGCGGCGGTGACGAACAGGAAGGCCTCGTCCAGTTCGACGACGGTCTGCCGGACGCTGCCCGCCTCGAAGTGCCGGCCCACGCCCTTGGCGAGGCTGTGGAAGCCCGAGGCCACGGCGGCCAGGTGCTCGCTGTCCTCCCGGGTCAGGTCCTTGGACACGCCGGTGGGCAGACCGTCCCCGGACAGGACGATGGCCTTGCGGATGCCGGCGACCCGGTCCACGAGGTCGTCGAGGAGCCAGTTCAGCGCCGCCTTGTCGGTCGCGGTGCGGCCGGTCGTCTTCGGTGCGGTCATCGTCCGTCCCCCTTGGTCGTTCCTTGTGCGGTCGTTCCCTGCGCTGTGCTGCCGCCCGGGGCCTGGTCGCCCGCGGCGTTCTCCTCACGGCCGCGCTGCCAGCCGCGCTGGAGTGAGGCCATACGGCTGCGTACCTCGTCGGCGTCACGTTCGACGGGTTCGGGGCCGTCCTGGGTGCGCCGCTTCGGGCCCTGCTTCAGTTGCGGGGCGAGGCTGGCCTGTCGCACCCGCCGGGGCAGCGCACCCGGGTCGGGTGCGGGCTCGGGTACGGGCTCGCCGGACGCGTCGGCGGGGCCGTGCTCGGCGTCGTCCGGGCCGCCGGGGGCTAGTGCGGCGCGGCGGGTGCGCTGCGGAAGGGCGGGAGCCTGCCGGGGCCCCTCGTCTGCGGCCGGGGACGCCGGTGTGGTGCCGTGTCCACCCGGGCGGTCGGCCTCGGCGGTGGCCGGTCCGAGCGGAGGCTCGCCACGGCGGCGGACCGGCAGCGGGGCCGCCGGCTCGCGTGCGGATCGGCCGCGGCTCGCCGGATCCTTGTCGTCGGCCGCCTCGCGCCGGGAGCGGTGCTCGGTGACCGGGCGCCCGTGGGAGCTGACCAGCTTGGGTGTCCGGCGCCGCGGCAGCGGGACCGGGAGATCCAGGACCTCGTCCTCGCCGGCCTCGCCGATGCGCTTGCCCTCCGGGGTGCCGCGCAGGCCGGTGCTCCGCCGGTGCTCGTCCAGGGGGCGGGGCGCGCCGTCGTTCGGCTTCTGCCGGGCCGGCACACGGCGCGGGCGGAACAGCCCGCCTCGCTCGCCGCCCTCCTCGTCGAGCACGCCGGGGAAACCCTCGATGGCGTCCAGGTCGACGGGGGCCTCCAGCTCCACCGGTCCGTCCAGGACCGAGGCGGGCAGTCCCGGAAGCCGCACGGGCGCCTGGGAAAGGGCTGCCCTGCGGCCGTCCTCCCGGTCGGCCTTCCGTACGGGCCGCTCCCGGTCGAGGCGGAAGCCGACACCGTTGGTGTCCGGAACGTCGTCGGTCAGCAGGGCGTCGGGGATGAACACGACCGCGGTGGTGCCGCCGTACGGGGACGGCTGGAGCGAGACCCGGACCTTCTGCCGCTGGGCGAGCCGGCTGACCACGAACAGTCCGAGCCGGTCGGTGTCGGAGAGTTCGAACTCCGGTGTCTCGGCGAGCCTCAGGTTGGCGTCCAGCAGCGCCTCCGCGGTCATGCCCAGACCCCGGTCGTGGATCTCCAGGGTGAAGCCGTTGGCGACCCGTTCGCCGACGACCTGGACCGCGGTGTGCGGCGGCGAGAACACCGTGGCGTTCTCCAGGAGTTCGGCCACGAGGTGGGTGAGGTCGGCGACCGCGGGGCCGGTGACCGCGACCCGCGGCAACCGGCGGACCTCGATGCGCTCGTACTCCTCGACCTCGGCGACGGCGGCGCGTACGACGTCCATCAGCTGCACGGGTTTGCGCCACTGCCGGGACGGGGCGGTGCCGGAGAGGATCACCAGGCCCTCGGCGTGCCGACGCATCCGGGTGGTCAGGTGGTCGAGACGGAACAGGTCGGCCAGTTCCCCGCTGTCCTCGGTCCGGCGCTCCATGGCGTCGAGGAGGGTGAGCTGTTTGTGCAGCAGGACCTGGCTGCGGCGGGCGAGGTTGACGAAGACCTCGGAGACTCCGGCGCGCAGTTCCGCCTGTTTGACGGCGGCTTCGACGGCGGCCCGCTGCAGGGTGTTGAGTGCCTGGCCGACCTCGCCGATCTCGTTCTTGTCGTATTCCAGACGAGGGACCTCGGTCTCCACGTCCACCTGCTCGCCGGCCGACAGACGGCGCATCACGCTGGGCAGCCGGACGCCGGACGCCTCGTGGGCCTCCAGACGGAGTTGTCCGAGGTCGCGGATGAGGCCGCGGCCGACGCGCACCGACAGCACGAGCGAGACCAGCACGGCGATCAGACCGAGGACGCCCGCGACGGCGGCGCGCAGGACGACGTCCATCGCGACCGGACGGACGCGGTCCTGGAAGCGGTCGTTCGCCTCGTCGTCGAGGGTGCCGAGTGCGTCGAGGACGTCTCCGGCGACGGTGTCCCAGCTCTGCGCGCTGACGCCTCGGGGTTTGCCGGAGACGGTGGAGACGGCAGCCTGTTCGGCCGTGCGCAGCGGGGCGGAGGCGGCGTTCTGCCAGAAGCGGTCGTAGTGGCCGCGTTCGGAGACGGGCAGCAGCGGGAGGTTGGCGTCGTACAGCACGGAGCGTTGGGCGACGAGGTCGGAGACGTGGCGGCTCTCGTCGCGGGTGAGGGTGCCGACGACCAGGGAGGAGCCGAGCAACGCGTCCTCGCGGGAGAGGAGTTCGCGGGCCCGGGCGAGGTTGACCAGGGCGCGGTACTGCTTGTCCAGGTTGACGTCGTCGACGACGTGGAGGTTGGCGAGCAGTACGTAGCAGGGGTCGATCAGGCGGTTGTAGAGATCGAGTGCCTGGGCGCGGCCGACGGTTCCGTCCTCGACGCTGCGGCGCAGGGAGTCGATCCCGTCGAAGGCGTCCAGCACGGCGGTCAGGCGTCCGTCGCTGCCCGCGTCCAACGCGTCCTGGGCGTCGGGGTTCTCCACGTTCGCACGGATCTTGGCGATGGCGTCGTCGGTGGCGGCCCGGTTGCGCCGCAGCGCGGCGAGGCCGTCGGAGGCGCGGGGGTCGGCGAGGTGGACGAGGGTCTGGCGGCGCTCCTGCTGCAGGGCTCGAACGGTGTCCTCGGTGGGGTAGGCGACCTTCTCCACCACGGACGAGGCGTTGAACAGCTGGGTCGCCTGGCGTCCGGTGATCACCGTGGCGAACGCCCAGATCGCGGTCAGGGACAGCAGCGGCACGAGAAGCAGCGCCACGATCTTCCGGCGGATGGACTTCCCGCGAAAGCGCATGGCCTCCCCCAGCTCGACCCCCACGGTCGGGGGCACACATGTGCGTCAACAAACGGCGCGAGCCTACTACCGACACACAGTCAACTCGAAGAGTCGTCCGGAGGCTGAACTTCCGTACCGGCGGCGAGAAATGGCGAGTTGTCGGACATTATGGGCGATGGTGGTCCGGAACATGGTGGTGACGGGTGTACCTCAACAGGGCGGCCGCCCTCGATGGTTGACCGATTTCTTTCTCCGGCCGGGAATCTTCGGGACGTCTCGTTCGTCCTACTCCATGGGAAATGGGGGCGGAATCGGCCACAGGAGCCGCAGCCCACACCCGGGCGGCGTAAAACAGCGCAAGCCGGGCAGTCGCTGGGAGGCCGGTTCTTCGGACACCTGGGGCGAGCGGTCTGCCGGCGGTGGGGAGTGACACGTTGATGGGCACGGCGGAGCGGCACAAGACAGTCGCCGACGGCGGTACGGCGCCGGCGCGACGGGCGCCTCAGGCGCCGGATCACGACATTCCGGCGGCCGTCGGCGGTCGGCGGGAGGCCTACGGGCCCTCGGTGGTCGCGGACGGACCGGCCGAGCAGCCCGCCTACAAGCCGTTGTGGGTCGAGGAGCCCGCGCGGCGGCGCAGGATGCCCGACCCGGTGCGGGGTGCAGCCGTGCGCGCCGTGCTCATCATCGCCGTGACGCTGATACTGGCCGTGGTGGCGTTTCTGTGCACCATGGCCGAGTCCTGGCTGGCGTTCCCGATGGTCCTGAGCAGCGTGGCCGGCACGGTGGTGGCCACCTGGGCGGCGCTCGACGTATGGGTGACCCGCCAGGTGTGGAACCAGCGCAACGGCGTGGTCTCGGTACCGAGCAGCACCGCGCGTGCCCTGCGGCGCGAGCGGCGCCGGGCACGGCGGGAGGAGCGGGCTGCCGAGCGGACACGGAAGCGAATACGCCGACGGGGCGGCACGGGACAGCTGTCGCACCCCTAGGGACGGGTGGCCACAGGCGAGCTGCGGCCACCCGAGGGCGCCGACCTGGTCAGGGGCGGCCCGTGGCGGTCATGCCGGGCGTTTGAACATCCGGGTCGCCGTGATCTCGCTGTGCACGGACTCCCCCGCCGGAGTCTGTTGCGGCAGGCCGGGACGCAGGTGTTCCTCCACGCTGATGTACTTCAGCCCGGCCCTCAGGTCGGCGTCATTGCGCAGTCGGATGACCAGCGGGAACTCCGCCAGGGCCGTCGTGTCGAACAGACCGGTGGTGTAGAGGAGCTGGACGCCGAGGGCGTCGGACACGGCCCGCTGGAGTTCCAGCAGATAGGTGGCGTTGGCGCGCCCGATGGGGTTGTCCAGGAACAGTGTGCCGGCGTGACGGTGCCTGTCGCGGCCGCGGTCGTTCGACCTCAGGGCGGCCATGGTGCAGTACAGGGCGATGGCCGCGGTGAGCAGCTGACCGCCGGAGAACACGTCGCCCATCTGCCCGACGGGTACGCGCTCGGCGCGCAGTACGGCATCCGGCTTGAGGATCTCCACGGCCACGCCCTTGGGCTGCAGCGCCGCCGCGACTCCGCGCAGCAGCAGGGACATGCCGTCGCGCCGCAGGTCGGAATTCTTCCTCACAGCGGCCCGGGTCGCCTCGTCGATGACCTCGCCCAGGCGCTCGGCGAGCGTGGCCTGGTCGGGCTCGTCGAAGCGGATACGCAGGAACTCCTGCCCGGACCACTCGCCCAGGCCCTCGGGCAGGCGGGAGAGGCGCTGGGCGGACCTGAGCGTGGCGAGTGCCGATTCGACGAGCCCGCGCAGCCGGTCCACGATCGAGTCCCGGTTGCGTTCCAGTTGCTCCAGCTCGTCGGTGAGGACCCGGAGTCGGGGCGCGAAGGCCTCGGCCCACCGCTGGGCGTGCTCGGGCAGGGCGGAGGCGGGCAGTTCGCGGATCTGCTGCCGGGCGGGGGTGCGCACCTGCTCGTAGCGGGTGGAGTTGGCGTGCCGGACGAGGACGTCGCTCGCCTCGCGCACGGCGGCCTCGGCTGCGGACAGGTCGGCGGCGCAGCCGCGCAGCGACCGGCGGGCCTCGGCGGCCGCCTGACGGGCCGCCTCCGGGCTGCCCGGGTACGGTTCCGGCTCCTCCTGCTCCTCGTCACCGTTGTGATCGCGCAGCAGGTCGCGGAGCATGGCGGCGATCTCGTCGAAGCCGCTCGCCGCCTCCTCGGCGACGCGGTGGGCCTGAAGCAACTCGGCGTGCGCCTCGCGGGCCTGGGTCAACGCCTCGGTGCGGGAGACGAGTTCGGCGGTGGCCGTGCGCAGCAGGGCCTGGGCGTGCTCGGCGTCGCGCGGGAGCAGTTCCTCGGGCAGCTCGGTGTGTGCCTCGCCGTCCTCGGGGGCGTGCCGCTCGGCCTCGCCGCGCAGCCGGCCGAGCTGCTCGCTCGCGGACGACATGCGGGTCTCCAGGAGCTGCACCAGCTCCTCCGCGCGGGCGGCGGCGGCCTGCCGGGACGGCCCGTCGGAGCCGTCGGGGGACCGCAGGAGTTGCTCCGCGCGCGTGCGGACCTTGTTGCTGAGGCGGTCGAGTTCGGCGCGGGCCGCGCTCTCGTCGCTCTCCGCACGGGCCTGTTCGGCGCGCAGGTCGGCGCCGACTCCGACCTTCTCGTACACCTGGGAGGCGGCCCGGTACGCCTCGCGGAGGGCCGGCAGGGACGCCTTCGGCGTGTCCCCGTCGGCTTCGGGTACGTCGTCGGGGGCGCCGGCGACCTCGGAGCGCTCGGCGCGCAGCGCGCGGGCGGTGCGGCGGGCGTCGTCGGCAGCGCGCTGGGCGGCGCGCCGGTCCT
>NZ_QFDQ01000117.1 GCF_003270085.1 Streptomyces triticisoli | reverse complement strand
CGCCCCCGTCGCCGCCGCGCGCGCACCCGGCGCCACCGGTGCCGAGCGCACCCTGCGCCGGCGCGCCGGAGGCGCCCCCGTGCCGTAGCCGACCAGGACGTTGCCGGAGCCCTCGGTCTCGCCACCGGCGGCCGGTTCCCCGACCGCCACCGTCAACAGGGGCGCTCCCACGGGCAGTTCCGTGCCCTCCTCGCCGAAGCGGGCCGTGATCACGCCGCCGTAGGGACAGGGCACCTCCACCATCGCCTTGGCCGTCTCGACCTCGACGACCGGCTGGTCGACGACGACCACGTCGCCCACCTCGACCAGCCAGCGGACGATCTCCGCCTCGGTGAGCCCCTCCCCGAGGTCGGGGAGCTTGAACTCCAGCACCTGTGTCATCAGCTCTCGGCCTCCCACTGCAGACGCGCCACGGCGTCCAGGATCCGGTCGACACCGGGCAGGTGGTGCCGCTCCAGCATCGGCGGCGGGTAGGGGATGTCGAACCCGGCCACGCGCAGCACCGGTGCCTCCAGGTAATGGAAGCAGCGCTCCGTGACACGGGCGGCGATCTCCCCGCCCGGGCCGCTGAAGGAGCCCGCCTCGTGCACGACGACCGCGCGCCCGGTCCGCCGCACCGACGCGCACACCGTCTCGTCGTCGAACGGCACCAGCGAGCGCAGGTCGACGACTTCCAGGTCCCAGCCCTCGGCCCGGGCCGCCTCGGCGGCTTCGAGACAGACGGACACCGACGGGCCGTAGGTGATGAGCGTGGCGCTCGTGCCGGTGCGCCGCACCACCGCCCGTCCTATCGGCTCGACGGTCTGCGGGTCGTCGGGGTTCCAGGAGTCCTTCGACCAGTAGAGCCGCTTGGGCTCGAGGAAGACGACCGGGTCGTCGGAGGCGATGGCGGCGCGCAGCAGCCCGTAGGCGTCGGCGACCGTCGCGGGCGTGACGACATGGAGCCCCGGAGTCGCCATGTAGTACGCCTCGGAGGAGTCGCTGTGGTGCTCGACGCCGCCGATGCCGCCGCCGTAGGGGACGCGGATGGTGATCGGCAGGGGCATCCTTCCGCGCGTGCGGTTGCGCATCTTCGCGACATGGCTGGCGAGTTGTTCGAACGCCGGGTAGGCGAAGGCGTCGAACTGCATCTCGACGACCGGGCGCAGACCGTACATGGCCATGCCGACGGCGGTACCGAGGATGCCGGCCTCGGCCAGCGGGGTGTCCGTGCAGCGGTCGTCGCCGAACTCCTTGGCGAGGCCGTCGGTGATGCGGAAGACGCCCCCGAGGGTGCCGACGTCCTCGCCCAGGACGTGCACGGCGGGGTCGTCGGCCATCGCGTCGCGCAGCGCGCGCGTGAGGGCCTGGGCCATGGTGGCCGGTTTGAGCGCGACGGTGGTCATCGGACCGCACCCTCCTCGGTCTCGGCCTCCAACTCGGCGCGCAGCTGGGCCTGCTGCTCGCGCAGCTGCGGGGTCGGCTCGGCGTACACGTGCTCGAACAGGTCCATGGGGTCGAGCGGCGCGTCCTGGTTCATGCGCTCGCGCAGCCGCGCCGCCATCGCCTCGGCGTCCTCGCGGGCGGCCTCGATGCCTGCCTCGTCGAGCAGGCCGCGCTCGGTCAGCTCCCGCTCCAGCAGCTGGATCGGGTCGTGCGCGCGCCAGGCCTCGACCTCGGCGTCGCCGCGGTAGCGGGTGGCGTCGTCGGCGTTGGTGTGGGCGTCGATGCGGTAGGTCACCGCCTCGATGAGGGTCGGACCGCCTCCCGCGCGCGCGTGCCGTACGGCGTCACCGAGCACCTCGTGCACGGCGGCGGCGTCGTTGCCGTCGACCAGACGGCCGGGCATGCCGTACCCGACGGCCTTGTGGGCCAGGGTCGGTGCCGCGGTCTGCTTGGCCAGCGGGACGGAGATCGCGAAGCCGTTGTTCTGCACCAGGAAGACGACGGGCGTCTGCCAGACGGCGGCGAAGTTCAGCGCCTCGTGGAAGTCGCCCTCGCTGGTGCCGCCGTCGCCGATCATGGCCAGCGCCACCACGTCGTCGCCCTTGAGGCGGGCGGCGTGGGCGAGACCGACGGCGTGCGGAAGCTGGGTGGCGAGCGGGGTGGACAGGGGGGCGACACGGTGCTCGTAGGGGTCGTAGCCGGTGTGCCAGTCGCCGCGCAGCAGCGTCAGGGCCTCGACGGGGTCCACGCCGCGTGCCACGACGGCGAGCGTGTCGCGGTAGCTGGGGAAGAGCCAGTCGCGCTCCTGAAGACAGAGTGCGGCGGCGACCTCGCAGGCCTCCTGGCCGGTGCTGGAGGGGTAGACGGCGAGCCGGCCCTGCTTGGTGAGCGCGGTGGCCTGGACGTTGTAGCGGCGGCCGAGCACCAGCTGCGCGTACAGACGGCGCAGCAGCTCCGGATCGGCCTTCGCGGCCGCCTCCGTCCCCAGGACGCGGTACGGCTCCGCGTCGGGCAGCAGCGGCGCGGGGTCGGTACGGGGCTGCCAGGCGGGCGGCGGCGATGGCCGGTACGCGCCCCGCTGCTCCATGACCGTCATGACGGGCACCTCCTCCTCGTGGGAGCGGCTACGGGAGGCGGGTCGCCTGTGACCCGCCTCACCTACCGATTGTTCGGTCGCCGGCACATTTTGGCTACAGGCGGGCCCAGGCTGTGGACAAACGGTTCTCCACAGCCTGAGATGGACGCAGTACGTCCACGGCGGAGAGGCGGGGGGACATGGCGTCTGAACAAATGGCCGAGAGCCCGGACGGCGCCGCTCCGCCGCCCCGCCCGCTGGACGCCATCGACCAGGACATTCTGCACATGCTGCAGACGGACGGCCGCGCCTCGATACGGTCGGTCGCCGAACGGGTCCACGTCTCGCGCGCCAACGCCTACGCCCGGATCAACCGGCTCATCGAGGACGGCGTCATCCGCGGCTTCGGCGCCCGCGTCGACCACGAACGCGCGGGGCAGGGCACGTCCGCGTACATCACGCTGAAGATCGTGCAGAACACCTGGCGCACCGTGCGCCAGCAGCTCAGACAGCTGCCCGGCGCCTCCCACATCGCACTGGTGGGCGGCGACTTCGACGTCCTGCTGCTGGTGCACACCCCGGACAACCGGGCGCTGCGCGAACTGGTGCTCACCCGGCTCCAGGCGATCCCCGAGGTACTCAGCACGCGCACGCTGCTGGTGTTCGAGGAGGAGGACCTGGAGCCGCAGGGCTGAGCTCAGTCCTCGCGCGGCCCGTCCTGACGCAGTCCCGAGAACACCAGCCGTGCCACCGCGTCGGCCACCTCGCGCTCTCCCACGCCGCGCCCGTCGGGCCGGTACCACTCCACGATCGAGTTGATCATCCCGAAGACGAGCCGGGTCGCCAGACGCACCTCCACGTCGCCGCGCACGTCCCCCTCCGCGGCCGCCGCCCTCAGCAGCTCGGCCACCCGGTGGTCGAACTCGCGGCGCCGCTCCAGCGCCCAGCGCTCGGTGGCGGTGTTGCCGCGCACCCGCAGCAGCAGCGTCACGTACGGCAGCTCGGCGATCAGCACCTCGACCATGCGCCGCACCACGTACTCCAGGCGCTCGGCGGCACGCCCCGCGCGCGCGTGCTCCTCGTCGAGGATCCCGAAGAGCTCGTCCAGCGCCCGGCTGACCGCCCGGCGCAGCAGCTCCTCCTTGCCGGCGACGTGGTGGTAGATCGACGACTTGGAGATGCCGGCCGCCCTGGACAGGTGCTCCATGGAGGTGCCGTCGTAGCCGCGCTCGTTGAAGACCCGCACGGCCACGGACAGCAGCGTCTCGGGGGTGTACGTGTCGCGCCTGGCGGTGGTCATGAGGTGCCTTCCCGCTTGTCGGTGGCGTACGCGTGGCGGTAGAGCGCGAGGGACGGCGCGTAGCGGCCGGACGGGTCGCACTCGTGCAGGCTGTCCATCAGGGAGCAGGCCCATGCGCTGCCGAGCCGGCGGCTCCACTCGAAGGGCCCGAGCGGGTAGTTGACGCCCAGGCGCATCGCGGTGTCGATGTCCTCCTCGGTGGCCACGCCCTTGGCGACGGCGTCGTGCGCCAGGTCGATGATCCGCGCCACCGTGCGCGCGACGATCATGCCGGGGACGTCGCCGATGACGCTGACCTTCTTGCCGAGCGCCTGGAACAGGCCGGTGGCCTCGGCGACGGTCCGCGGGGAGGTGTCCTGGGAGGCGGACAGGGCGATCCGCGTGGCCTCGCGGTAGTCGAGGGCGAGGTCGAAGTAGACGACGTCGCGGAACTCCACGGAGGTCTGCCCGTCGGCGAGGACCAGCTGGCCACCGCCCGGCAGCACCAGGCGGGTGCCGTGGTCCTCGTCCTCCTCGCGCACCTGGATGCCCGCCTCGCGGATCAGGGCGAGCAGCTCCGAGGCGGGCCCGAGGTCGCCCTCGGCGACCACGTACGCGGGCGGCGCCTCCTGTTCCGCGGTGTGCGGCTCGGGACGCTCGGCGCCCTCGCCGTAGTCGTACCAGCCGTGCCCGCTCTTGCGGCCCAGCCGTCCGGACTCGACCAGGCGCCGCTGGACGAGCGAGGGCGTGAAGCGGACGTCCTGGAAGAAGGACTGCCACACCGAGTGCGTGACGGACTCGTTGACGTCCTGCCCGATGAGGTCGGTCAGCTCGAAGGCGCCCATCCGGAAGCCGCCCGACTCGCGCAGGATCGCGTCGATGGTGGCCGGGTCGGCGCCCTGGTACTCCAGGACGGCGAAGGCCTCGGCGTAGAAGGGCCGCGCGATGCGGTTGACGATGAAGCCGGGGGTGTCGGCGCAGGCGACGGGGGTCTTGCCCCAGGCGCGGGCCGTCTCGTACGCGCGCGTGGCCGACGTGACGTCGGTGGCGAACCCGGAGACCACCTCCACCAGCGGCATCAGCGGAGCCGGGTTGAAGAAGTGCAGGCCCACGAGACGGCCCGGGACGCGCAGCGCGCCGCCGACGGCGGTCACCGACAGGGAGGAGGTGTTGGTGGCGAGCAGGCAGTCGTCGCCGACGATGCCCTCCAGCTCGCGCAGCAGTTCCTGTTTGGCGTCCAGGCGCTCCAGGACGGCCTCGGCGACCAGGGAGCAGTCGGCGAGCTCGGCAAGGCTGTCGGCGGGCCTGAGCCGGGCGCGGGCCGCGTCCCGGTCGGCGCCGGTGAGCCGGCCCTTCTCGACGAGCCGGTCCAGCCGCGCACCGATCGCGGCGGCCGCCTCCCGGGCCCGCCCCGGCACGGCGTCGTGCAGGCGCACGGGATGGCCCGCGACCAGCGCGACCTGGGCTATGCCCTGGCCCATGGTGCCGGTGCCGACGACGGCCACGGGGCTGCTGAGGTCGAGTGCTGTCATGTGCGCGATCCTCCCGCACGACGTTGTCCACAGATGCGGCGGACCCCCTTGTCCCGACCGATCGTTCGGTTACTCTAACTCTGACCGCCTGTTCCTGCCCATGCTTGTGACCATGGTTGTGCCCAGGTCATGAGCTCGCCGAGGAGCTCTTGAGACGAGGAGTTGGTCCCGCATGGCCGCCGAACTGACCACGCACGAACTGATCGCCAGGCATCGGCCCACCCTGGACCAGGCGCTGGAGGCGATCCGCACACGCGCGTACTGGTCACCCCATCCCGAACACCCCAAGGCCTACGGGGACAACGGCAGCCTGGACGCGGCCGCCGGCAAGGCCGCCTTCGACGCCCTGCTGGGCACCCGCCTCGACCTCGGCCAGCCCGGCACCGACGACTGGGTGGGCGACGAGGTCTCCCCGTACGGCATCGAGCTGGGCGTGAGCTACCCGCACGCGGACATCGACGTGCTGCTGCCCGCCATGAGGGCCGGACAGCGCGCATGGCGGGACGCGGGCGCGGAGGCGCGTGCCGTGGTGTGCCTGGAGATCCTCAAGCGGATCAGCGACCGGACGCACGAGTTCGCGCACGCGGTCATGCACACCTCCGGCCAGGCCTTCCTGATGGCGTTCCAGGCCGGCGGCCCGCACGCCCAGGACCGCGGCCTGGAGGCGGTGGCGTACGCGTACGTGGAGCAGGTCCGCACCCCCGACACCGCCGAGTGGACCAAGCCGCAGGGCAAGCGCGACCCGCTCGCCCTCACCAAGCAGTTCACCCCGGTCCCCAGGGGCGTCGCCCTGGTCATCGGCTGCAACACCTTCCCGACGTGGAACGGCTATCCGGGCCTGTTCGCCTCCCTCGCCACCGGCAACGCGGTCCTGGTCAAGCCCCACCCGCGCGCGGTGCTGCCGCTCGCGCTGACCGTCCAGGTCGCCCGCGAGGTGCTCGCCGAGGCCGGCTTCGACCCCAACCTGGTGGCCCTGGCCGCCGAGCGGCCCGGCGAGGGCATCGCCAAGACCCTGGCCACCCGCCCCGAGATCCGCATCATCGACTACACCGGCTCGACGGCCTTCGGCGACTGGCTGGAGGCCACCGCCCGCCAGGCACAGGTCTACACCGAGAAGGCCGGCGTCAACACGGTGATCGTGGAGTCCACCGACAACTACAAGGGGATGCTCGCCAACCTGGCCTTCTCGCTGTCCCTCTACAGCGGCCAGATGTGCACCACCCCGCAGAACCTGCTGATCCCCCGCGACGGCATCCGCACCGACGCCGGCCCCAAGTCCTTCGACGAGGTGGCCGCCGACCTCGCCAAGGCGGTGGACGGCCTGCTCGGCGACGACGCGCGCGCCAACGCGCTGCTCGGCGCGATCGTCAACCCGGACGTCAAGGCCCGCCTGGAGGCCGCGGCCTCCCTCGGAGAGGTCGCCCTCGCCTCCCGTGAGGTGACGAACCCCGACTTCCCGGACGCGGTGGTCCGCACGCCGGTGATCGTGAAGCTGGACGGCACCAAGCCGGACGCCGAGGCCGCCTACATGAGCGAGTGCTTCGGCCCGGTCTCCTTCGCCGTCGCCGTCGACTCGGCCGCCGACGCGGTGGAGCTGCTGGGCCGCACCATCCGCGAGAAGGGCGCGATGACGGTCGGCGCGTACACGACCGACGAGGAGGTCGAGCAGGCGGTGCAGGAGGTGTGCCTGGAGGAGGCCGCCCAGCTGTCGCTCAACCTCACCGGCGGGGTGTACGTCAACCAGACCGCCGCCTTCTCCGACTTCCACGGCTCGGGCGGCAACCCGGCGGCCAACGCGGCCCTGTGCGACGGCGCCTTCGTGGCCAACCGCTTCCGGGTGGTGGAGGTCCGCCGGGAGGCGTAGGGCGTTTCGAAAACCCCGTCAGGGCGCAGGTGCGCCCCCGGTGGCGCTCCAGTGGTACAGCGTCATCGCCACGCTGGTGGCGAGGTTGTAGCTGGAGACCTGGGGGCGCATCGGCAGCGCCACCAGGTGGTCGGTGCGCGCGCGGAGGGCGGCGGACAGCCCGCTGCGCTCGGAGCCGAAGGCGAGCACGGCGTCGTCGGGCAGCTTCACCCCGCGGATGTCCTCGCCCTCCGGGTCGAGCGCGAACAGCGGCCCGCGCGGGAGCTCGTCCACGTCCAGCCGCTCCACGGCGGTCGCGAAGTGCAGCCCCGCCCCGCCGCGCACCACCGTCGGGTGCCAGGGGTCCAGGGTGCCGGTGGTGACGACCCCGGTGGCCCCGAAACCGGCGGCCAGGCGGATCACCGCTCCCGCGTTGCCCAGGTTGCGCGGCTGGTCCAGGACGACGACCGGCGCGCTGCGGGGCGCATGTGCCAGTGTCCGCAGATTGACCTCCCGGGAGGGCCGTACGGCCAGGGCGGCCACGGCGGTGGGATGCGGGCGCGGCACGAGCGAGGCGTACGTCTCCCGCGGCACCTCGCTCAGCAACGCGTCCAGCGTGTCCCGCACATCGGGGGCGAGCTCGTCGGCGAGGGCGAGTGCCGCACTCCGGTCGGCGCTGACCGCCACCGGCACCTCGGCGCCGAAGCGGACCGCGTGCTTGAGGGCGTGGAAGCCGTCGAGGAGCACGCAGGCGCCGGCGAGCCGGTGCCAGACGCGTACGGGGTCGTTCATGCCGGGAAGCCTACGCGGGCGGGCTCGGTGTCCTCCGGGGAGCGCGGGCCCCCCACCGGGCCCCGGCCGCCGCGCCGCGACAGCCGGGCACGCGCGCGTGACGCCCGGTCGCCCAGCCGGAGCAGGAAGGACGTCGGCAGGAACACCGCGTCCGTCGCGATCATCGCCAGGGAGAAGAACGGCAGCCCCAGGACGACCGCGATCACCGCGTGCTCGGTCATCATGGCGGCCAGCAGGACGTTCTTCACCCGCCGGTTGAACAGCGCGAACGGGAAGGCGACCTGCACGAGCACCGTCCCGTAGGTCACGATCATCACCAGTGTGCCGCTGGCGGACAGCAGGTCGGCCAGCGCCGGCCAGGGCGAGAAGTAGTCCAGGTGGAGCGGGTAGTACACGGCCGTGCCGTCCTGCCAGCGCGAGCCCTGGATCTTGTACCAGCCGGCCGTGGCGTAGATCAGGCAGGCCTCAGCCATGATCACGAACAGGGCGCCGTTGTGCACGATGTCGGCGACGGCGTCCAGCAGGACCCGCGGCCGGGACCACCGCGCGCGCCGTCCGGCCACCCACCACAGGGCCAGGCCCAGCCACACCGCCCACAGCAGCGCCGGAACGAACCGCTCGCCCTCCACCCTGCCCGCCGCGGTGACCGCGGCCAGGAACAGCCCGAGCACGCTCCACAGGACGGGACCGGCCCGGTCGGGCACCCGCTCCCCACGCGCGCGTGCCGCCCGCACCCGGGCCGCCCGCCGCGCGTCCAGCGACCACACCTGGCCGCAGCGGGTGAAGACCAGGTACAGCGACATCAGGTGCAGCACGTTGTCGCCGCCGTCACCCACGAAGACGCTGTGGTTCTGCAGGGAGAGCACGCCGACCATGAACAGCACGGACATCGTGCGGGTGCGCCAGCCCAGCGCGAGCAGCAGGCTCGCCAGCACGGCCAGCGCGTAGACGGTCTCGAACCAGAAGCGGCCGCCGAACCACATCAGGACCGTGAAGGCGCCGTTGTCCGAGATCAGCTGCTGGGCGAGGTGCCGGCTCCACGGGCCGTCGGGGCCGTACAGCTCCTGGCGGTGGGGGAACTCGCGCAGCAGGAACAGCAGCCAGGTCACGGCGAAGCCGATGCGTATCACGGCACTCTGGTGGGGGCCGAGAGCCGCTTCGGTGACCCGGCCGATCCCGCGCGAGACCGCCGGCGCGAGCCGGTTCACCGCACGCCTCCCCGGGCCTCGTCGGCCGGCACCGTCCACCAGGGCAGCAGGCGGTACTCGGGCGCGCCCGGCGCCTTCTCCTCGCTCCACTTGGGCGGGGGCACGTCGGTGACACGGCAGCGGACCTGGACGCGCTCGACGACACCGCCCGCACCGGCCGCGCGGGCCCGGTCCAGACGCAGCACCACGATGCGGCGCAGGTAGTGCTCCGCCAGGACGCCGCGCAGGCCCACCGGCCGGTTGTCGCTGTCGTGCGTGAGGCCGTAGAGGTCCCAGGCGCGGCGCAGCGCGTTCTGCTGGGTGTGGCTGGGCAGCAGGTTGCCCTCGATGGCCCGGCCGTCCTCGGCGGACAGGTCGTACCAGCCGGTGGTCCGGGTCCCGCCGTCCGCGGCGGCGATCTCGGCGCGCGCCTGTACGGCGATGTTCTGCTGCAGCGGGTTCGGCGCGAACAGCTTCCAGTTCTGCTCGAACTCCGGGTAGATCCAGTCGTCGATGGCCTTCCCATGCTGCTTGGTCACCGTGTTCGACGGCGCGACATGCAGAAACACCATCCCGAGATGCACACAGGCGGCCACCGCGACAACGGCGAGCGCCAGGGCGACCCCGACCTGGTAGGGCACCGAGAGCGCGGCGACCCCGCCACGCGCCGGACCGGGGGAAGGCACGGGGCCCGAGCCATCACCCGGACCGGGGGAGTGCCGGGAGCGGCCCTCCGGCCGGGCGGACGCCGAGCCGGTCTCCCCGGCCCCGGCGGTGAACGGGACTTCGGTGGCGCCGGACGACCGGTGGCGGTCGGTGCCACGCGGCCCGTGGCGCCCGTGCGGGGCGTTCGAGTCCTCGTCGTGCGCGTTCATCCCGCCCCGTTCCCGATGCCGGTCCGTCTTCCGGTCGCCCGGCCGCGCGGGGCGCCGTACCGCCACGCGCACCGCCTCCCGGCGCCGCACCGGAACGGTACTCAGGACCGCCCGGCGGGCACACCCCCAGCCCGCCTTGACGCACCGTCAGGCCGGCGCACACGCGGGAGGGAGGAGACCGCGGACTCCCGGCGCCGTCACAGCACGTGCCCGGGCTTCCCCTCGTCCGTCACGACGGGCCGGCCCGAGGCCGCCCACACCTGCATGCCGCCGTCGACGTTCACCGCGTCGACGCCCTGCTGGACCAGGTACATCGCGACCTGGGCCGACCGCCCGCCGGAACGGCAGATCACATGGACCCGCCCGTCCTGGGGCGCCGCCTCGGTCAACTCCCCGTACCGGGCCACGAACTCACTGAGGGGAATGTGCAGCGCGCCCTCGGCGTGGCCCGCCTGCCACTCGTCGTCCTCACGGACGTCCAGCAGGAAGTCGCCGTCCTTGAGGTCCGTGACCCCGACCGTGGGCACACCAGCTCCGAAATGCATGCTTCGACGCTACCCGAAGGCCCCGCGGCGCAGACGACCGCGGGTGATGTACGTCACCCCTGGCTCAGCAGCGCGGCCAGCTCCGCCTCCCGCTCGGCGACCTCCCTGCGGAGCTTCTCGGCGATCTCGTCCAGAAGGCCGTCGGGGTCGTCGGGGGCCAGGCGGAGCATCCCGGCGATCGCCCCGTCCTCCAGCTGCTTGGCGACCAGCGTGAGCAACTCCTTGCGCTCGGCGAGCCACTCGAGGCGGGCGTAGAGCTCCTCGCTGCGGCTCGGCCGCTGCTCCTTGGGCTTCGGGCCGGCCGCCCACTCCGCGGACAGCTCCCGCAGCTCGTTCTCGTCACCACGGGCGTAGGCGGCGTTGACCCGGGTGATGAACTCCTCGCGCCGCTTGCGCTCGCCGTCCTCCTGCGCCAGGTCGGGGTGGGCCTTGCGGGCCAGCTCGCGGTACAGCCTGCGGGCCTCCTCGCTGGGGCGCACCCGCTGCGGGGGCCGCACGGGCTGGTCGGTGAGCATCGCCACGGCCTCCGGGAACAGGCCGTGGGAGTCCATCCAGCCGTGCAGCAGCTCCTCGACACCGTCGATCGGCTGCACCCTGGCCCGCGCCTCCTGTGCCTTGCGCAGGTCCTCGGGGTCACCGGTGCGCGCGGCCCTGACCTCGGCCGTCTGCGCCTCCAGCTCCTCCAGCCGCGCATACAGCGGCCCGAGCCTCTGTTCGTGCAGCCGAGCGAAGTTCTCGACCTCCACCCGGAAGGTCTCCACCGCGATCTCGTACTCGATGAGCGCCTGTTCGGCGGCCCGCACGGCCCGCTCCAACCGCTCCTCGGGCCGCGGCGCAGCACCTTCGGACGTCGCCCGGTCCGCGCCGGCGACGCCACCCTGTCCAGCTTCCGAGGTCGTCACCCGACCAGCGTAGCGCCGTACCGGGCGGGCCCCTTCCGGCTGCGGAACCAGCGCGCCCGGAACCCCGCCGACGCCGCGCACACCCACCGGTCCCACCGCACAACACAACAGACCCCGCCCGTGAGATACCTCACGTACCGGGGCCTGCCGCCCTCTCACCGACCAACCGAAAACGGGCCCCCACCGTGACTTCCGTCACTGGCGGAGACCCGTACCCCGGTATCTCATGGTGCGCGAGGGGGGAGTTGAACCCCCACGCCCTTGCGGGCACTGGAACCTGAATCCAGCGCGTCTGCCTATTCCGCCACCCGCGCATTGGGTGTGTCCTCCGGCCGCCTCCCCCTTGGGGCCCGGCGCCTTCCGACATCCAGAACATTAGCACGCCCCGAAGGGTGGGTTCACATCACTTTCCCGGGGCAGGCGACCAGGGCCGACCGCACCGGCGGCCGGTCTCCGCGGCAGCGCCGGCAAGGCCCCGCTCCGCATCGGCCCGCGCCTGTCCGCGTATCAACCTCGTACCGGTCCCGCCCGTCTCCCCGGGAGCCGTGCAAGGTCCACCCTCAGGTGCGGGACACTGGTTGGCGACCGCCTCTACGATCCTGGGCAGAATCACGCGTGGGAGTGCGATCCCCAGGAGGCGTCGACACCCGTGCGACAGGGCCGACAGGGGGAACCAGCCGATTGACCGGCGCGTGGATACGATCAGTAAGCAGTACCAGGTAAGCAAGACGCGGCAGCACGACGGCAACGACGGAGGAGGTGCCCCATGGGAGTCCTGAAGAAGTTCGAGCAGCGTCTCGAAGGTCTGGTCAACGGCACCTTCGCCAAGGTCTTCAAGTCCGAGGTCCAGCCTGTGGAGATCGCGGGTGCGCTCCAGCGCGAGTGCGACAACAACGCGACCATCTGGAACCGCGACCGCACCGTCGTCCCCAACGACTTCATCGTGGAGCTCAGCGCGCCCGACTACGAGCGCCTGAGCCCCTACTCCGGCCAGCTCGGCGACGAGCTCGCCGGCATGGTGCGGGACTACGCCAAGCAGCAGCGCTACACCTTCATGGGCCCGATCAAGGTCCACCTGGAGAAGGCCGAGGACCTGGACACCGGCCTGTACCGGGTCCGCAGCCGCACCCTCGCCTCCTCCAGCAGCCAGCAGGCCCCCGGGGCCCCCCACGCGCCCTCCGCGGCCCCGCCCGGCCGCCCCGCAGCCCCGGGCGGATACGGCTACCCGCCCGTCGCCGGCCCCGCGGGG
>NZ_QFDQ01000012.1 GCF_003270085.1 Streptomyces triticisoli | reverse complement strand
GTGGCCCGTGGCGTCCGGCGCGGGCAGCGGGGCCGGAGGCGCCGACGGGTGCGGGCCCTGTGGCTGCGGGCCCTGCGGGGGCGGAGCCGACGGGTAGCCGGGGGGCGGTGGCGGGGGCACGGGCACGGAACCGTGAGGCGCGCCCGGGTGCTGTGGCCCCGGGTGGTGCGGCCCCGGGTGGTGCGGCCCCGGGTGATGTGCGGCCGGTGGCCGGCCGGCGGCCGGTCCGTGCCCCGGCTGGTGGGGCGGCGGCAGCGGTGAACCCACTGCGTGCTGCATCCGGTGCGACTCCGTCTCGTACGAGGCAATTGGCGTCGGCGGCGGGCCCGACCCCGCCGCCTACCGAACGGTACCGTCCCCGGCCGCCATAGGGTGAACGGCCGGGCGCGGCCCGAAGTGCCCGTCGCCGTACGGCGGATCGGACGGGGGGGGCTCGACGGGACTTACTGCCCCACCTCGCCGTACGCGGCGAGCAGCACGGCCGGGTCCGGGCCCTCCAGGACGGTGGGCTTGGCGAGGCCGTCCAGGACGATGAAGCGCAGCAGGTCGCCGCGGGACTTCTTGTCGACCTTCATCGTCTCCAGCAGCCTGGGCCACTGGTCGTAGCGGTAGTGCAGCGGCAGGCCCACCGACTCGAGGACCGTGCGGTGCCGGTCGGCCGTGGCGTCGTCCAACCGGCCCGCGAGACGACCGAGTTCGGCGGCGAAGTGCATGCCGACGGCGACCGCCGCGCCGTGCCGCCACTTGTACCTCTCGTTCTTCTCGATGGCATGGCCGAGCGTGTGCCCGTAGTTGAGGATCTCCCTGAGCCCCGACTCCTTGAGGTCGGCGGAGACGACGTCCGCCTTGACCCGGATGGAGCGCTCGATGAGTTCGGCGGTGTGCGGGCCGGCCGGGGTGCGGGCGGCCTCGGGGTCGGACTCGATGAGGTCCAGGATCACCGGGTCGGCGATGAAGCCGGCCTTGATGACCTCGGCCAGTCCGGAGACGTAGTCGTTGACCGGGAGGGAGTCCAGGGCGGCCAGGTCGCACAGTACGCCCGCGGGCGGGTGGAAGGCGCCGACGAGGTTCTTGCCCTCGGCGGTGTTGATGCCGGTCTTGCCGCCGACGGCCGCGTCGACCATCGCGAGCACGGTGGTCGGGACGGCGATCCAGCGCACCCCTCGCAGCCAGGTCGCCGCCACGAAACCGGCCAGGTCGGTGGTGGCGCCGCCGCCCACGCCCACGATGACGTCGGTGCGGGTGAAGCCGGACTGGCCGAGCGCCTTCCAGCAGTAGGCGGCGACCTCGGCGGTCTTGGCCTCCTCCGCGTTGGGCACCTGGATGGCGATCGCCTCGAAGCCCTGCTCGGCCAGGTCGGTGCGGAGCGCGTCCCCGGTCCCGGCGAGCGCCTCGGGGTGGACGACGGCGACGCGCTTGGCCTTCTCACCGATCAACCCGCCGAGCTCGCCGAGGAGTTGGCGGCCGACCAGCACGTCGTAGGGTTCGCTGCCCGCGGTGCCGCCGACGTGGATCCGCGTCACTGCCTCGCTCATGCTTCCTTCAACTCCAGTGCGTCCAGAACGGCTTGGGTGACCTCTTCGGGCGTACGGCCGTCGGTGGCCACTACGGCCGTGGCGACCTCCTCGTACAGGTGCCGGCGGGCCTCCATCAACTCGCGCCACTGCTTGCGCGGGTTGACGGCGAGGAGCGGCCGGGCGGCGTTGAGGCCGGTGCGCTTGACGGCCTCCTCGACGTTCATCGACAGGTAGACCACCCGCGGTCCGGCGAGCAGGGCGCGGGTGTCCTCGTCGAGGATCGCACCGCCGCCGAGGGCCAGCACGCCGTCGTGTTCGGCGAGTGCCCGGCGCACCGCGTCCTTCTCGATCCCGCGGAAGACGCTCTCGCCCTCGTCGACGAAGATCTCGGCGACGGTGCGGTCCTGCTCGGCCACGATGTCGTCGTCGGTGTCCCGGTAGGCGAGCCCGAGGCGGTCGGCCAGCATCCGGCCGACGGTGGACTTGCCCACGCCCATCGGCCCGACCAGGACGACGACCGGTACGGCGCTCACCGGATCGCCAGGTTGTCGAGGTACGACCGCACGTTGCGGCGGGTCTCGGCGACGCTGTCGCCGCCGAACTTCTCCGCGACGGCGTCGGCGAGGACGAGGGCGACCATGGCCTCGGCGACGATGCCGGCGGCCGGCACCGCGCACACGTCGGAGCGCTGGTGGTGGGCCTGCGCCGCCTCGCCGGTGGCCACGTCCACGGTGCTCAGGGCCCGGGGCACGGTCGCGATCGGCTTCATCGCGGCGCGCACGCGCAGCAGCTCGCCCGTGCTCAGCCCGCCCTCGGTGCCGCCGGAGCGGCCGGTGGCGCGCTTGATGCCCTCGTCGGTGGTGACGATCTCGTCGTGGGCCTGGGAGCCGGGCACCCGGGCCAGGTCGAAGCCGTCGCCGACCTCGACGCCCTTGATCGCCTGGATGCCCATGAGCGCGGCGGCGAGCCGGGCGTCCAGCCGGCGGTCCCAGTGCACGTGCGAGCCCAGGCCCACCGGCACGCCGTACGCCAGCACCTCCACCACACCGCCGAGCGTGTCGCCGTCCTTGTGGGCCTGGTCGATCTGGGCGACCATCGCCTTGGAGGCGTCCGAGTCCAGGCAGCGCACCGGGTCCGCGTCCAGTTTCTCGACGTCCGCCGGGGTCGGGTACACGCCGTACGGCGCCTTGGCCGCGGCCAGCTCGACGACGTGGCTGACGATCTCGATGCCGGCCGTCTCCTTCAGGTACGACCGGGCGACGGTGCCCAGCGCGACGCGGGCCGCGGTCTCGCGCGCGGAGGCGCGCTCCAGCACCGGCCGGGCCTCGTCGAAGCCGTACTTCTGCATGCCGGCCAGGTCGGCGTGGCCGGGCCGGGGACGGGTCAGCGGAGCGTTGCGCGCGAGCTCGGCCAGCTCCGCCGGGTCGACCGGATCGGCGGCCATGACCTTCTCCCACTTGGGCCACTCGGTGTTCCCCACCATGACCGCCACCGGGGAGCCCAGGGTCAGTCCGTGCCGGACGCCGCCGAGGAAGGTGACCTCGTCACGCTCGAACTTCATCCGGGCGCCGCGCCCGTAGCCCAGGCGCCGCCGTGCGAGGTGGTCCGCCACCATCTGAGTGGTGACGGGCACGCCGGCGGGAAGGCCCTCCAGCGTGGCGACGAGTGCGGGCCCGTGGGACTCCCCCGCGGTCAGCCAACGCAACCTGCTCAACGGTGCTCCTCATGCTCGCGCCTGGAACTGCGACGGCGCGACCGGGTGCGCGGCCCTGGCCCGCCACTTCCGATCCTCCCACGTCCGGACGCCGTCCCCGGTCGCCGGTCCAGCAGTCGGACGCCCGGCGCACCGCCTTCGAACCGTGGCACCGCCGCGCACCGGCGGCACCGGGCCCCGGCGTCCGCTCCGGCGGAAACGGTCGGGGTCAGCGGTCTGCGAGGGCCTTTTCGCCTGCTCGGCGCATGGCGTCCAGGGGGGCCGGGGTGCGGCCCGTCATCTGTTCCACCTGGAGGACCGCCTGGTGCACCAGCAGGTCGAGGCCGCTGACGACGGCGCCGCCGGCCATGGACCAGCGGGCCGCGAGGGCGGTGGGCCAGGGCTCGTAGAGGACGTCGAAGAGGGTGGCCGGGCGTTCGGGTACGGCGCCGGCCAGCGCGTCCGTGGTGCCGGCCGGAGTGGTGGCGATCACCAGCGGGGCCCGCAGGGCCTCGGCCGCGTCGGCCCAGCCGGCCGTACGGACCTCGATGTCCAGCCGCTCGCCCCACTGCCGCATCTCGGCGGCGCGGGCCTCGCTGCGGACGTAGGCGACCACTTCTCCGGTGCAGACGCGGGCGAGCGCGGCCAGCGCGGAGGAGGCGGTGGCGCCGGCGCCGAGGATCGCCGCCGAGCCGACCTGCTCGATGCCGTGCTCGCGCAGGGCGGCGACCATGCCGGGCACGTCGGTGTTGTCCCCGAGCCGGCGGCCGTCCTCGGTGAACACCACCGTGTTGACCGCCTCGACGGAGGCGGCCGTGTCGCTGATCGCGTCGAGCAGCGGAATGACCGCCCGCTTCAGCGGCATGGTCAGGGACAGCCCCGCCCACTCGGCTCCCAGGCCCTCGAAGAACCCGGGCAGGCCCGCCTCGTCGACCTCGAACCGGTCGTACGACCAGTGCGTGAGCCCCAACTCGGCGTACGCCGCCCGGTGCAGCACCGGGGAGAGCGAGTGGGCGATCGGGGAACCGAGAACGGCGGCCCGGTGAGCCTCAGTTGCCCGAGCTGGCATTGAACTTGTCCTTGAGCTTCAGGAATTCGGCATGGGTCTTGGCGAACTCGGTCTTGTTCATGCCGTCGGTCGCCACGAAGTAGATCCAGCCGTCGTGGGTCGGATTCAGGGCCGCCTTCAGGGCGTCGTCGCCGGGGTTTCCGATCGGCCCGGGCGGCAGGCCCTTGTTGGTGTAGGTGTTGTACGGGTTCTTGTTGCTGTTGATCTCTTTTTCGCTGATGTGGATGTTGCTCTCGCCCTTCAGGTAGTTGAAGGTCGAGTCGAACTGCAGCAACTGGTAGGTCTCGGTGTTGGTCGGCTTGAGGCGGTTGTAGACGACCTCCGACATCTTGCGGAAGTCGTCGTGCGTCTTGCCCTCGGCCTGGACCAGGCTCGCGACCGTGACGAGCTCGAACGGGTCCTTCAGGTTCAGTTCCTTCGCCTTCTCGGCGAACTTGTACCGTTCGTAGGTCTCGTTGGCCCGCGCCACCATCTGCTTCAGGACGTCCTTGGGCTTCTGCCCCTTGGCGACCGAATAGCTGGACGGATAGAGGAAGCCCTCCAGCGGGTCCTTGACGTCCTTGTGGTTCATCGCCCACGCGGGCAGGCCGAGGCTCTTCCACTCGCTCTTGGCGACCTTGGCGGTGGTGCCCTCGTCCACTTCCAGGCGCTTGTCGATGAGCTCGTAGATGTCGGCGTTGCGCTTGCCCTCGGCGATGATCAGGTTGCTGCGGCTCTCGGGGCTGAGCATCAGCCGGACCGCGTTCGCGGCCGACATGTGCTTCTGCAGCGTGTAGACGCCGTCCTGGATCTGCTTGCCGTTGGGATTCGCCTCCTGCGCGGAGACGAACGCGTCCACGCTCGCGACGACGCCCGCCTTCTTCAGCTCCTGGCCGATCACATAGCCACCGGCCCCCTTGGGGATGACGACCGTGACCTGCTCGCCGTTCCCGTTGCCCGCGTAGTCCGGTGCCGCGCCGAAACGATTTTGGTAGAACTGGTAGCCGTAGTACGTGACGCCGACCGCACCGCCGCCGAACACCATGACGACGACCAGGCAGGCGCAGCCGCTGCGGCGCTTCTTGCCCTTGCCCTTGCCGCCGCGCCCCTTGCGGTCGCCGCGCCCCCGGTCCTCGTTCTTCGGGTCGTCGGCGTCGGCATCGTCGTCCTCGTCGCCGCCCGCGAAGAAGGGGTGCTCGTCCTTCTGGCCGGGTTCGGGCTCCGGGTCCCAGTCGGGCCGCGGCTCCGGTTCGGCGCGCCGGCGGCTCGGCGGCTGGGGCGGCGGGTAGGCCTCGGGGGTGCCGTAGAAGTCGGGCTGCTCGGCGTCGTAGGCCGCGGCCTGCTGACCGTAGGGGTCGACCGGGTCGGCGGGGTACGCCGGCTGCTGCTGACCGCCGGTACCGTCCCAGCCGCCCTGGTGGTACTGCCGCTGGTCCTGGAAGTGGCCCGTGTACTGCTGCTGGTCGTACTGGTGGTGGCCCTGCTCGCCGTACTGCTGCTGGTACTGCCCGCCGTAGCCGGCCTGCTGTTCGTGACCCCATTCGCCGTACTGCGGCTGCTGCGGATGCTGCTGCGGCCGGCCCCCGTAGGGGGGCTGCTGACCCGCCTGGGCCTGCTGCCCTCCCCATCCGCCGTCCCCGTACAACGGGTCGTCCGGATGCCACGGTTCGGAGCCTTGGCCCCGGCCATACTCAGTCATCGATCCCCTAGAGCCGCGAGGCGGCGGTTACGCGGCGTAGTGGCCCGGCACCCGTTCCGCCTCTTGCTGTGCGCCGGCTGTTCGAACACCGGCGCATCGCGCGGAACGTTACCGTACTGCGATCAGATGACCACTTCGACGCCCTCGCCGGGTGCTTTGCCTGACACTCGTTCGGATTCCAGGGCCTGCTGCAGGATGATGACAGCGGCGGCCTGGTCGATCACGGAGCGTCCCTTCCTGGACCTTACCCCGGAAGCCCGCAGGCCCTGACTGGCCGTCACCGTGGTCATCCGCTCGTCCACCAGCCGGACCGGCACCGGGGCGATGCCCTGGGCCAGCTCCCCGGCGAAGGCGCGGACCTTGATCGCGGCCGGGCCCTCGCCCCCCTTGAGGGAACGCGGGAGCCCGACGACGACCTCGATCGGCTCGTACTCCGCGACGAGCTGCCGGAGCCGGCGGTGCGCCGCCGGGACGTCCCGGCCGGGGACCGTCTCCACCGGGGTGGCGAGGATCCCGTCGGGGTCGCAGGAGGCGACCCCGATACGGGCGTCCCCGACGTCGATCGCGAGCCGGCGTCCCTTCCTCACCACTGGGCCCTCATCACTTCGCCGTCTCCGCCACGAGGCGTTCCACGGCGTCCACGGCCTCGCCGACGGCGGCCGGGTTCTGGCCGCCGCCCTGGGCGACGTCCGGCTTGCCGCCACCGCCGCCGCCGAGGGTCTTGGCGGCGGTGCGGACCAGGTCACCGGCGCTCAGACCCCGCTCACGGGCGGCCTCGTTGGTGGCGATGACCGTCAGCGGCTTGCCGTTGTTCACCGTGAACAGGGCGACCACGGCGGCCCGGCCGCCCTGGACGCGGCCGCGTACGTCGAGGACCAGCTTGCGCAGGTCGTCCGGCGTGGTGCCGTCCGGGACCCGGCCGGTGACCACGGCCACGCCCCTGACGTCCTTGGCGGATTCGGCGAGCCCCGCGGCGGCCTGCAGCACCTTCTCGGCGCGGAACTTCTCGATCTCCTTCTCGGCGTCCTTCAGCTTGCCGAGCATCGCGGAGACCTTCTCCGGCAGCTCCTCCGGGCGGCCCTTGAGCAGTTCGGTCAGCTGGTTCACGACCGTGTGCTCGCGGGCGAGGTAGTGGTAGGCGTCCACGCCGACCAGGGCCTCGACACGGCGCACGCCGGAGCCGATCGACGACTCGCCGAGCAGCTTCACCAGGCCCAGCTGGGCGGTGTTGGGCACGTGGGTGCCGCCGCACAGCTCCTTGGAGAAGTCGCCGATGGTCACCACGCGCACGCGATCGCCGTACTTCTCGCCGAACTCGGCGAGGGCGCCCTGCTTCTTGGCCTCGTCGATGCTCATGACATCGGCGTGCACGTCGAGGTCGCGGGCGAGCACCTCGTTGATCTTCTGCTCGACGTCGGTCATCACCGTCTGCGGTACGGCGGACGGGGAGCCGAAGTCGAAGCGGAAGCGGCCCGGCTGGTTCTCGGAGCCGGCCTGGGCGGCCGTCGGGCCGAGGGCGTCGCGCAGCGCCTGGTGGGTCAGGTGCGTGGCCGAGTGGGCGCGGGCGATGGCCTTGCGGCGGTGGGCGTCGATCGAGGCGTGGGCCCTGGCGCCGACGGTGACCTCGCCGACCTGGACGACGCCCTTGTGGACGTAGACGCCCGGGACCGGCTTCTGGCAGTCGCGGACCTCGATGACGGCACCGGAGTCGGCCTTGATCCGGCCGGTGTCGCCGATCTGGCCGCCGCCCTCGGCGTAGAACGGGGTGCGGTCCAGGACGACCTCGACCTCGTCGCCCTCGGCGGCGGCCGGGGAGGGGACTCCGTCGACGAGGATGCCGACGATCGTGGACTCGCCCTCGGTGTCGGTGTAGCCGATGAAGCCGGTCTCGCCGGCGGTGTCGGCGATCTCACGGTAGGCGCCGAGGTCGGCGTGGCCGGTCTTCTTGGCCCGGGCGTCGGCCTTGGCACGCTCCCGC
Organism: Streptomyces triticisoli; assembly: GCF_003270085.1. Taxonomy (GTDB): domain Bacteria; phylum Actinomycetota; class Actinomycetes; order Streptomycetales; family Streptomycetaceae; genus Streptomyces; species Streptomyces triticisoli. The sequence goes on along the minus strand of NZ_QFDQ01000012.1, from coordinate 39,435 downwards.
TGATCCTTCATCAGGCGGCGGAAGCCCTCCTCGTCCACGGTGAGGCCCTGCTCGGCGGCCATCTCCAGGGTGAGGTCGATGGGGAAGCCCCAGGTGTCGTGGAGCAGGAAGGCCTTGTCGCCGGGCAGCACGCCGGAGCCGGTGGCCTTGGTCTCGGCGACGGCGCTGTCCAGCACGTTCGTGCCGGCGTTGAGGGTCTTGAGGAAGCGGGCCTCCTCGGCGAGGGCGACCTTCTCGATGCGCTCGCGGTCGGTGACCAGCTCCGGGTACTGCCGGCCCATCATGTCGATGACGACGTCGATCAGGTCCTTGACGACCGGACCGGTGGCGCCGAGCAGCCGCATGTTGCGGATGGCGCGGCGCATGATGCGGCGCAGCACGTAGCCGCGGCCCTCGTTGCCGGGGGTGACGCCGTCGCCGATGAGCATGGTGGCGGTGCGCATGTGGTCGGTGACCACGCGCAGGGAGACGTCCGAGTCGTGGGCGTCGCCGTAGGCGACACCGGTCAGCTCGGTGGCCTTCTCGATGACGGCCATGGAGGTGTCGATCTCGTACATGTTCTGCACGCCCTGCAGAATCATGGCGAGCCGTTCCAGGCCGAGGCCGGTGTCGATGTTCTTGTTCGGCAGGTCGCCGAGGATCTCGAAGTTGTCCTTGCCGGTGCCCTCGCCGCGCTCGTACTGCATGAAGACGAGGTTCCAGATCTCCACGTACCGCTCGTCGTTGACGGCGGGGCCGCCCTCGGCGCCGAAATCGGGGCCGCGGTCGTAGTTGATCTCGGAGCAGGGGCCGCACGGGCCGGGCACGCCCATGGACCAGAAGTTGTCCTTCATGCCCAGGCGCTGGATGCGCTCCTTGGGCACGCCGACGACCTCGTGCCAGATCCGCTCGGCCTCGTCGTCGTCCTGGTAGACGGTGATCCAGAGCTTCTCCGGCTCCAGGCCGTAACCGCCCTTGTCCTGGGGGGTGGTGAGCAGCTCCCAGGCCAGCTTGATGGCGCCTTCCTTGAAGTAGTCGCCGAAGGAGAAGTTGCCGCACATCTGGAAGAACGTGCCGTGCCGGGTGGTCTTGCCGACCTCTTCGATGTCGGGCGTGCGCACGCACTTCTGCACGCTGGTGGCGCGCGGGTAGGGCGGCTTGACCTCGCCCAGGAAGTAGGGCTTGAAGGGCACCATGCCGGCCGGGACGAGGAGCAGAGTCGGGTCGTCCGCGATGAGCGACGCCGAAGGGACGACGGTGTGCCCGCGCTCCTCGAAGAAGCTCAGCCAGCGACGGCGGATCTCAGCCGACTCCATCAGTGGTCCTCATTCCGGTTGTACGAGTACGTCGGGTACGTCGGGTCCGTGGGATTCCCGGCGTGCTTCGGGCTGTTGTGGTTCTCGATGGCGGCGTACCGCCTCGATGGGGGTACCCCCTGCTCGAGCGCAGCCGAGAGCTTGGGGGAGGGGAGTTCGGGGTCGACGGGGGCGTCGATGCCGAGCACCTCGCCGAGTTCGGCCTCCCGCTGGGCCATGTTGTCGCGGACGTCGAGCGCGAAGCCGACCGCGCGGTCCTTGAGCCGGTGGCCCGCCTCGAGCGCCTTGTTCGCCGCGGTCGCGGCGAGGCTCTCGGGGGTCAGCTGCTTCAGCTTGCGGTTGACCTTGGTGGTGGCCCACACGCCGGCGGCGACACCTGTGGTGAACCAGAACGTACGGCGGAACATCGCTAGTCCTTACTTCTCCCGGTTGTTCCGCTTTCCCCGCCGCGCGGCCGGGACGGTGCGGCCCACGATCACGGTACGCCTCGACGTCTTGACGGGCACGTCCTCCTTACGGCCGCCCAGGGCCCGGCGCACGCCGTATCCGAAGGCGGCGACCTTGACCAGGGGGCCGCCGAAGGTGGAGGCGACGGTGGTGGACAGCGCGGAGGCGTTGGAGGTGACCTCCTGGACGTCGGAGGCGATCGCGTCGACACGGTCGATCTGGGTCTGCGCGGAGCGCACCGCCTGGGAGGCGTCGGCCAGCAGCGGAACGGCCTGGTCGGTCACGTCCGCCACGAGCTTGGTGGTCGCCTTGAGCGTCTGGGCCAGCCTCACCAGTGCGACGGCGAGGAAGGAGACCAGGATCGCCCAGAAGACGGCCACCAGGATCCCGGCCACCTCACCACCGGACACTGTGCGCACCCGCTCCCTGATCCGTGCCTGAACATCGAGAACATCGAAAAAGTCGTGCACCGAGCCTATCGCGCCGGGGGTGGCGCTCCGTACCGGATTACCGCCCGCGCGCTGCGGAATCGGGCTCCGTGTCCGGCGGGGGCACCGGGGCGGCGGGACCGGCGCCGGGGAGGCATACGCGAGCCCGCCGCCTCGCCCACCCGGAAGGTGGGGAGACGGCGGGCTGAGGTACTGCGGCCGGCCTGGGTCAGCGGGCGTAGTACTCGACGACGAGCTGCTCGTCGCAGATCACCGGGATCTCCTTGCGGTTCGGCTCACGGTCCAGGCGGAACGCCAGGGCCTTGAGGTTCACCTGCAGGTAGCGCGGGGTCTCGCCCTCGGGGGCGAAGCCGCCCTCGCGGGCGATCTGGAAGAGCGTCTTGTCCTTGCTGCGGTCGCGGACCTGGACGACGTCGTCCGGACGCACGAGGAAGGACGGCTTGTCGACCTTCTGGCCGTTGACCTGGATGTGGCCGTGGGTGACCATCTGGCGGGCCTGGTAGATCGTGCGGGCGATGCCCGAACGCAGGACCAGCGCGTCGAGGCGGCGCTCGAGCTCGATGAGGAGCGCGTCACCGGTCTTCATCGTGGTCTTGGCGGCACGCTCGTAGGCGCGCACCAGCTGGCGCTCGGAGATGTCGTACTGAGCGCGCAGGCGCTGCTTCTCCAGCAGACGGACCTTGTAGTCCGAGTTCTGCTTGCGGCCGCGGCCGTGCTCACCCGGCGGGTAGGGGCGGGCCTCGAAGTACTTGACGGCCTTCGGGGTCAGCGCGATACCGAGGGCACGCGACTTCTTGACCTTGGGGCGGGGCTGGTTCGCCATGGAACCGATCACCTCGTGTTTCTGTGTGAATACGGCTTCACCAGGGTTAGGGGAGGTCGCATCCGCAGCCGGGGAATCCCGCCGGGTCCCGTCGGACCTGGTGGGCAGCCGCTCCCTGGTCTGGGCACATACGTGCAGCACGCGAGTGGCCCACCGACCGGTCCCGGGGTGTGCGGGTGGTGGTGGGCTGCCCGCGACACCGTTCGCCGGTGCGCGACGCTCCTGGATCTCCACTGCGCTGGGGCGGTGGGGTTCCGGCTGGATGTCCCGCTCTGGTGTGCCGTTCCCCCTTGCGGGGTGCCGGACACGGGACTCAGCGCTTCGGGAGAGTCTACAGGCTGCCGGGGTCTGTCCGACACCTCGTGCCGGGCCCTACGGCCGCTTTCGACCGAGGTGCTTGCGGGTCCACTCCACCGCGTCCGCGTACCGCGCCTCGGCGCCGTGCCGGCCCGGGGTGTAGTACTCGCGGTTCTTCAGTTCGTCCGGCGCGTACTGCTGGGCGGCGATGCCCTCGGGCAGGTCGTGCGGGTAGACGTACCCCTGTGCGTGGCCGAGCTTGGCCGCGCCCTTGTAGTGCCCGTCCCTCAGGTGGGGCGGGACGGGTCCGGCCAGTCCCTTGCGTACGTCGTCCAGGGCGGCGCCGATCGCCGTGGTCGCCGAGTTGGACTTGGGGGCGAGGGCCAGGGCGATGGTGGCGTGGCTGAGGGTCAGGGCCGCCTCGGGGAAGCCGATCATCGCCACGGCCTGGGCCGCGGCGACGGCTATGGGCAGCGCGCCCGGGTCGGCGAGGCCGATGTCCTCGCTGGCGGAGATCATCAGACGGCGGGCGATGAACCGGGGATCCTCGCCGGCCTCGATCATCCGGGCCAGGTAGTGCAGGGCGGCATCGACGTCGGAGCCGCGGATGGACTTGATCAGGGCGCTGGCGACGTCGTAGTGCTGGTCGCCGTCGCGGTCGTACTTCACCGCGGCCCGGTCGACGGTCTCCTCCAGCGTGGTCAGGCCGATCTCGCTCTCGCCCTTGGCGAGGGCGGCCCCGGCGGCGGCCTCCAGGGCGGTCAGGGCGCGGCGGGCGTCGCCGCCGGCGATGCGCAGCAGATGGCTCTCGGTGTCCTCGGGGAGGGTGACGGTGCTCTTCAGGCCGCGCTCGTCGGTGAGGGCACGGCGGAGCAGGCCGCGGACGTCGTCGTCGGTGAGAGGTTCGAGGGTGAGCAGCAGGGAGCGGGACAGCAGTGGGGAGATCACGGAGAAGTACGGGTTCTCCGTGGTGGCCGCGATCAGCGTCACCCAGCGGTTCTCCACCGCCGGCAGCAGGGAGTCCTGCTGGGCCTTGCTGAAGCGGTGGATCTCGTCGAGGAAGAGCACGGTCTCCTGGCCGTAGCCGCCGGAGGCCCGGCGGGCGCCGTCGATGACCGCACGGACCTCCTTGACGCCCGCGGTGATCGCCGAAAGTTCCACGAAGCGCTTGTTGGTGGTCGTGGAGACGACGTACGCCAGGGTGGTCTTGCCGGTGCCGGGCGGGCCCCACAGGATCACCGACGAGGGTCCCGCCGGGCCGCCCGAGCCCTCGCCGACCAGCCGCCGCAGCGGCGAGCCCGGCTTGAGCAGATGCTGCTGGCCCACCACCTCGTCGAGGGTGCGCGGGCGCATCCGGACCGCCAGGGGACTCGCGGCCGGGTCCTTCTCCTGGCGTTCTTCTGCTGCGGCGGTGAACAGGTCGGGCTCCACGCTGAAACCCTATGGCACACCACTGACAAGACCGTCAGGGCCGTACGCCCGGGGCCTGTCCGGCGGGATCGGGCCCCGGGGCTCAGGCCCAGAGGCTGCTGCCCCAGCGGGTCAGGATCAGCATGACGATCGCGCCGCAGTGCGTGACCGGCAGCACCCAGGTGAACTCGGCGAGGAAGTTCTTCACCGGGCGCGGCGCGGGCAGGAAGTCGTTGCGGACGTTGAAGGAGGTCACGTACCAGAACATGACGATCGTGGCGGCCCAGGCGAGCGAGCACCACAGGCACAGCGCGTTGATCCGGTACAGCGACTGGAACATCAGCCAGGTGACGAAGCAGACACCGAAGAGTGTGCCGAAGTTGAAGGTCAGCCAGTACCAGCGCGGGAAGGTGGCGCGGGCCAGCAGGCTCATGCCGACGCAGATGACGATGCCGTAGCAGACCAGGCCGAGCAGCGGGTTGGGGAACCCGAAGACGACGGCCTGCTTGCTGTCCATGACGCTGCCGCACGACACGATCGGGTTGAGGCTGCAGCTGGGGGTGAAGGTCTTGCCGCTGAGCTTGCCTTCGAGGATCTTCTGCTTGTCGATCGTGATGATCCACGCGGCGAGCAGACCGGCCGCGCCCGTGATCACCAGCATCAGGGCGAAGGCGCGGCTGCCGCCCACCGTGCGCGGCGTGGGCACCGCGCGTTCCGGCTCGGATTCCGCGGACACGTCCTTGACCGTCGTCTTGCTCATCACGCCGATTCCGTCACTTGTGAGTCGGACCTGCTTCGGGCACGGCCATTGTGCCGCACACACGCGTGTGCTCACCGTGAGGTGGACACAAGAAGGTGCGCGGAGTCGTCCTCGAACGTCCGGTTCCGGACAGTGGACGAGCCGGGCGGTACGGGCCGCCCGGCTCACCGTGCTCGCCGTCTCTCAGCCGAGCCGTGACTCCAGCTCCGCCACGATCTCGTTGACGCCGATCGCCGCCTGCTCGCCGGACTCCATGTCCTTGAGCTGGACGACACCCTCGGCGAGGTCCCGCTCGCCCAGCACGAGGGCGTAGCGCGCGCCCGAGCGGTTGGCCGCCTTCATCGCCGCCTTCAGGCCCTTGCCGCCGTACGAGAAGTCGGCCGCGATGCCCACCTTGCGCAGTTCGGTGACCTTCGCGAAGAGGACACGGCGGGCCTCCTCGCCGAGGGGCACCGCGAAGACGCTGGTGGTGGAGGGGAGTTGGAGTTCGATGCCCTCCGCCTGAAGGGCCAGGACGGTGCGGTCCACGCCCAGCGCCCAGCCGACCGAGGGCAGGGCGGGGCCGCCGATCATCTCGGAGAGGCCGTCGTAGCGGCCACCGCCGCCCACCGCGGACTGGGAGCCCAGGCCGTCGTGGACGAACTCGAAGGTGGTGCGCGTGTAGTAGTCCAGGCCGCGGACCAGCTTGGGGTCGTCCTCGAAGGCGATGCCCTGGGCCACCAGCAGGGTCCGCACCTCCTCGTGGTAGGCCTTGCAGGCGTCGCACAGGTAGTCGCGCAGCAGCGGGGCGCCCGTCAGCTGCTTCTGGACCGTCTCCCGCTTGTCGTCGAGGACGCGCAGGGGGTTGATGTCGACCCGGCGGCGGGTGTCGTCGTCCAGGTCCAGTCCGCGCAGGAAGTCCTGCAGGGCGGCGCGGTAGACCGGGCGGCACTCGTTGTCGCCGAGGCTGTTGAGCAGGATGCGGAAGTCTCTCAGGCCCAGCGAGCGGTACGCCTGGTCGGCGAGGATGATCATCTCGGCGTCCAGCGCCGGGTCCTCGGCGCCGATGGCCTCCGCGCCGACCTGGGAGAAGTGGCGGTAGCGGCCCTTCTGGGGGCGCTCGTAGCGGTAGTAGGAGCCGGAGTACCAGAGCTTGACCGGCAGGTTGCCCGCCTTGTGGAGGTTGGCCTCCAGGGCGGCGCGCAGCACGGAGGCGGTGCCCTCGGGACGGAGGGCCAGCTTGTCCCCGCCCTTGGTCTCGAAGGCGTACATCTCCTTGGTCACGATGTCGGTGGACTCGCCGACCCCGCGCGCGAAGAGCTCCACGTTCTCGAAGCCGGGTGTCTCGATGTAGCCGTAGCCGGAGTTGCGCAGCGGGGCGGCGATCGCCTCACGGACCGCCAGGTACGTGGCGGAGTCCGGCGGGACCAGGTCGTACGTGCCCTTGGGGGCTTTGAAGGTGCTCACGGAAGGTCTCTCGTCACATTCCTCGTCGGGGAGCGTCGTCCAGGTGCGCTCCCAGGCCGGCGGCCACCTGTCGCAGATAGGGGTTGGCGGCGCGCTCCTGGCCGATGGTCGTGTGGGGGCCGTGGCCGGACAGCACCACGGTCGAGTCGTCGAGCGGCAGGCACACGCGGGCCAGCGAGTCGAGCATCTCGGCCATGTCACCGCCGGGCAGGTCGGTGCGTCCGATGGAGCCGGCGAAGAGCAGATCCCCGGAGAAGAACACCTGCGGAACGTCCGCGCTCTCGGGCATCCGGAACGTCACCGACCCCTTGGTATGGCCGGGCGCGTGCGCGACGGAGAACTCCAGGCCGGCCAGGGCCAGCTCGGCGCCGTCGGCCAGCTCCTTGACGTCGTCCGGCTCCCCCACGGTCAGCTCGCCCATCAGCGGCATCCCGATGGAACGGCCGAGCGCCTTCTCGGGGTCGCTCATCATGTACCGGTCGGCCGGGTGGATCCACGCCGGTACGTCGTGCGCGCCGCAGACCGGGACGACCGAGGCCACGTGGTCGATGTGGCCGTGGGTGAGGACGACGGCGACGGGCTTGAGCCGATGCTTCCTGACCACTTCCTCGACGCCTTGGGCGGCCTGGTGGCCGGGGTCGATGATCACGCACTCCTCACCGGCGGCGGGGGCGACGAGGTAGCAGTTCGTCCCCCAGGCCCCGGCGGGGAACCCGGCAATGAGCACGATCGTCCTTCGTTGTGTGGGTACGGGTGGCTACAGCTGTTGTCAGAGCCTACCGGCGCTGCCGGATCCTCAGCGAACCCATATACGGTACGGGTCACACGCGGACGGTCGGCTCGGCCGTCGCACGCGTAGCGGTCGACACACGAGACGCTTGAGGAGAGAACCCGGTGGTCAGCCAGGAGCAGCGGCGACGTCAGCTCGCCCGGGAGAAGTTCTTGCGGCAGCAGCAGCGGCGCACCGCCGCGCGGCGCAGGGCGCGCATGCGCAACTCCGTGATCGCGTCGGTGCTCGGCGTGGTCGTGATCGGCAGTGTCGCCCTGTACACGACCAAGGTGCTGAAGAGCGACAAGGACGACAAGGCCAACGCGAGCGCGGACGTCACCCCCAGCCCCTCGGCCACCAGCAAGGCCCCGGACCCGTGCGCGAAGCCGGCCCCGGGCTCGGTGAAGAAGCTGAGCTGGGACAAGGAACCGGCGATGACCGTCGACAAGTCGGCGAAGTACACGATGAAACTCGACACCACGTGCGGCGAGATAGACATGGCGCTCAAGGCGTCGGCGGCGCCGCACACCGTGAACTCCTTCGACTTCCTCGCCGGGAAGGGCTACTTCGACCACACCAAGTGCCACCGGCTCACCACCGGCGGCATCTTCGTCCTGCAGTGCGGCGACCCGACGGCCGTGGGCAGCGGCGGGCCCGGGTACACGATTCCCGACGAGAACCTCAAGGACAAGAGCCTGAAGGGCAGCGTCTACCCGGCGGGCACGGTGGCGATGGCGAACACGGGACAGCCGCACACCGGAGGCAGCCAGTTCTTCCTGGTGTACCAGGACAGTCCGCTGCCGCCCAGCTACACACCGTTCGGCACCGTTTCCGAGGCGGGACTGAAGGTGCTGAAGAAGATCGCGGACGCGGGCGAGAGCACGGGTGCCGGCGACGGGGCTCCGAACGCGACGGTCGTGATCAACAAGGCCACGGTCACCAAATCCTGACCGCATCCTGACCGCCAACTGCGAAATTTCGGTCGCGCTGGATGCGGACAGGCCGCCCACCGGTCGCCTATGTTGGCGGTGACGAAATTGTGGACGATGCCCGGGGGAGCTTCGAGGCCCTCCGCAGGCATCATGTGGAGGAGGCGCTGTGAGCAGCGACCCGTGGGGCCGCGTCGACGAGACGGGGACCGTGTACGTGCGTACGGCCGACGGCGAGAAGGTCGTCGGTTCCTGGCAGGCCGGCTCCCCCGAGGAGGCGCTGGCCTACTTCGAGCGCAAGTACGAGGGCCTGGTTGTCGAGATCGGCCTCCTCGAGAAGCGTGTGCAGACCACCGATCTGTCGGCGAAGGACGCCCAGGCCGCCATCGACCATCTGCGGGAGCAGATCGACGCGCACCACGCGGTCGGTGACCTGGACGCGCTGCGCGCACGTCTGGACAAGCTGGTCGGGATGGTCGAGGCGCGCCGTGAGGAGCGCAGGGCCCAGCGCGCCCGGCAGGCGGACGAGGCCCGGCAGGCCAAGGAGGCGCTGGTCGCGGAGGCCGAGGAGCTGGCCCGGTCCGACCAGTGGCGGGCGGCCGGTGAGCGGCTGCGCGCGCTGGTGGACACCTGGAAGGGGCTGCCGCGCCTGGACCGCAAGTCCGACGACGAGCTGTGGCACCGCTTCTCGCACGCGCGGTCGGCGTTCTCCAAGCGGCGCAAGGCGCACTTCGCGCAGCTGGACGCGCAGCGCGAGGAGGCGCGCAGGATCAAGGAGCAGTTGGTCGCCGAGGCCGAGGCGCTGTCGGGCTCGACCGACTGGGGGCCGACCGCGGCCCGCTACCGCGATCTGATGGCGGAGTGGAAGGCCGCGGGCCGCGCCCAGCGCGAGCACGAGGACGACCTGTGGAACCGTTTCCGCGGCGCCCAGGACATCTTCTTCGCCGCCCGCAGCTCGGTGTTCGCCGAGCGGGACGCCGAGCAGGCGGAGAACCTGAAGCTGAAGGAGGAGCTGGCCGAGGAGGCCGAGAAGCTGCTGCCGATCACGGACCTGAAGGCCGCCCGGGCCGCCTTCCGCTCGATCAACGAGCGCTGGGAGGCCATCGGCCATGTGCCGCGGGACGCGCGGGGGCGGGTCGAGGGCCGGATGCACACCGTCGACCGGGCCATCCAGGAGGCCGAGGAGTCCGAGTGGCGCCGGACGAACCCGGAGGCACGTGCGCGTGCCGAGGGTCTGACCGGTCAGCTGCAGGCGGCCGTGGACAAGCTGAGGGGCCAGATCGAGCAGGCGCGCACCCAGGGCAACACGGCCAAGGCCGACAAGCTGGAGAAGGAGCTGGAGGGCCGCCAGGCGCTCCTGGACCAGGCTCTGAAGGGCCTGCAGGAGTTCGGCGGCTGACACCACCGCCCGCCACGAGTCGAGGGCTCCCGTACGGCGCGTACGGGAGCCCTCGGCCGTTTCCGCGGTGGTGGCCGCGGGCTGCTACGCCCGGCTGCGTGCCGAGGTGACCCGGTAGACGTCGTAGACGCCCTCCACGCCCCGTACGGCCTTCAGGACGTGACCCAGGTGCTTGGGGTCGCCCATCTCGAAGGTGAAGCGGGAGGTGGCTACGCGGTCGCGGGAGGTCTGGACGGCCGCGGAGAGGATGTTGACGTGCTGGTCGGACAGCACGCGGGTGACGTCCGAGAGCAGCCGCGAGCGGTCCAGGGCCTCGACCTGGATGGCGACCAGGAAGACGGAGGACTGGGTGGGCGCCCACTCGACGTCGAGGATGCGCTCCGGCTCGCGGGAGAGTGACTCCACGTTGACGCAGTCGCTGCGGTGAACCGATACGCCGCTGCCGCGGGTGACGAAGCCGATGATCGGGTCGCCGGGGACGGGCGTACAGCAGCGGGCCAGCTTGACCCACACGTCCTCGACGCCCTTGACGACGACGCCCGGGTCGGCGCTGGAGCGGCGCTTGCGGCCGCGTCCGCGCGAGGGCGGCACGCTCTCGTCGATCTCCTCGGTGGCCGCTTCCTCGCCGCCGAGCGCCTGGACGAGTTTCTGCACGATGTTCTGCGCGGAGACATGGCCCTCGCCGATCGCCGCGTACAGCGCGGAGATGTCCGAGTAGCGCATCTCGTGCGCGAGGGTGACGAGCGAGTCGCCGGTCAGGATGCGCTGGATCGGCAGGTTCTGCTTGCGCATCGCGCGGACGATGGCGTCCTTGCCCTGCTCGATCGCCTCGTCCCGGCGCTCCTTGGAGAACCAGGCGCGGATCTTGTTGCGGGCGCGCGGCGACTTGACGAAGCCGAGCCAGTCGCGGGAGGGACCCGCGCCGGCCGCCTTGGAGGTGAAGACCTCCACCAGGTCGCCGTTGTCCAGGGTCGACTCCAGCGGTACGAGACGGCCGTTGACCCGCGCTCCTATCGTGCGGTGGCCGACCTCGGTGTGGACGGCGTAGGCGAAGTCCACCGGGGTGGCACCGGCCGGGAGCGCGATGACATCGCCCTTGGGGGTGAAGACGAAGACCTCGTTGCGGGAGAGGTCGAAGCGCAGCGACTCCAGGAACTCGCCGGGGTCCTCGGTCTCCTTCTGCCAGTCCAGCAGTTGCCGCAGCCACGCCATGTCGTTGATGGCGGCCGAGTCCTTGCCGGCCTTGCCGGCGGGCTTCGGCGCGTCGGTACGGACCTTGGAGGCGCCGGCGACGGCCTCCTGCTTGTACTTCCAGTGGGCGGCGATGCCGTACTCGGCGCGGCGGTGCATGTCGAACGTACGGATCTGCAGTTCGACGGGCTTGCCGTTGGGGCCGATGACCGTCGTGTGAAGCGACTGGTACATGTTGAACTTGGGCATCGCGATGTAGTCCTTGAACCGGCCGGGGACCGGGTTCCATCGCGCGTGCACGGTGCCGAGGGCGGCGTAGCAGTCACGGACCGTGTCGACGAGTACACGAATACCCACCAGGTCGTAGATCTCCGCGAAGTCACGGCCGCGGACGATCATCTTCTGGTAGACGCTGTAGTAGTGCTTCGGCCGTCCGGTGACGGTGGCCTTGATGCGGGCGGCGCGCAGGTCCGCCTGGACCTCGTCGGTGACGATCGCGAGGTACTCGTCGCGCTTGGGGGCGCGTTCGGCGACCAGGCGGACGATCTCGTCGTACATCTTGGGGTAGAGGATCGCGAAGGCGAGGTCCTCCAGCTCCCACTTGATGGTGTTCATGCCCAGGCGGTGGGCGAGCGGCGCGTAGATCTCGAGCGTTTCCCGCGCCTTCTTCTCCTGCTTCTCGCGTTTGAGGTAGCGCATGGTGCGCATGTTGTGCAGGCGGTCGGCGAGCTTGATGACCAGGACGCGGGGGTCCTTGGCCATGGCGACGACCATCTTCCGCACGGTCTCGGCCTGCGCGGCCTCGCCGAACTTGACCTTGTCCAGCTTGGTGACGCCGTCGACGAGCAGGGCGACGGTGTCCCCGAAGTCGCGGCGCAGCTGGTCCAGGCCGTACTCGGTGTCCTCGACGGTGTCGTGCAGCAGGCCGGCCATGAGGGTGGCCGGGTCCATGCCCAGCTCGGCGAGGATGGTGGTGACGGCGAGCGGGTGCGTGATGTACGGGTCGCCGCTCTTGCGCTTCTGCCCGCGGTGCCAGCGCTCGGCCACCTGGTAGGCGCGCTCGATCTGCCGGAGGGTGGCGTTCTCGATCTTGGGGTCATTGCTGCGCACTATCCGCAGCAGCGGCTCCAGGACCGGGTTGTACGGATTGGCCCGCTGCACACCCAGGCGGGCGAGGCGGGCGCGGACGCGGTTGGAGGAGCCGGAGCGGCCTGCCTGGCCGGCGGAGGGGCGTACGGCCGGGGGCTGGGCGGAGCGCTCGGGAGGAGCCGGCTTGGGACGTGCGGGCTGGGCCGACTTGCCGACGGGCGCGGACTGGGCGTGCTCGGCCGTCCCGCGGGTGTCGTTCTTCGCGTGCGGCGCGGGCTTCGCCGCGGGCGCCGAGGCCGGCTCGGGCTTGGCGGCGGTCAGTGGCTGGGCCTCGTCTGGCAAGAGGGCTCCTCGTACGCGATCCGGGTCCCCGGTCAGGCTCCGGACACCCCATGGTAGCGATCCCGGCCTCCAGGATCGCCTCCAGCCCGAAGTGAGGGCCGTCCACCCAGGAAACACACGAGACGGGCACCGGATTCCTCCGGGCCCGTCTTCGCGGTGTCGGCGTCGGATCAGCCACCGGGGCGTTGACCCCTCTCCCGGCCGAAGCAGGGGGTTCCCGGCTCACGTCGCCTGCGGGACCGGCGGACCGGCCCGTCCGGTTCTCTCCCCCCCCGCAAGCGGGCGACACCTCCACCCCGTCCTGAAGGGCGGGGCGTCCTCGGAGGCTCCCGGTGACCGGTCAGCCGACGTCGTCGGATTCGTACGCCGCGTGGCTCATCGCCACTTGAAGAGCGAAGCGCCCTTGACCTTGATCTCCTTGTTGGCGACCGTGTTCCCCCACGGGACCTTGATGCTCCCGGACTTGCCGCACCCGGCGTCGTACCACTTCACGCGATTGTTCGCGAATCCCTTGACCTGGATGCACGGCTTTCCACGCTCCGCCACCCATTCGTACCCCACCTTGTAGCCCGCGTAACCGCTCACCGAGCAGGTGGTGTCCTTGATCGTGGTCCATCGTCCGGGGATCCCGACAGCGTTCTTCCAGCTGGACGAGCACTGAACGCCGATCGGGTTCGAGGCCTCGGTCGTCGCGGTGGACTGGGAGGCGTTCGCCGGTGCGACCGCCGCGGAGAGCGCCGCGACCGAGGCAAGCGTTACCACGCCTGCGCCTGTCTTGCTCAGGATGGGCATGTGTTCCTCCGTTTTCATGATCCCCAATCGGGGAGGTCAAGCCCATCTTTTCGATCAACTCATCAGCAACACCAATCATTTGAGGAGCATCTGAGCAAGATGATCATGTTTCGGCCAATCACGGCAAAGAAGGGTCGCCGACAAGCCGCAGGGGGCGTTCCGGGTCTTCCGGAACGCCCCCTGCGGCTTGTTCGGTTCCAGGCGTCAGACGGTGATCAGCGTCTCCAGCGGGGCCCCGGCGAGGACCGACTCCAAACGGGTGCGGCCGCCGAGGAAGCCCAGCTCCATCAGGACCGCCACCCCGGCGACCTCCGCGCCGGCCCGGCGGATGAGCTCGATGGAGGCCTCGGCGGTGCCCCCCGTGGCGAGGACGTCGTCGACGATCAGGACACGGTCACCGGCGCTCAGATCCTCCGCGTGCACCTCGATCTCCGCGGACCCGTACTCCAGGTCGTACGCCTGGCTGAGCGTCGCTCCGGGAAGCTTGCCCGCCTTGCGCACGGGGATGAAGCCGAGGCCCGCCCGGAGGGCGACCGGGGCACCGAGGATGAAGCCGCGGGCCTCAAGGCCGACGACCTTCGTCGCCCCCTCGCGGGTACCCACCTCCGCCAGGGCGTCGGTGAGCACCGTGAACGCCGCCGGGTCCGCCAGGAGCGGGGTGATGTCCTTGAACATCACCCCCGGCTCCGGGTAGTCGGCCACGTCACGAATGCGGCTGAGCAGCAGTTCCTGGATATCGGTCATCAACGCTTTCCCGGGGGTCGGCCGCGGCCCCGGCCGCGGGAGACTGACTGGTTGTGCGGCCCCACCGCGGCGGCGGTGGCGGGCGCGGCGCCCTCGGACTCGGGCTCGTCACCGGCCGTGACGCCGGCGGGCTCCGCCTCCAGGGACTCGCCCTGGGCCGCGCCCTGCGCCCGCCTGGCGAGGACCCGCTTCTTGAGGGCCTTCATCTGCGGCTCGCGCTCCTTGAGGTCGGCGACGAGCGGCGTGGCGATGAAGATCGAGGAGTACGCACCGGCCGCGAGGCCGACGAACAGCGACAGCGAGATGTCGTTCAGCATGCCCGCGCCGAGCACCCCGCCACCGATGAACAGCAGGCCCGCCACCGGCAACAGCGCCACCACGGTGGTGTTGATCGAACGGATCAGCGTGCCGTTGATCGAGCGGTTCGCCACCTCGCTGTACGTCCAGCGGGTCTGCCGGGTGATGTCCTTCGTCTGCTCCTTGAGGCTGTCGAAGACGACGACCGTGTCGTAGAGCGAGTAACCGAGGATCGTCAGCAGACCGATCACCGTGCCCGGCGTGACCTCGAAGCCCACGAGGGCGTAGACACCGGTGGTGATCGTCAGGTCGTGGACCAGGGCGACCAGCGCGGCCAGCGCCATGCGCCACTCGAACGCGATCGCCAGATAGATCACGACCAGGACCATGAAGATCGCCAGGCCCTGCCAGGCCTTGTTGGCGATCTGCTCGCCCCAGCTGGGACCGACCAGGTCGGCGTTGATGTGCTCCGGGTCGACCTTCAGGTCCTTGGCCAGCGTTTCCTTGATCTGGTCGGACTTGCCGGTCTCGATGCCGGCGATCTGGATGCGCAGGCTGCCGTCACCGAGCTTCTGCACGATCGCCTCGTTGCCGGAGGCGTCGTGGGCGTAGCTCTCCGCCTGGGCCACCGAGGTGCTCATGTGCTTCGGTGTGGTGAAGACCGCTCCGCCCTGGAACTCGATGCCCATGTTCAGGCCGCGCACCGCCAGGCCCAGGACGGCCACGATGGTGATCAGGATCGAGACGCCGTACCAGATCCTGCGGTTCTTGATGAAGTCGTAGCCGATCTCGCCATGGTGCAGCCGGGAGCCGAGGTTGCCGAGCCTGGACATCTCACGCCTCCTTCGTCTCGACGGGGGCGGAGGGACGGCGGGTGCGCCGCAGCGGCGGCTTGGCGCCCAGGCGCTTGGGGTCGAGTCCCGACCAGCCGTGGCCGCCGGCGAAGAACTTCCGGCGGGCGAGGATCGTCATCAGCGGCATGGTGAACAGGAAGATGACGACCACGTCGAGCAGTGTGGTCAGGCCGAGCGTGAACGCGAAGCCCTGGACCTTGCCGACGGTGACGACGAACAGCACCGCGGCGGCCAGGAAGGACACGAAGTCGGAGACCAGGACGGTGCGCCGGGCCCGCGGCCAGCCGCGGGCCACGGCGGGGCGCAGCGAGCGGCCCTCGCGGATCTCGTCCCTCATGCGTTCGAAGAACACGATGAACGAGTCCGCGGTGATGCCGATCGCGACGATCGCACCGCACACGGCCGGCAGGTTCAGCGCGAAGCCGATGGCCGGGCCGAGCAGCGACATGAGCGCGTACGTCAGCATCGCGGAGACCATCAGCGAGGCGACGGCGATCGCCGCCAGGCCCCGGTAGTACACCACCAGGTAGATCACGACGAGGGCGAGTCCGATGGCGCCCGCGATCAGGCCGGCCTGCAGCTGCTCGCCGCCGAGCGCGGCGGTCACGGTGGTGACGCTGTCCTCCTTGAAGGTCAGCGGCAGGGAGCCGTAGGACAGCATGTTGGCGAGGCTCTGGGCGGACTGCTGGTCGAAGCTGCCGGAGATCTCGGCGTTGCCGCCGGTGATGGCGCTGCGGACGTAGGGGTCCGAGACCACGTCGCCGTCCAGGACGATGGCGAACTGGTTCTGCGGTGCCTGCTTCTGGGCCAGCTTGCCGGTGATGTCCGCGAACTTCTTGCCGCCCTGGCTCGTGAAGTCGAGCTGGACGATCCAGCCGGAGGCACCCTGCGCGTCGAAGACCGCCTGTGCCTTGTCGACATCGGTGCCGTCCACCACGGCGGGTCCGAGCAGGTATTTCTGCCACTGGCCCTGCGCGTTCCGGCCGCAGGCGACGGTCGCCTCGGTGGGCAGCACGCCCTTGCCCGCGGTGGCGCGGACGGACTGCTTGCCGCAGTCCAGCGAGGCGTACTGCGCCTGGAGCTTGCTGCTGGCGTCACCGGAGCCGCTGCTCGGGGACGGGGACGGGGTGGCGTCCGTCTTCAGGGCGTCGGTGACCGCGCGGCCCTGCTGGGTCTCGGCGGCCGAGGGAGTCGGGGGGCCGGAGGGGGTGGCGGTGCCGGTGGACCTGTCGGTCACCTCGTGGGAGGCGCTCGGCGAGGGGTTGGCCGGGGCGGCGCCGGTGACGTCGGTGGCGAGGACGGGACGGAAGTACAGCTTGGCGGTGGTGCCGACCTGCTCGCGGGCCTGCTTGGAGTTGGTGCCCTTGGGGATGTTGACGATGATGTTGTCGTTTCCCTGGGTCTGGACCTCGGCCTCCGAGACACCGAGACCGTTGACACGCCGTTCCATGATGCTGACGGCCGTGTCCATGTTGGCCTTGTTGATCGCGGACTCCTGACCGCGCTCGGGGACCGCCCGGAGCGTGATGCTCGTTCCGCCGGCCAGGTCGATGCCGAGACGCGGAGAGGTGTTTCCGGAGACGAACATGGATCCGATGAGCGCCACGACGGCGATCAGGATGAGGGCTAGCGAGCGCCCCGGCTTGCCCTGGGCGCTCGCTGAACGTCCGTTTTTGACTGTCACCTTTTCGATGCTCTCTCTCGGGCCGCCCCGTGCCGGGTGGGCGCGGCGGCGGCCATGCGTGGTGTGAGGACCCCTCGCGAAGCAGACACGTCCCAGGGCGCGCGAATGGTGCCGCGCGCCCTGGGTGGTGACTACTTCGCGTCGGAGTCGCCGTCGGTCTTCTTCGGCTCTTCCTCCGCCTTCGTCTCGGCGGCACTGCCGGCCGGTTCGTCGGCCGTGTCCTTCTTGCCGAGGTCGATGGGCTTGTCGTCGGAGGCGCCGGAAGCGTCGGCGGCGGGCTCGTCGGTCTCGGTGAGGGAGGAGGCGTCGTCGGGGACGAGGGGGACGTCGGACTTCAGGTCGTGCTCGATGCCGTGGACGATGCGGTTGTACTCCTCGTCGGAGAGGACGGCACCGATCGAGTTCTTGGCGAACAGCAGCTCGACACCGGGGCCGGCGTCAAGGAGGACCGTGTCGTCATTGACCTCCTTGACCGTCGCGTACATGCCCCCGATGGTGCGGACACCGCTGCCGGGCTGCATCTGGTTCCGCATTTCCTCGGCCTGCTGCTGCTTCTTCTTGGCCGACCGGGTCATCAGGAACATGGCCCCGATGAGCACGATGAACGGGAGGAGGGTCACGAGACTCACGGGTCGGTACTTCCTTCACACGACCGCGGTGGAAAGCGGCCTGATGGACGGGGGTGTGTGGACTGCCGGCAAAGGCGGCAACGGCGGAGTCTAGGCGAGTCCGCGCGCAGGGAACAACGCTCAGCATGGCACCTGGGTTCCTCCCGGGGCCAATGCCGTCGCCGTCACGCCCCGAACAGGTCCTGTTGTCCGGTTCCTGCAGCTGACGAGCGGGGCGGGGTCAGGCCGAGGTGTGTCCAGGCGGCGGGGGTGGCGACGCGGCCGCGCGGGGTGCGGGCGAGCAGGCCCTCGCGGACGAGGAAGGGCTCGGCGACCTCCTCGACGGTCTCGCGCTCCTCCCCCACGGCGACCGCGAGCGTCGACAGTCCCACGGGTCCGCCGCCGAACAGCTTCAGCAGGGCCGTGAGGACGGCCCGGTCCAGCCGGTCCAGGCCGCGGGCGTCGACCTCGTAGACGGCGAGGGCCGCCGCGGCGATCTCGCGCGTGATGAACCCGTCGGCCTTGACCTGCGCGTAGTCGCGGACGCGGCGCAGCAGGCGGTTGGCGATGCGCGGGGTGCCCCGGGAGCGGCCGGCGATCTCGGCGGCGCCGTCGGCCTCGATCTCGACCTCCAGCAGGTGCGCCGAGCGGTGCACGACGCGCTCCAGTTCGGTGGGCTCGTAGAACTCCATGTGCGCGGTGAAGCCGAAGCGGTCGCGCAGCGGGGGAGGCAGCAGGCCCGCGCGCGTGGTGGCGCCGACCAGGGTGAACGGGGGCAGTTCGAGCGGGATCGCGGTGGCGCCGGGCCCCTTGCCGACGATGACGTCGACGCGGAAGTCCTCCATGGCCATGTAGAGCATCTCCTCGGCGGGCCTCGACATGCGGTGGATCTCGTCGAGGAAGAGGACCTCTCCCTCCTGGAGGGAGGAGAGGATGGCCGCGAGATCGCCCGCGTGCTGGATGGCGGGGCCGGAGGTGATGCGGATGGGGGCGCCCATCTCAGCCGCGATGATCATGGACAGGGTGGTCTTGCCGAGGCCGGGGGCGCCGGAGAGCAGTACGTGGTCGGCGGTGGCCCCGCGCGCGCGTGCGGCGCGCAGTACGAGGTCGAGCTGCTCGCGAACCCTCTCCTGACCGATGAACTCGTCCAGGTCCTTGGGGCGCAGGGCGGCCTCGACGGCCTGGTCCTCACCGTCGGCGACAGAGCCCACCAGCCGCTCCGCGGCGGGACCGACGAGCGGCTCGGCGGCGGGGGTGTCGGTCGTGTCGTCCCAGTTCATGTGATGTGCCTCGGGAAATGGTGGGTCAGCGGGTCAGCGGGCTCGGTTCAGGGTCTGCAGGGCCGCCTTCAGCAACTGGCCCACCTGCGGTGTGCCACCGGCGGCCTCGGCCTGCGGTGCCACGGCGGCGACCGCCTCGTCGGCCTCCCGGGTGGCGTACCCGAGGCCGATCAGGGCGGCGTGCAGCTGGTCGCGCCAGCCCTGGGTGACCGGCGTGCCCACCGCGGGGGCGCCGACCGGCTCGCCGAGCCGGTCCTTGAGCTCCAGCAGGAGTTTCTGGGCGCCCTTCTTGCCGATGCCGGGGACGGCGGTGAGGGCCTTCTCGTCGCCGGTGGCGACGGCTCGGCGCAGGGCGTCGGGGGTGTGCACGGCCAGCATCGCCTGGGCGAGCCGTGGTCCGACCCCGCTGGCGGTCTGCAGCAGTTCGAAGACCTGGCGCTCGTCGTCGTCCGCGAAGCCGTACAGGGTCAGTGAGTCCTCCCGTACGACGAGGGAGGTGGCGAGCTTGGCGGGCCGGCCGAGGTGGAGCGTGGACAGCGTGTTCGGGGTGCACCGCACGGCCATGCCGACACCGCCGACCTCGACCACCGCGGTGTCGGGGGCGAGTGCGGCGACGGTGCCGCTGACGAAGGCGATCATGTCGTACGGCCTTTCGTTGTCCTCGGTGCTTCGGCCGCGTGCAGGGCGACGGCCTGCTGGAGCCGGTTCTGCGCGGGGGCGCGCCAGATGTGGCAGATCGCTAGGGCGAGGGCGTCGGCGGCGTCGGCCGGCTTCGGGGGCGCGTCGAGCCGCAGCAGCCGGGTGACCATGGCGCCGACCTGTGCCTTGTCGGCGCGGCCGCTGCCGGTGACGGCGGCCTTGACCTCGCTGGGGGTGTGCAGGGCGACGGGGATGCCGCGGCGGGCCGCGCAGAGCATCGCCACGGCGCTGGCCTGGGCGGTGCCCATGACGGTGCGCACGTTGTGCTGGCTGAACACGCGCTCCACGGCGACGTATTCGGGCCGGTGCTCGTCCAGCCACTGTTCTATGCCCTGCTCGACGGCGAGGAGGCGGTGGCTCAGGTCGGCGTCCGCCGCAGTGCGGACGACACCGACGCCGAGCATGGTCAGCGGCCGGCCCGCGACCCCCTCGACGACGCCGACACCGCAGCGGGTCAGCCCCGGGTCCACCCCCAGTACGCGCACGCCTACCAGCCCTCCCATCAATCGCCTGTTCGTGCAGGCTATCGGGTGCCACTGACAGCGCCCGCAAAGGGACGGGCCGGCGGGAGTGTCCCGCCGGCCCGTCGAAACCCCGCGAAGCTCGTGGCGGCGTCAGGCGCCGACCTTCTCCATGATCTCGTCGCTGACGTCGAAGTTGGCGAAGACGTTCTGCACGTCGTCGCTGTCCTCGAGCGCGTCGATCAGCTTGAAGATCTTCTTGGCGCCCTCCTCGTCCAGCTCGACCTGCATGGTCGGGACGAAGTTGGCCTCGGCGGAGTCGTAGTCGATGCCCGCGTCCTGGAGGGCGGTGCGGACCGCGACCAGGTCGGTGGCCTCGCTGATCACCTCGAAGTTCTCACCGAGGTCGTTGACCTCCTCGGCGCCCGCGTCCAGGACGGCGGCCAGGACGTCGTCCTCGGCCAGCTCCTCCTTGGGGACGATCACGACGCCCTTGCGGTGGAAGAGGTACGACACCGAGCCGGGGTCGGCCATGGAGCCGCCGTTGCGGGTCATGGCGACGCGGACGTCCGAGGCGGCGCGGTTGCGGTTGTCGGTGAGGCACTCGATGAGCAGGGCGACACCGTTCGGGCCGTAGCCCTCGTACATGATCGTCTCGTACTCGGCGCCGCCGGCCTCCAGGCCCGCGCCGCGCTTGATCGCCGAGTCGATGTTCTTGTTGGGGACCGACTGCTTCTTCGCCTTCTGGACGGCGTCGTACAGCGTCGGGTTGCCGTCCAGGTCGGCGCCGCCCATACGGGAGGCGACCTCGATGTTCTTGATGAGCTTCGCGAAGAGTTTGCCGCGCTTGGCATCGAGGACGGCCTTCTTGTGCTTCGTCGTGGCCCATTTAGAGTGGCCGGCCATCTGCCTGTCTCCTTCACGTAACCCGTCTTCGTGCGAACGCTGGAATCCTACAAGGAGTCCGATGTCCGGCTCGCGCGCACCATGTCGGCGAACAGGGCGTGCACGCGGTGGTCGCCGGTCAGTTCCGGGTGGAACGAGGTGGCCAGCGCGTTGCCCTGACGGACCGCGACGATGTGTCCGTCGTGCTCGGCGAGCACTTCGGCCCCGGCGCCGACGGACTCGACCCAGGGGGCTCGGATGAAGACGCCCTCCACGGGATCGCCCGCGACGCCCTTGACGTCGACGGCCGCCTCGAAGGACTCGTTCTGCCGTCCGAAGGCGTTGCGGCGCACGATCATGTCGATCCCGCCGACGGTCTCCTGGCCCGCGCGCGGGTCGAGGATCTTGTCGGCGAGCATGATCATGCCGGCGCAGGTGCCGTAGACGGGCATGCCGTCGCGCACGCGCGCGCGGAGCGGGTCCATCACGTCGAAGAGGACGGCCAGCTTGGAGATGGTGGTGGACTCGCCACCGGGGAGGACCAGGCCGTCGACCCCGGCGAGCTCTTCGGGGCGCCGCACCGCCCTGGCCACGGCGTCGGCCGCGGCCAGGGCGATGAGGTGCTCCCGTACGTCGCCCTGGAGGGCCAGGACGCCGATGACGGGGGCTTCGTCGGTCATGGAGGTGGTTACCAGCCGCGGTTGGCGTAGCGCTCGGACTCGGGGAGGGTGTCGCAGTTGATGCCGACCATGGCCTCGCCGAGGTTGCGGGACGCGTCCGCGATGATCTTCGGGTCGTCGTAGAAGGTGGTGGCCTTCACGATGGCGGCGGCGCGCTTGGCCGGGTCGCCGGACTTGAAGATGCCGGAGCCGACGAAGACGCCCTCGGCGCCGAGCTGGCGCATCAGGGCGGCGTCGGCGGGGGTGGCCACGCCGCCGGCGGAGAACAGCACGACCGGGAGCCTGCCGAGCTCGGCGACCTCCTTGACCAGCTCGTACGGGGCGCGCAGCTCCTTGGCGGCGGCGTACAGCTCGTGGTTGTCGTAGCCGCGCAGCCGGGCGATCTCGTTCTTGATCTGACGCAGGTGGCGGACGGCCTCGACGACGTTGCCGGTGCCGGCCTCGCCCTTGGAGCGGATCATCGCGGCGCCCTCGGCGATGCGGCGCAGGGCCTCGCCCAGGTTGGTGGCACCGCAGACGAAGGGGGTGGTGAAGGCCCACTTGTCGGAGTGGTTGACCTCGTCGGCCGGGGTGAGGACCTCGGACTCGTCGATGTAGTCGACGCCGAGGGACTGCAGGACCTGGGCCTCGACGAAGTGGCCGATGCGGGACTTGGCCATGACCGGGATGGAGACGGCCTCGATGATGCTCTCGATCATGTCCGGGTCGGACATGCGGGCCACTCCGCCGTCCTTGCGGATGTCGGCCGGGACCCGCTCCAGGGCCATGACCGCGACGGCGCCCGCGTCCTCGGCGATCTTCGCCTGCTCCGGCGTGACGACGTCCATGATCACGCCGCCCTTGAGCTGCTCCGCCA
The DNA here is from genome assembly GCF_003270085.1 of Streptomyces triticisoli. Lineage (GTDB taxonomy): Bacteria > Actinomycetota > Actinomycetes > Streptomycetales > Streptomycetaceae > Streptomyces > Streptomyces triticisoli. The sequence goes on along the minus strand of NZ_QFDQ01000012.1, from coordinate 16,949 downwards.
TGCCGCGCTTCACGCGCGCGGTGCCGGTCTCGGGAGTCTGGGCGGAGTCGGAAATCGTGGTGGACACGGGTGACCTCACTCGGGTGGAAAAGAGGGTTTGGTGCACCGCTGAGGAAACGTGAGTGGACCAGTCCACGGCAAGGGCCAATGGAAACCCGGTGGATCCTTTTCCCTCCCGGGGCCCTGGTCCGGACGCCGCGCCCGCCCCTGGGGCGCCGCCCCGGACCCCATCGGGCGGCGCCCCGGCTTGGCCCACCCGGTCCGCCCGTCCCGGCAGGGAGAGGGGTCCTCGCCCTGGGGCTCCGCCCCAAGCCCCGGCGGGGACTCCGTCCCCTGCACCCCTGGCTCGGTCTTCCCTGCCCGTCCGTCGCGATGAGGGAAGGAGCCCCGCTCCAGGGCTCTGCCCCACACCCCGGCGGGGCTGCGCCTCCTGCACCCCTGCCCCGGCCCGCCCGTCCCAGTGGGGGGAAGGGGCCCGTCCCCGGGATTCGTTCCCGCGCTTCCGTCGTCGCCACCACGATCGTCATGTCACCTGCCCCGGCCGTTTGTCGGCCCGAAGCCGACCACCCCACGGGTGACGGGCCGTGGGGCCGGCTACGCCGACCGGTCCGCCAGCGCCGCCGGTGGTTCGTCGTCCATTTCGAAGGACATGGGGAAGGGGGCGTGGCCGGCCAGGCGGAACCAGCGGACCTTGCGGTGCTCGCGGAGTCTGCGGGCCGCGCCGACGGCGTCGTTGTGGAAGCGGCGGGCCATCGGCACCCTGCGCACGGCCTCGGTCAGCTCGCGGGCCGTCTCCTCTCCCCCGGGCGCCTCGCGGACCTCCTCCACCTGCTGCACCTCGGCGAACACGGCCCGCAGGGCCTGGCTCAGCTCGCTCTCGGCGACCTCCCGCTGGTCCTCCTCGGCCTGCCGGGCGGCGTGCGCGGCCTCATAGAGCACGATCGAGGCGGCCGGGTCGAGCACTCCGGAGGTGGCCAGCTCCTGGGTCACGGAGGCACGGCGCAGCAACTGGGCGTCCAGTGCGGCACGAGCGGCGTCGATACGGGCGTGCAGCCGGTCCAGCCGCCCCGCCGTCCAGCTCAGGTACAGGCCGACGGCGACGAGCGCGACGAGGATCCAGATGAGGGTTGGGGTCACGGGCGGCAAGGCTATCGGCCGAGTGGCTTCGCCCTCACACTCGCCCAGGCATCAGTCCCGTGCCAGCCCCAGCCGTGCCCGCAGTCCCGTCGCCCGCTCGTCCGTCGCCACCGCCGCCGCGCCCGCCGTCACCGTCTCGTACACGGACAGGATGTCCGCGCCGACCGTCGACCAGTCGAAGCGGCGGACATGGGTGCTGCCGCGTTCGCGGAGTTCGGCACGGCGGCCGGGATCGGCCAGGAGGCGTACGGCCGCTTCGGCCAGGGCGTCGGCGTCCTCGTTGGTGAACAGTTCGCCGGCCTTTCCCTGGTCGAGGACCTGGGCGAAGGCGTCGAGGTCGGAGGCGAGCACCGGGGCACCGGCGGACATGGCCTCGACAAGGATGATGCCGAAGGACTCGCCGCCGGTGTTGGGAGCGACGTACAAGTCGACGCTGCGCAGGAAACGGGCCTTTTCCTCGTCGCTGATCATGCCCAGGAACTCGACGCGCGAGCGCAGTTCCGCGGGCAGGCCCTCCACCGCCTCCTTCTCGTCGCCGCGGCCCGCGACCAGCAGGCGGGTGTGCGGGCGGGCGGCGAGGATCGCCGGCAGGGCCCGCATCAGCACGGGCAGGCCCTTGCGGGGCTCGTCGATACGGCCGATGAAGCCGATCGTGCCGCCCGCCCGTCTCCCCCCACCACCCTCGACGGAGCTTCGCGCCTCTTCCGACTGCCACTCGGGTCTGGGCTCGGCCCGGGCGAAGAAGTCGACGTCGACGCCGTTGGGGATGACCACCGCGTCCCCGCCGAGGTGCTCGACGAGGGTGCGCCGGGCGTACTCGCTGACCGCGACCCGGGCGCTGATCTTCTCCAGGGCGGCCTGCAGGATCGCGTACGCGGCGATCATCGCCCTCGACCTGGGGTTCGATGTGTGGAAGGTGGCGACGATCGGGCCCTGCGCCGCCCAGCAGGCCAGCAACCCCAGCGACGGCGAGGTCGGCTCGTGGATGTGGATCACGTCGAAGCGGCCCTCGTGCAGCCAGCGCCGTACCCGGGCCGCCGACAGGAAGCCGAAGTTGAGCCGGGCCACCGAGCCGTTGTACGGCACCGGGACCGCGCGGCCGGCCGAGACGACGTAGGGCGGCAGCGGGGTGTCGTCGTCGGCGGGGGCGAGCACGGACACCTCGTGACCGAGGCCGATGAAGTACTCGGCCAGGTCGCGGATGTGGAACTGGACGCCGCCCGGCACGTCCCAGGAGTACGGGCAGACGATGCCGATCCTCACGCGCGCTCCCCGTCCGCAGGGCGGGGTTCCAGGTCCGCGAGCCACAAGCGCTGCAGCATGTGCCAGTCCTCCGGATGGTCGGCGATCCCCGTGGCGAAGGCGTCGGCCAGCGCCTGTGTCATGACAGACGTCCTCTCGGCCCGCGTACCTGTCCCGGGCACCTCGATCGGGGGGTGGACGCGGCCCCGCATGACGGGCGAGTCGTCGTACCAGAGCGTGGCGGGCAGCAGCAGGGCGCCCGTCTGCTGGGCCAGCAGGGCGGGTCCGGCGGGCATCCGGGCCGTCTCGCCGAAGAACGTCACCTCCACTCCGGAGGCGGACAGGTCCCGGTCGGCGACCAGGCAGACCAGCCCGCCGTCGCGCAGCCGCCGGGCCAGCGTGCCGAACGCGGAGCCGCCACTGTGCGGCAGGACCTCCATGCCCAGTCCCTCGCGGTAGGCGACGAACCGGTCGTAGAGCGTCTCCGGCCTCAGGCGCTCGGCGACGGTCGTGAACGGCGTCTTCAGCTCGGTGGTGACCCAGGCGCCGGCCAGATCCCAGTTGGCCAGGTGGGGCAGGGCGAGGACGACGCCCCGGCCGGCCGCAAGGCCGTCGGTCAGGTGGTGCAGGCCCTTGGGGTCGAAGCCGGTCCTGATCCGCTCGGCGCTCCAGGCCGGCAGCCGGAAGGACTCCATCCAGTACCGCAGGTACGAGCGCATGCCCGCGCGCGTGAGCTCCGCCAGGCGCTCGGGGGTCGCGTCGGGCACCACGCGCGCGTAGTTGCTCTCCAGCCGCTTCACGCCCTTGCCGCCCTGCTTGAAGGCGAGATCGGCGATGGTGCGGCCCAGCCGTACGGCGACCGGTTCGGGCAGCTTCTTGACCGTGCTCCAGCCGAGGCCGTACAGCGCGTCGCCGAGGCGCTCCTGGACGCTCATTTCGCCGCCTCGCTCCCCTGCTCCGGCAGGGTCTCGGCGGCATCCGCCTCGGCCGACTCGCGGCGGACGGTGACGACCCGCTGGATCAGCGTGACCAGGCTGCCGGCGGCGACGATCCACAGGGCGATCGGCAGCAGGTACTGGATGCCCGGCACACCGAACTTGTGCAGACCCGCGAACCCGGCCGCGACCAGTGAGATCACCAGCCGCTCGGCCCGCTCGACCAGCCCGTTGACGGCGACGGGCAGGCCGATCGACTCGCCCCGGGCCTTGGTGTACGACACGACCTGGCCACTGGCCAGACAGAAGATCGACACCGCGCACAGCACGTTGTTGTCGCCCTGGCCCGCGTACCACAGGGCGAACCCGCCGAAGATCGCGCCGTCGGCGACCCGGTCGAGCGTGGAGTCCAGGAAGGCCCCCCAGCGGCTGGAGCGGCCCAGCTGGCGGGCCATGTTGCCGTCGACGAGGTCGGAGAACACGAACAGCGTGATCACGACCGTACCCCAGAAGAACTCGCCCCGGGGGTAGAAGACCAGCGCGCCCGCGACCACTCCGGCCGTCCCGATCAGCGTGACCGTGTCCGGGCTCACGCCCCGGCGGACGAGAAACGCGGCGAACGGGGTGAGGACACGCGTGAAGAATGCACGCGCGTACTTGTTCAGCATGGCCTTCCCGAGGGTCGGTGTTCGCCGGGCGACCCCTGCTGGCCACCGGCTGGCCCATCGTAGTCACGGTCACGCACCCGCAGGTGCGACAGCCGGGCACCCGCACCCCCGGGGCCGCGGCGCGCGACCCGCCGGTGGACGGCGGGATCGGGTCCTTCGTATGGACGCAGCGTGACGGGAGTGGAAAGCTCGAAGGACCGCGGGCGATCGCAGGAGCCGCCAGTGACGCGGTGCCGCGTGTCCGCGCCCACAACGACCTCACCGTGCACGGGAGGCAGGATCATGGGCGACAAGGTGCAAACACACCCCGGAGCCGCCGGCAGGGCAATGGCGGCCGACCATCCCGCGTCCGTACGGAATGTGGTGCTGGTCGGCCACTCCGGATCGGGCAAGACGACTCTGGTGGAGGCTCTCGCGCTGACGGCGGGAGCGGTGAACCGGGCGGGCCGTGTGGAGGACGGCGGCAGCCTCTCGGACTACGACGAGATCGAGCACCGGCAGCAGCGCTCGGTGCAGCTCTCCCTGGTGCCCGTCGATTGGGACGGCATCAAGATCAACCTACTGGACACCCCCGGCTACGCCGACTTCGTCGGGGAGCTCAGGGCCGGTCTGCGCGCCGCGGACGCAGCCCTGTTCGTCGTCTCCGCCTCCGACGGCGTGAACGGCTCGACCCGCATGGTGTGGGAGGAGTGCGCGGCCGTCGGCATGCCGCGCGCCATCGTGGTCACGCACCTGGAGGCCGCCCGCGCCGACTTCGAGGAGATGACGCGGGTGTGCGCGGAGGCGTTCGGCGCGGACGACCCCGACGCCGTACTGCCGCTGTACCTGCCGCTGCACGGACCGCAGGGCCCCGACGGGCACGCGCCCGTGACCGGACTGGCCGGGCTGCTGACACAGAAGCTGTTCGACTACTCCACCGGGGAGCGCAAGGAGTCCGAGCCCGGCGAGGACCAGCTGCCACGGCTGGAGGAGGCCCGCAACCGGCTGATCGAGGGGATCATCTCCGAGAGCGAGGACGAGACCCTCATGGACCGCTACCTCGGCGGTGAGCAGATCGACGTCAAGACACTCGTCGAGGACCTGGAACGGGCCGTCGCGCGCGGGGCGTTCTTCCCCGTCCTGGCCGCCGCCCCCGCGGCCGACGGAGCCAGGCAGGGCATCGGCACGGTGGAGCTCCTGGAGCTGGTCACCGGCGGCTTCCCCACCCCGCTGGAGCGCGAGGTGCCCGCTGTCACCACCATCGACGGCAGGCCGCGCGAGCTGAAGCCGTGCGACCCCGACGGTCCGCTGGTCGCCGAGGTCGTCAAGACCTCCTCCGACCCGTACGTCGGCCGGATCTCCCTGGTCCGCGTCTTCTCCGGCACCCTGCGCCCCGATGAGACGGTGCACGTCTCCGGGCACGGGCTGGCCGACCGCGGGCACGAGGACCACGACGTCGACGAGCGCGTCGGCGCCCTGACCACGCCGTTCGGCAAACAGCAGCGCCCGGTGACGCACGCCGTCGCGGGCGATCTCGCGTGCGTGGCGAAGCTGGGCCGCGCGGAGACCGGCGACACGCTCTCCGCCAAGGACGACCCGCTGCTGATGGAGCCCTGGCAGATGCCCGATCCCCTGCTGCCGCTGGCCATCCGGGCGCACAGCAAACCGGACGAGGACAAGCTCTCCCAGGGCCTGGCCCGGCTGGTCGCGGAGGACCCGACGATGCGCCTGGAGCAGAACCAGGACACCCACCAGGTCGTGCTGTGGTGCCTGGGCGAGGCGCACGCCGACGTCGCCCTGGAGCGGCTGCGCAGCAGGTACGGCGTCCAGGTCGACGTCGTACCGCACCGGGTCTCCCTGCGGGAGACGTTCGCGACCAGGTCCGCCGGACGCGGCCGGCACGTCAAACAGTCCGGTGGGCACGGACAGTACGCCATCTGCGAGATCGAGGTGGAGCCGCTGCCGGGCGGCTCGGGCATCGAGTTCGTCGACAAGGTGGTCGGCGGGGCCGTGCCACGGCAGTTCATCCCGTCGGTGGAGAAGGGCGTCAGGGCCCAGGCCGCCAGGGGAGTCGCCACCGGCTACCCGCTGATCGACGTGCGGGTCACGCTCCTCGACGGCAAGGCCCACTCGGTGGACTCCTCCGACGCCGCCTTCCAGACGGCCGGCGCGCTGGCGCTGCGGGAGGCCGCGGCCGACGCCAGGATCCACCTGCTGGAGCCGGTGGCCGAGGTGACCGTGCTGGTCGGCGACGACTACGTGGGCGCCGTCATGAGCGACCTGTCCGGCCGGCGCGGCCGGCTGCTGGGCACCGAACAGGTGGGCAACGGCCGAACCCTCATCAGGGCCGAGGTGCCCGAGATCGAGATCGGCCGGTACGCGGTCGACCTGCGCTCCCTGTCGCACGGCACGGCCCGCTTCGACCGCCGGTACGTACGGCACGAGCCGATGCCGCCGCAGGTGGCCGACCGGGTCCGGCAACAGGAGCGCGAGGCATCGTAGTTGACGCGCCACGGTCGCGCCGGGCGCACAACCCGGGCGCCGAAACGCTTCGTTCCGAACAGGCGGACGGCTTCGGCCGTCCGCCTCCCCGTGTCAGTGACTCCCGATACCCTGATGACCTGATCAACAGGTGTGCGGGGCAGGGAAGTCGGGAATGCCGCAAGGCAGGTGCGGCGGCAATGGGGGCGGCAGTGACGGACGGATTCGATTTCAGTCCCGGGGCGCAGGTGCCCCTGTCCGGGGCGGCAGGGCAGACGGCGGCGACCTATGCCCTGGCCTCGGCGGCCTACCGGGACGACGAGGTCACCAAGATCCTCCAAGCCGACAACGAATGGCACAAGTCGACGGTCAAGCCGCCGCGTCCCTGGGCGAAGATCTTCCGGCCCCGGCTCGGTGAGGCCTTCTCCCGCGCGGTGATCGACCGCATGCTGGGCGCCGGACGTGCACCGCTCATCCAGTCCTTCGGCACCGAACCCCAAGTCGTGGTCGAGCACTGCCTGGCCGCCCACCGCATCCGCCGGGAGCGCGACAACTGGCTCACGGCGGTGACGGTGCTGTGCGGAGTGCTCTTCCTGCCCGGCCTCCTCATGTGGCTGCTGGTGTTCACTCTGCGCACCAACGTCAGCAGACGGGAGGACAAGCGGGCCGGCGCCCTCGCCACCACCCTGCTGGTCGCCGTGGGCACCCTCGCCGTGCTCTTCCTGATCAAGATGCCCTTCACCGGCTTCTGGGCCTGGTACGCGCGCGCGGCGATCGTCCTGCCGGTCGTCGGCTGGTTCTGGGCCAAGCGGATCTGCGAACGCTCGGCACACGAACTGCGGGAGTACTGGGCGGCCCTGCTCTCCGGCAGCGGCGTGGGGGCGAAGATCCCCGAGGCCGTACCGGGCAGCCCCGGCGACGCGGCCGAGCAGGTACGCAAGGAACTCGCCCGCCTCAGCGCGGAACAGCAGTCCAACTCCGTCTTCTACGCCGGCCCCAAGGGCATACTCGGCATGGGCACGCGCTGGGGCAGCTGGCAGCTGGCCGAGGAACTGGTCCCCGCCGAGCAGGGCAAGGAGTTCCACCCCTTCCGCAGCTGGGACGTCATCACCGCGATCCAGGGCGGCCTGGCCATGCTGGAACGCACGCCCATCAACACCGGCGGCTTCCCCAAGCCGTCCGTCACGCACTGGATCGTCACGCCGATCGGGGAGAACGCGACGGAGGTCTCCCGGCCGAGCGGTACGGACGTCGACGCGTACACGGTCAAGACACACGCCATACAGGACATCTGCAACAAGCAACAGTTCGGCAGCGGTGACCGGCACTACCTCGGCGTGCAGTGGACGCTCTGGGACGGCCACTTGGTGATCACCATGCTGGTCACCGTGACGGTGCTGCACGACACCTTGCGCATCGAGGTCACCGGCCACGCCCTGGGACCGGTCAACCCCCTGTTCAACGAGAAGCCGGCGGCCAAGGAGAAGGAGGTCCAGAAGGCGCTCCGGTTCTGGGAGACCCGCAAGGTGAAGCTGCCCCTGGTCGACGCCGACGAGGTCGTACGGCTCGCCGCCCGCGCCCCCCTGACCTGGTACCCACCCCTGCTGAACTGGCTCGGCGGCAGCCTCACCCTGCCCGAACCCTTCGGCCTGCGGCACGCCTGGGCCGACCAGCCCTGGCGACACCGCTTCATGGCCGACGACGCGCTGCGCGCCGCCACTCCGGTATTGCGGGTGGTGCACGCGGCGGCGCTCAAGGTTCTCAAGGAGAACGGGGTGGACGTCGAGAAGTTCGGCTCCCGCGCGTCGGTCCTCAGCGGAGGGGTGCAGGAGGTGTCGCCGAAGAAGGCCGACGTGTACGACGCGTGAGACGCGGGCCCGCCCGCGGTACTACGCGGGCCATGCCTCCGCGAGCATCTTGCGGGTGTCGGCGAGGAGCTGCGGCAGGACCCTCGTGTGGCCGATCACGGGCAGGAAGTTGGTGTCGCCGCCCCAGCGGGGCACGATGTGCTGGTGCAGGTGGGCGGCGATACCGGCGCCGGCGACCGCGCCCTGGTTCAGGCCGATGTTGAAGCCATGGGCGCCGGAGGCAGCGCGCAGAGCCCGCATCGCCTGCTTGGTGAGCTCCGCGAGCTCCGCGGTCTCCGCCTCGGTCAGGTCGGTGTAGTCGGCGACGTGCCGGTACGGAACGACCATGGTGTGACCGCCGTTGTAGGGGTACAGATTGAGCACCGCGTAGACCAGCTCGCCGCGCCGGACAATCAGCCCGTCCTCGTCGGACTTGGCCGGGATCGAGCAGAAGGGGCAGCCGTCGTCGGCACCGGGGCCGCTCGGCTTGTTCTCGCCCTGGATGTAGGCCATCCGGTGGGGCGTCCACAGACGCTGGAACGCGTCCTGCGTGCCCACTCCCGACTGCTGCTCCGGCTCACTCGTCATGCGTGCAGCATATGGCGTCACTGTGGGGGTACGGCAAAGGCCCCCGGGAACCCCCCGGGGGCCGATCCCCGCGCAGGCGGGGAGCACATCAGACCTGAACCCGACGCTCCACCACGTCAACGATCTCGGCGATCGCTTCGTCACGAGGAATGCCGTTCTTCTGCGACCCATCGCGGTAGCGGAACGACACCGTGCCCGCATTCATGTCGTCGTCGCCGACGATCACCATGAACGGCACCTTCTGCTTCTGGGCGTTCCTGATCTTCTTCTGCATGCGGTCCGAGGAGGAGTCCACCTCGACCCGCAGACCCTGCTTCTTCGCATCGGCGGCGAACTTCTCCAGGTACTCCACGTGGGCGTCGCCCACCGGGATACCCACCGCCTGCACCGGCGCCAGCCACGCCGGGAACGCGCCCGCGTAGTGCTCGAGCAGCACCGCGAAGAACCGCTCGATGGAGCCGAACAGCGCGCGGTGGATCATGACCGGGCGCTGCTTGGAGCCGTCGGCGGCGGTGTACTCCAGGTCGAACCGCTCCGGCAGGTTGAAGTCCAGCTGGACCGTGGACATCTGCCAGGTGCGGCCAATGGCGTCGCGGACCTGGACGGAGATCTTCGGGCCGTAGAACGCCGCGCCACCCGGGTCCGGGACCAGCTGCAGGCCCTGCTTCTCACCGACCTGGCGCAGGATCTCGGTGGCCTCCTCCCAGGCCTCGTCGGTCCCGACGTACTTTTCCGGGTCCTTGGTGGACAGCTCCAGGTAGAAGTCCGTCAGGCCGTAGTCCCGCAGCAGGTTCAGCACGAAGGTGAGCGTCTTGTCGAGCTCGTCGGCCATCTGTTCGCGCGTGCAGTAGATGTGCGCGTCGTCCTGGGTGAAGCCGCGGGCCCGGGTCAGACCGTGCACGACACCCGACTTCTCGTAGCGGTAGACCGTGCCGAACTCAAAGAGCCTCAAGGGCAGTTCACGGTACGACCGGCCGCGCGCGTCGAAGATCAGGTTGTGCATCGGGCAGTTCATGGGCTTGAGGTAGTAGTCCACGCCCTCGTCGAGCTGCATGGGCGGGTACATGCCGTCGGCGTACCAGTCCAGGTGGCCCGAGGTCTCGAAGAGCTTCCCCTTCGTCGCGTGCGGGGTGTAGACGAACTCGTAACTGGCTTCCTCGTGCTTGCGCCGCGAGTAGTCCTCCATGACCCGGCGGACGGTGCCGCCCTTGGGGTGGAAGACGGCGAGGCCGGAGCCGATCTGCTCCGGGATGGAGAACAGGTCCAGCTCGCTGCCGAGCTTGCGGTGGTCGCGCTTCTCCGCTTCGGCGAGGAAATCCAGGTACGCCTTCAGCTCGTCCCTGGACGGCCAGGCGGTGCCGTAGATGCGCTGGAGCTGTTTGTTCTTCTCGTTGCCGCGCCAGTACGCCGAGGCGTTGCGCATCAGCTTGAACGCCGGGATCATCCGGGTCGACGGCAGGTGGGGACCGCGGCACAGGTCCTTCCAGCACAGCTCGCCGGTCTTGGCGTTCAGGTTGTCGTAGATCGTCAGCTCGCCGGCGCCGACCTCGACGTCCGCGCCGTCTTCGTGCGACGCGGAGCCCTTGAGGCCGATCAGCTCCAGCTTGTACGGCTCGTCCGCCAGCTCCTCGCGGGCGGCCTCGTCGGTGACGACGCGGCGGGAGAAGCGCTGACCCTGCTTCTGGATCGCCTGCATGCGCTTCTCGATGGCCTTGAGGTCCTCGGGCGTGAACGGCCTCTCGACGTCGAAGTCGTAGTAGAAGCCGTCCCTGACGGGCGGGCCGATGCCCAGCTTGGCCTCGGGGAAGAGCTCCTGCACGGCCTGCGCCATGACGTGCGCGGTGGAGTGGCGCAGGATGTTGAGGCCGTCCTCGGAGGAGATCTCGACGCCCTCGACGGTCTCGCCGTCCTTGACCTCGTGGGCGAGGTCCTTCAGCTCGCCGCCCACGCGCGCGGCGATGATCGAGCGCTCGCCGGCGAAGAGGTCGGCGGCCGTGGTGCCCGTCGTCACCGTGCGCTCTTCCCGCTCGGAATCGCGTTGGATGATCACACGGACGTCTGACACCGGTCTCTCCTGCCTGAAAGTGGAAGCGCACCCGTCACCTATGGCGCGCGCAATAGAGGATCGTACCGACCCGGAGCCACCGACCGCGAAACGATAACCCTGCGTCAATCCCGCGTCCATGGTCAGTCACAGTCGTCCCCGCTGCACGCCTCCTCGAAGAAGTCCAGATCCTCCTGGAGCGACTTCATCAGCCGGTCCCGCTCCTCGTCCTCCACCTGCACGGGTACGACCCCGAAGGCGCCCGTGAGCCGGCGGAAGCCGCCCCGGCTCTCCAGCCGTCCGAGCACCCGCACGGGCAGTCCGACCAGGTGGGCGTGGCCGGCGATGCGGTAGTCCTCCTCCTCCAGAGTCACGCGCACGTAGGGCACCTCGGCGCCCGCGAGCACCCGGAGCCGTACCGTGCCCTCGCCACGCGGCTGGGACCTGCGCATCCGCACCACGGTGCCGGTGATCCGCACGGGCACCGACGGTTCGGCGCGCAGATAGCGGGCGCCGGCCTCGCGCAGCACGGGCAGGTCGCCGGGGAAGAACTCGACGACCTCGGCGGCGGTCGCGCAGTGCTCGGGAACGCCGGCGGCGGGCGCCCACCCGACGGCGACGCGGGCGCCCTCGGTGCCGCGTACGAGGGCGACGACGGCCTCGGTGAGTTCGCGGCTGGCGCCCGCGCGGACGGCGCCGTCGAAGGCGTCCAGCCTGCCGGTGGCCCGCCGGTGGTCGACGGCCTCGCGGATGGCGTACAGGGCCTGGTGGAGGCGTACGGCGAGGGGCCGTCCGGGGTCGACGGGGACGAAGGCGGTCAGCCGGCGGCCGTCGGTCGCGGAGCCGACGAGGACGTGTTCGAGGCACGCGGCGGCCGAGCGCCGGTGGCGGGCGCCGTGGTAGCCGGCACGCTCGCGTGTGGCGAGCGCGGCGGCGAGCAGCATCTGCCGTGCGGCGCCGCGCAGCCGCTCGTCGTCGGTCCAGGGGGCGGCGTCGGCCGGTCCGCCCGGCACGTCCCGCCACCAGCGGATCTCGTCGCTGGGCAGGGAGAGGGCGACCAGTACCTCGCGCGCGGAGGAGGTCCCGCTGCGGGTGAGGGCGTCCAGTGCCTCGCCGAGCAGGTCGTCGCTGTCGGGGAAGGCGCGGCTCTCCGGCACCAGCAGACTCGTACCGGCACCGGCCGGGTCGGGCGGGGTCCAGCGGCCGTAGCGCCCGGGGGCGCCGCCGCGCCGCTGCCAGCCGTGTCGGTGCAGCAGGGCGCCGAGCACGGCCGGGTCGATGCCGGCGGGCTCGGGGGAACCAGGGGGACCGGGGGGACGGCTCCGGGGGGCGTCGACGGGGTGCGGGCGCGCGGACCGCGGGGACTCGCCGAGGGGGCGGTGATTCATGGTCTGCCTCCCGTCCCGACCCGCGTCATGATCTCGCACAGGGCCCGGTCGTCGAAGATGCGCGAGGTCGGGATCCGCACGGTGGTGCGGTGCCGGCCGGTGACGGGGTGGCCGGCGAGGTTGACCCAGTAGCAGCAGTGCCTGAGGTCGAGCCGGTCGTGGCCGGCGCGCAGCCACTGGTCCGGCGACCGGGGCACGATCATGACGACGAGGATCTTGTGCACCGAGACCGGGGTGCGGGCGAGCTTGGCCAGGTGGGCGTTGTCGAGGATGAAGGAGAAGGACCGGCCCGGGGGGCTGGGCGGTATCTGGTAGGTGCACTTCAGCTGCACCTTGATGGTCACCTCGTCGTCGACGGTGTGCCCGGGGGCGCTGTGGCTGACGTGCCAGTCGATGCCGTTGTCGGGGAAGGGCTGGGACAGCGAGCAGCCGGCCGCGGCGGCGACCGCGTGCAGATAGCCCACCTGCAGTGTCTCCATGCAGGCGGTGGTGGCGAGTGTGCCCCGTGGGGCGTCCGCGTGCTCGGGCAGCAGCCCGCCCCGCTCGGGCTGCGCCATCACCATGACCAACAGCCTTCCACGCTTGGTGAATCCCCGCTGTGGGCCTGTGAACTGCAAAGACCCGTATTCCTGTTGTGTCCTTCCGGCGTACGGCGCAAACAGCCCGGGTATCACCAAACGGGCAGCAGGCGGTGCGTCGACTGCCCTGGGTGAGTGAGGAGTTGTGGGCATATGGCGTGCTGGTACGAGGGGCCTCTGGCCGCGTTCGACACGGAGACCACGGGTGTCGACGTCGAGACCGACCGCATCGTGTCGGCCGCCGTCGTCGTCCAGGACGCCCCGGGTTTCCGGCCGCGGGTGACCCGCTGGCTGGTGAACCCGGGCGTGCCGGTGCCCGAGGCGGCGACGGCGGTGCACGGGCTGACGGAGGAGCATCTGCAACGCAACGGGCGCTGGCCGGCGCCGGTGATGTACGAGATGGCCGAGGAGCTGGCGGAGCAGGCCGCGCGGGGCCGTCCGCTGGTGGTGATGAACGCGCCGTTCGATCTGACGCTGTTCGACCGGGAGTTGCGCCGTCACCGGGCCTCCTCGCTGCAGCGCTGGTTCGAGTCCTCGCCGCTGTGCGTGCTCGACCCGCGGGTCATGGACAAGCATCTGGACCGCTACCGCAAGGGGCGGCGCACCCTTGCCGACCTGTGCGCGCACTACGAGGTCGTGCTGGCCGACGCGCACGACGCGGCGGCGGACGCGCTGGCCGCGCTGGAGGTCGTGCGGGCACTGGGCCGTCGCTTCGCAGCCCGTCTGGAGCTCCTGACCCCCGCCGAGCTGCACGCCCTGCAGACGGGGTGGCACGCGGCGCAGGCCCGGGGGCTGCAGGCGTGGTTCGCGCGCAATGGGGCGGAGGAGGCGGTGGATCCGTCGTGGCCGCTGCGTCCGGAGCTTCCGGCGGCGGCATGAGCCTTCCGGCCCACGGCGCCATCAACCGCCCGGAGGTGCGGGTGGCGGAGCCCCCGCCGCACGCGGCGAAGCCGCGCAGAACACGACGATGGCGACTCGGCCTGCGCTTTTTGCAGGCATGAGCCGCCATCGACATCGTGGGCGATACTGGGTTCGAACCAGTGACCTCTTCGGTGTGAACGAAGCGCTCTCCCACTGAGCTAATCGCCCGGGAACGCACTGAACAATACAGGTCCCGGTGGGCTTCCTTCAAACCGCTTCGGTGGGGGCATCCTGTCGCCGAGCAGCACCAGGTTCTCGATGGCGGCGAGTCCGTAGAGCGCGGTGTCGTTGGTGGACACCCAGGCGGCCTCGCTGCCCGGGACCAGCGTGTCCGGCCCGTTCAGCTTTTCCATCCGCCACGGCGAGGACTCAGTGCAGCCGTCGGAGCCGTAGCGCGCCGCTTGTTCGGCCGACGACACGCGCAGCCGGTAGGTGTAGCGGGCACACCCGGCCTCCGTGACTGCCCGTTCCGCCGCCTTGCGTTCCCCCGCCCCGGACTCCACCTGGGCATCTGACCAGGGCGCTCCGCGCCCGAAACCGGGTACGGCGACACCCCGCGCCGCGGCACCCGGATGCGATCCCTCCCCGCAAACGGGAGGTACCCTCACCCCGGCGTGAACGCCGGGCATCCCCGTGAGAGACGGGTGAATTCGTCCCAGGTCCAGCCGGCGTGCGGCTCGACGCCTGCCTTTTGCCGGACCTTCTTGTCGATCACCAGCGTCATCAGTTCTCCTCCGAGGGGGCCATCGGCTTCATCTGATGGGGGGAGGGAGTCGAGGGCCCCTTCGGGGCGGCCCGGCGTGGCCGGGGTGGCCGCCTCACACGTACGGGTGAGGTTCAGGGGCCAGGGGATTTCACCTACGGATGCCGTGCGTATGTTCGCCGTGTCGCAGTGACCAGGAAGGTCCGCCGGTTCTCCGGCAGTGTGTACTACCTCGGGCTGCACGAGGAGTTCTGGCACCTGCGGTCGAAACTTCCGACGCTGTGGTCGTCGTCGTACTTCCTGGCCCCGGTCGGCGCGGTCAGCACCGAGACGGAGCGGCGGTACACCGATGCCCAGGGGGAACGCTCCCGGGAGAAGGGGGACGGTTTGTGATCCGCGCGTACAAGTTCCTCCTGCGCCCCACCGTGCGCCAGGCGGTCGCGCTGGGCGAGATGCTGCGGGACCACTGCTCGCTGTACAACGGTGCGCTTCAGGAACGCCGGGACGCCTGGCGGCACGCCTCGAAGACCACCGTCCGGTACGGGGAGCAGTCCGCCCAGCTCAAGGAGATCCGGGCGTTCGACCCGGAGCGGCAGGGCCGCTGGTCGTTCTCCTCCCAGCAGGCCACCCTGCGCCGGCTGGACAAGGCGTTCGCCGCGTTCTTCCGCCGCGTGAAGACGGGGCAGACCCCGGGGCATCCGCGGTTCAAGGGCGTCGAGCACTTCGACACCGTTGCCTCCCCCAGGGACGGCGACGGCTGCCGCTGGGACTCCACCCCGCACGACCGGCACACCCGCGTCCGACTCCAGGGCGTCGGCCACGTCCGGGTGCACCGGCACCGGGCCGTCCAGGGCCGGGTGAAGACGATCAGCGTCAAGCGGGAGGGCAACCGCTGGTACATCGTCCTGTCCTGCGGCGACGTCCCCGCCGAGCCGCTGCCGCCCACCGGCGCCATGGCCGGCATCGACATGGGCGTCACACACTTTTTGACCACCTCGGACGGCGCACACGTCGCCAACCCCAGGTTCCTCGGGGCGATGGCTGCCGAGCTGGCCGACGCGCAGCGGCACCTGGCGACGTTCCCCAAGCGCACCCGGCAGCGCACCAAGAAGCACCGCGCCGCAGCCCGGAGGGTCGCCAAGCTGCACGCCAAGATCCGCAGGCAGCGCCTTGACTTCCACCACAAGGCCGCGCTCACCCTGGTCCGCGGCCACGACGCGATCGCGCACGAGCATCTGAACACCGCGGGCATGACCCGTGTACCCAGGCCCAGGCCCGACCCCGCCACGCCCGGCGCCTTCCTGCCGAACGGCTCCGCCGCGAAGGCCGGGCTCAACCGCAGCATCCTCGACGCGGGCTGGGCACAGTTCCTCCGAATCCTGGCGAACAAGGCTGAAAGCGCCGATCGCCTCCTGGTTCCGGCGGACGCGCGCAACACCTCCCGCACGTGCCTCGCATGCGGGCACGTCGCGAAGGAGAACCGCGCCACCCAGGCGAAATTCGAATGCGTCACGTGCGGGTTCACCGCGAACGCGGACCACGTCGGCGCGACGAACGTTCTCAACAGGGCCGGGCCGGCCCTCTGCGACGTGGCCTAGCCACCGACACAGGAAGCCCGCGCGTTCACGCGTGGGTGGAGTCACGGTGTTGGAGCCGACCGGAATGCCGAGCTGCTTGCCGTCGACCTCGCCGACCTCGGTGACGTCGGCGCGGAAGTTGTCCAGCGTCAGATTGCCCGCGTCGATCTGTGACTTCAGATCGAGCAGGACTCCCCTCTTGTCGTACTTACGAAGGAAAGTGACGGCGTTTTGGAAAACGTCCGGGGGATTTCCGCCGGAGGCCTGCGTCTGGAACTTCTCCCAGAAGGATTGATACGTCTGAAAGTCCGCCTTCACCTTGATCTTCGGGTGCTTCTTCTCGAAGAGCGCGATGGTCTGGTTGATCTTCTTGGCGCGTTCTTCGGCGCCCCACCACGAATAACGGATCGTCACCGTCCCGTCCCCGGAACCGCTTTCGCCACCACATCCGGCCGTCGCGCCGAGCCTGAGCGCGGCCGCCGAAGCCCCGGCCGCTTTCAGAACCGTTCGCCTCTCCATGCTCCTGCTGATCCCCACAGTCGGGCCTCCCGGCAACGTCACCCATCGTCATGAATCGTTTCGAGTAAGCGCTTGCTGGCACAAGGTGCGGGGGGCCTGGAGGCGCGTCAATGATTCGGACAGGAATTTCTCATCGGGTGCGCGACGGCGCACCGGCCCGTGAACGGCACGACGGATGGGGGCGGCGGCGCGCAGGAGGCGCTGGAGCGATCGACACCGCAGGTCGGAGGCGTACGGCCGGAATGCCGAGCCGGCGTACGGCCCGCGCCCGGTTCACGCCCGGCCGGACTCCGCCCGGCGCCGCGGACGACGGCGGCCCGCCTGCGTGAGCGCAGGCGGGCC
>NZ_QFDQ01000116.1 GCF_003270085.1 Streptomyces triticisoli | reverse complement strand
CAGCAGCGCCTCGCCCGGCTGCCGCCCGGCGCGCACCTCCCCGGCCAGCGCTCCGCACAGGGCGATCACCGCGTCCGTCCGCCGCTCCTGGTCGCGGCGCGCGGCCCGGGCCAGCCGGGCACGGCGCAGCAGCGGCATCCCCACGACCCCCGCGACGGCCGGCAGCACCGAGGCGCCCAGCACCGCCAGCACCACCCCGGCGACCGGCGCCCACCACTCCGGCCCCAACCGCCCGCGCAAGCGGGCCAGTTCGCCGAGGACCCGGTCCCAGCCCGGAGGCCCCGCGCCCACCGCCCCGCCGCCGGCGAACAGCAACCGCGCCCGCCGCGCCCCGAAGTGCCGCCCGCCCAGCAGCCATACGGCCGCTCCCGCACACGCCACGGCCGCCACCACGGACAGCCGGCCCAGCGACCCCTCACCCATCACGCTCAGCGCTCCCCTTCGGGCTCTCCGGCCGGAGCAGCCCCCGCAGCCGCTCCCACCCCCGCTCCTCCACGAACGCCGCCGCGCCCCACCGCAGCGCCGGCACCGTCCGCACCAGCCCCGACGCGTCCCGCTCCAGTACCCGCACCTCGTCGATCCGCCGCCGCCCGAAGCGGTCCCGCACCAGGTGCAGCACCACCGACAGCGCGGCCGCCAACTGGCTGTGCAGCGCGGCCCGGTCCAGCCCGGCCGCGGTGCCCAGCGCCTCTAGCCGGGCGGGGACGTCCGCCGCCGCATTGGCGTGGACCGTGCCACAGCCGCCCTCGTGCCCCGTATTCAGCGCCGCCAGCAGATGGACCACCTCGCCGCCGCGCACCTCGCCCACGACCAGCCGGTCCGGCCGCATCCGCAGCGCCTGCCGCACCAGGTCCTCGAGGGTCACCAGGCCCGCGCCCTCCTGGTTGGCGGGTCTGGTCTCCAGGCGGACGACATGCGGATGGTCGGGCCGCAGCTCCGCGGAGTCCTCGGCGAGCACGAGCCGCTCGCCCGGACCGGCCAGCCCGAGCAGCGCGCTGAGCAGCGTGGTCTTGCCGGTGCCGGTCCCACCGCTGATGAGGAAGGACAGCCGCGCCTGGATCAGCGCCCTCAGCACGTGGTCACCGCCCGGCGGCACCGTGCCCGCCGCGACCAGTTCGTCCAGCGTGAACGCGCGCGGCCGTACGACCCGCAGGGACAGGCAGGTGCAGCCGACCGCGACCGGGGGCAGCACCGCGTGCAGCCGGGTCCCGTCGGGCAGCCGGGCGTCCACCCACGGCCGGGCGTCGTCCAGCCGGCGCCCCGCCACGGCGGCCAGGCGCTGCGCGAGGCGTCGTACGGCCGCCGCGTCGGGGAAGGCGACTGCGGCCCGCTCCAGTCCGCGCCCCCGGTCCACCCACACCCGGTCCGGGGCCGACACCAGGACATCGGTCACCGACGGGTCGGCGAGCAGCGGCTCCAGCGGACCGCTGCCGATCAGCTCGGAGCGCAACTGCTCGGCTGCCCCGAGCACTTCGGCGTCCCCGAGCACCCGGCCCTGCTCGCGCAGCGCCTGCGCCACCCGCGCGGGCGTCGGCTCGGCCCCGCTCTCGGCGAGCCACTGCCGTACGCCGTCCAGCAACTGGACGGGCATCCGGGGTCCGTCGGCAGGCCCCGGCTCCCGGGACGCGCCCGCCGAGGGGACCCGTTCGCCCGTCCGCCGTTGTTCGGAGGCCGTCCTCATGCGGCGGCTGCCTCGGTCAGTGCCCGCTCCCAGAAGGCTGTGCAGAACCGGGCGAGCGGCCCGCGCGCCACCGCGCCGGGCGGTGTCCTGCCCTCGCCGGGCCGCCGCAGTGCCGACTCCACGGGCACCTCGCCCGCCAGCGGCAGACCGAGCAGCCGGGCCACCTCGCGGTCGTCGAGGCCGGGCGCGTACGGCCCCCGTACCGCCACCCGCAGATCGCGCAGGACCATGCCGACCGCGGAGGCCACGCGCGCGGCGGCCGCCACGGCGCGCAGCTCGGCGGGGACCACGAGCAGACCGAGGTCGAGCTGGGCGAGAGCCTCGGCGACGCCTTCGTCCACGCGGCGGGGCAGGTCGACGACCACGGCGCCGCTGCGCCGCCGGGCGGCGGCCAGCACCGCCCGCACGGCCTGCGGCGGGACGGCGACGCAGTCGCCGCGGTCCCAGCTGAGCACGCGCAGCGCGTGCAGTTCGGGCAGCGACTCCTCCAGGGCGCCGCCGCCGACCCTCCCTCGCGAGGCGGCGAACGCCGGCCAGCGCAGCCCCTCGGCCGCCTCCCCGCCGAGCAGGACGTCGAGCCCGCCGCCCAGGGGATCGGCGTCCACGAGCAGGGTGCGCAGGCCCTCCCGCGCGGAGGTGACGGCGAGCGCGCAGGCCAGCGTGGACGCTCCCGCCCCGCCGCGGCCGCCGATGACACCCACGGTGAGTGCGGGCCGGCCGACGCCCTCGGCGACGTCGGCGATGCGGTCGACCAGCCACTGTTCGCCGTCGGGCAGCACCAGCACGTGGTCGGCGCCGATCTCGACGGCGCGCCGCCAGACCCCGGAGTCGTCCTGGTCGCGGCCGACCAGCACCACCCCGCGCCGGCGCGGGGCCCCGCGTACCCGCCGGGCGGCGTCGTCGCCGACCAGCACCAGCGGTGCGCCCTCCCAGCCGCCTCGGTGCTCGGGCACCCCGTGATGGACCTCGGGGGTGGCGCCGGCCGCCGCGCACAGGCGCAGCAGGTCGTCGAGGAGCTCGGCGTCCTCGGTCACGATCAGCGGTCTGCCCTGCCGTCCTGAAGTGCCGGGCGGTGGGTCGTGTGTGACGGTTCCGGACACGGGTCGGTCCCCCTTCGCTGCTTCCTGCGCGCGGCCCCTGCGGCCCCGCGAACCCCAAACGTGTGAAGAACCGGCAACCGGTCTTCATATGGGCGGCCGATACGAACCGGCCATACGCGCCTGGCAATCGGAACCGGCCATGAACTCGCCGCGAGAGGCGCGCGTCGGAATCACGGTGCAGCGATCCGGAAAATCTTGTGGATCTTGGTCGAAAACTGTGGACAACTCGATGGTTGTGAATATCACCTTCACCCATACCGGTGACCCGTGCACTGGTTCCCGTACGACTTCCACAGAGCAGTGCCACAACTACAGAACGTGACGGATCATGAGGGCGTCGGCGAACACCTCGCGGCGCGGCCCGGACAGCGGGGCAACCGCGAACGGAAGGACAGAAGGGGAGAAACCCACCCGGACATGCGACGACCCCCGCCGGGGGGGAGAGCGGGGGTCGTCTCCACGGCCGACTCGGGGGGGGAGGAGTCGGGCCGGGTTAGCACGGTCGCGAACGATCCGTGACTTCCATGGTGTACCCGAGAGCCTTCTCAGGCAAACCCACACGCCCACCTTACGCCGAATGGGCTGCCCCTATGCTCAGGGACGTGGAAAACCACTCCTTGCCCCGCACAGCGGCCTTCTTCGATCTGGACAAGACGGTCATTGCGAAGTCGAGCGCGCTCACCTTCAGCAAGTCCTTCTACCAAGGCGGTCTGATCAACCGCAGGGCCGTGCTGCGCACCGCGTACGCCCAGTTCGTCTTCCTCGCCGGCGGCGCCGACCACGACCAGATGGAGCGCATGCGCGAGTACCTGTCCGCGCTGTGCCGCGGCTGGAACGTGCGGCAGGTCAAGGAGATCGTCGCCGAGACCCTCCACGACCTGATCGACCCGATCATCTACGACGAGGCCGCATCCCTCATCGAGGAGCACCACACCGCCGGGCGCGACGTGGTCATCGTGTCCACGTCAGGCTCCGAGGTGGTCGAGCCGATCGGCGAACTGCTGGGTGCGGACCGCGTGGTGGCCACCCGGATGGTGGTGGGCGAGGACGGCTGCTTCACCGGCGAGGTGGAGTACTACGCCTACGGCCCGACGAAGGCGGAGGCGATCCGCGAGCTGGCCGCGTCCGAGGGGTACGACCTGGCCCGCTGCTACGCCTACAGCGACTCGGTGACCGACCTGCCGATGCTGGAGTCGGTCGGCCGTCCGCACGCCGTGAACCCGGACCGGGCGCTGCGCCGGGAGGCCGTCGCGCGCGGGTGGCCGGTTCTCGACTTCCACCGGCCGGTGCGGCTCAAGCAGCGACTGCCCGCCCTCTCCGTGCCGCCGCGTCCGGCCCTGGTCGCGGCGGCGGCCATAAGCGCGGCGGCGGCCACCGCGGGGCTCGTCTGGTACGCGAACCGGCGCCGGGGCGCGGTGGCCTGAGCCGTCGTGGCCGTTGTTTCGCCGCCGGGAAATCCCGTACGACACCAACGCGCCCGTTTAGGCCATACAGATCCCATTTGAAGATAAAAGTAAAGAAATGCAGCCAAGGGTTCCGCTTGCTCCCTGCTTGCAGTACAAAGGACTCAACGGCCCGCGAGTCCGAAGGACATCCGAAAGGATCACCTTTAAGACGCATTTTGGCCCCACGGACCGAGCATGAACACTGGGTACCCACGCGACGTCGACCCGTCGATTACGGGCCAGCCGCACCAGGTGACGGGCAAAGTTCCCGACCTGATGGGCAACATATCGAGGACGCTTGGTAACTCGGTGCTCATGCCAGCGGCGGTACGAGTTCTCGTACCGCCGCAACCCTGTGTCCGGGCCCGTGCTCAGGCCGCCCCGCGCTGCAGCGCCTCGCACACCGCCGTCGACTCGCGCGCGCCCAGTTCCACCGCCCTGGCGCAGTGGGCGATCCAGGCCGCCATGCCCTCCGGGGTGCCGGAGACGTAGCCGTCGAAGGCGGCCAGGTAGGCCGCGCGGCCCAGTTCGGCGTGGCCGACCTCGGACGGGCAGACCGACTTGGGATCGAGGCCGCTGCCGACCAGGACGATGCGCTCGGCCGTCCGCGCGACCAGCCCGTTGTGGGAGACGAAGGGGCACAGCGCCAGCAGCTCGCCGTGCACCACGGCCGCCGTCACCAGGGCGGGCGCGGAGCTGCCCGCGATGATCAGCTCCGACAGGCCCTCCAGGCGCCCGGAGACCTCGGCCGCGCTCGGCAGCGCCTGCTCGATCAGCTGTTCGTCGACGCTCTCGTCCTCCTGGCGGGGCCGCCCGACGGCGTCCTCCTGGCTCGCGGCGGCCACCATGTGCAGCCGGGCCAGAACGCGCAGGGGCGACTGCCGCCAGACGGACAGCAGCTGGCCGGCCTCGGCGGTCAGCCGCAGGGCGGCACCGATCACCCGGGCCTCGTCGTCGCCGCTGAAGTCGGTGCGCCGGCGCACCTCCTCCAGGGCCCAGTCCGCACCGGACAGCGCCGCGGAGCCTCGCGCACCGCGCAGCGCCGCCTCGGAGGTGATCTCGTTGCTCCGGCGTCGCATGATCCGGTGCCCGTAGACCCGGTCCACGGCCTTGCGCACGGACTCCACGGACTCGGCCACACCGGGCAGCGCACCCAGGGCCGCAAGGGGGTCTCCCTTGCTCGAGCTCGTTCGAGAGCCCGGGGGAGGATCGGCGGTCGCGCCTGTCGTACTCATGGGTACGACCCTACGCACCCGGGCGCCCCACTCCCCGAAGGAGTGGTCTTCTTCACGCGGACTGCCACGTAAAGCCACCACCGAACTACGCTTCGTGAACATGAAAATTGCTTTCGTCGGGAAGGGCGGCAGTGGCAAGACCACTCTGTCCTCCCTGTTCATCCGCCATCTCGCGGCCACGGGCGCGCCTGTCGTCGCGATCGACGCCGACATCAACCAGCATCTGGGGGCCGCGCTCGGACTGGAGGAGGCGCAGGCCGCCGCACTCCCGGCGATGGGCGACCGGCTTGCGCTGATCAAGGACTGTCTGCGCGGCACCAACCCGCGCATCGCCTCCGCCGAGACGATGATCAAGACGACCCCGCCGGGCGAGGGCTCGCGCCTGCTGCGCCTGAACGAGGACAACCCGCTGTACGACGCCTGCGCCCGCCCGGTGGAACTCGACGGCGGTGCCGTGCGTTTGATGGTCACCGGCCCCTTCACGGACGCCGACCTGGGGGTCGCCTGCTACCACTCCAAGACCGGAGCGGTGGAGCTGTTCCTGAACCACCTGGTGGACGGCCGCGACGAGTACGCGGTGGTCGACATGACGGCGGGCTCGGACTCCTTCGCCTCCGGGATGTTCACCCGCTTCGACATCACGTTCCTCGTCGCCGAGCCGACCCGGAAGGGGGTCTCCGTCTACCGCCAGTACAAGGAGTACGCCCGTGACTTCGGCGTCGTGCTGAAGGTCGTGGGCAACAAGGTGCAGGGGCAGGACGACCTCGACTTCCTGCGCGCCGAGGTCGGGGACGACCTGCTCGTGACCGTCGGGCACTCGGACTGGGTACGCGCCATGGAGAAGGGCCGGCCGCCCCGGTTCGAGTTCCTGGAGGACGCCAACCGCCGCGCCCTGCGCCTGCTCCAGGTCGCCGCCGACGCCACGTACGAGCTGCGTGACTGGGACCGCTACACCCGGCAGATGGTGCACTTCCACCTGAAGAACGCCGCCTCGTGGGGGAACGAGCGGACCGGGGCCGACCTGGCGGCCCAGATCGACCCCGGCTTCGTCCTCGGCGAGGGTGTCACCGCCCTGGCGTGAGCGCTGCCAGGGCCTACGGTCTGGGTGCCCCGGGTACGCCCCTGGGGGCCGGGGCCGGGCGGCTCGAGAGGAAGGACGCCCAGCCCTGCCCGGGCGCCTCGCCGACCTCCAGCGTGCGCAGTTTCGCGAGGGTCTGCGGGTCCTGGGCGTCCAGCCAGTCGGCCAACTGGCGGAAGGAGACGCAGCGCACCTCGGGCTTGTTGCACACCTCCTTCACGACCTGCTCGACGGCGCGCATGTAGGTGCCGCCGTTCCAGGACTCGAAGTGGTTGCCGATGATCAGGGGGGCGCGGTTGCCGTCGTAGGCCCGGTGGAAGCCCTGGAGCAGGCCGTCGCGCATCTGGGCGCCCCAGTGGTCGAACTTGGCGGGGTCGCCCTGGGTCTGTGTACCGGACTGGTTGACCATGAAGTTGTAGTCCATGGCCAACTGCTCGAAGGTGTGCCCGGGGAAGGGCACCAGCTGCATCGACAGGTCCCACAGGCCCTCGCGCTTCTTCGGCCACACCTGGTTGTTGACACCGCTGCTGTCATAGCGGAAGCCCAACTGGCTCGCCGCCTTCATGAAGTTCTCCTGCCCCTCCAGGCAGGGGGTGCGGGCGCCGACGAGCTCCCTGTCGTAGTCGAAGGGCAGCGGGGCCGCGTCCTTCATGCCGGTGTTGGTCTTCCAGGTCTTCACGAACTGCTTGGCCTGGGCGATCTCGCTCTTCCACTCCTCGACCGACCACTGGCCGACGCCGCCGTCCGGGCCGCAGAAGTGGCCGTTGAAGTGCGTGCCGATCTCATTGCCCTCCAGCCACGCCAGACGGGCCTGCTTGACCGTGTCGGCGATGCCCTTCTCGTCGTTGAAGCCGATCTCGGAGCTGCCGGGGGCGTGCTGCGGCGGACGGTACAGGTCGCGCTTCTCCTTCGGCAGCAGGTAGACGCCGCTGAGGAAGTAGGTCATGGTCGCGTGATTCTCCCTGGCGACCTTGCGGAAGTGGGAGAACAGCTTCTGGCTGTCCTCCCCCGCCCCGTCCCAGGAGAACACGACGAACTGCGGGGGTTTCTCACCGGCCTCGAGCCGCTTCGGCCGCGGCAGATACGGCTGGGCCCCGGTGTACGCGGTGGACCCGTCGCCGATCAGACGAACGACACTCCCGGGCGCCGGCGCACCCTTGTGCGGAGCGCCCTGCACGCCCCCCTGTCCGGGCGCCTCGGGACCGCTGGGCGCCTCGGGGCCGCTCGCACAGCCGGCGAGCGACGAGGCACAGGCCGCGGCGACGGCGAAGCCCGCGGAGATCCTCTGGGTGGTGGCCATGTTCCGCCCACCTTCTTCCTTCTCTCGTCCAACGCCGAGACGGCGTGTGCTGGTGATGCGCCGGACATGCCGACGGCGCCGCCAAGGTCGCATAGACCGAAGGGTGAATTAGTACGACAAGCCGATGAAAAGCTAACTTCACTCATCGAGGTGATTCGCTACCCCATTCGCACTGGAAATCCATGAACGCGCTTTACCTGGCATTACCATTGCTTTACCTGATGGTGATTCCGTCCTTCCCTGCCGAGTCGACCGACAGTTCCACGACCGCGCCCGGGGGAGTGAACCCCCGGGGGTCGCCGTCCGTGACCCGTGAGTGAGCGGGTGCCAGGATGGGGGAGGGTTGACCGGCGCCCCCGGTGCTCGGAGAATCGGGCCCGGAATGGTCTAAACCAGTTGGGACGGTGTGTGATGGCAGACAACGAGCGTTCTTCACTCTCCAACCTCTTGAAGGAGGAACGACGCTTCGCGCCGCCCGCTGACCTGGCCGCGAACGCCAATGTCACGGCTGAGGCGTATGAACGGGCCGAGGCCGACACTCTCGGCTTCTGGGCCGAGCAGGCCCGTCGGCTGACCTGGGCCAAGGAACCGACCGAGACGCTCGACTGGTCGAACCCGCCGTTCGCCAAGTGGTTCAAGGACGGCACGCTCAACGTGGCGTACAACTGCGTGGACCGGCACGTCGAGGCGGGGCACGGCGACCGCGTCGCGATCCACTTCGAGGGCGAGCCCGGCGACAGCCGCGCCATCACCTACGCCGAACTCAAGGACGAGGTCTCCAGGGCCGCGAACGCGCTGATCGAACTGGGGGTCCGCAAGGGCGACCGGGTGGCGGTCTACATGCCGATGATCCCGGAGACGGCGGTCGCCATGCTGGCCTGCGCCAGGATCGGTGCCACGCACTCCGTGGTCTTCGGCGGCTTCTCCTCGGACGCGCTCGCCACCCGTATCAAGGACGCCGACGCCAGGGTCGTGATCACGGCCGACGGCGGATACCGGCGCGGCAAGCCCTCCGCGCTCAAGCCGGCCGTGGACGAGGCGATCGGCCGTGTGGACAACGTCGACCACGTGGTCGTGGTCCGCCGCACCGGGCAGGAGGTCGCCTGGACCGAGGGCCGGGACGCGTGGTGGCACGAGCTCGTCGGGCGGCAGCCGGCCGAGCACACCCCGGAGGCCTTCGAGGCCGAGCACCCGCTGTTCATCCTCTACACCTCGGGCACGACCGGGAAGCCCAAGGGCATCCTGCACACCTCCGGCGGCTTCCTCACCCAGACGGCGTACACGCACTGGGCCGTCTTCGACCTCAAGCCGGAGACCGACATCTTCTGGTGCACCGCCGACGTCGGCTGGGTCACCGGCCACTCGTACATCGTGTACGGACCGCTGGCCAACGGCGCGACGCAGGTGATGTACGAGGGCACGCCCGACACCCCGCACCAGGGCCGCTTCTGGGAGATCGTGCAGAAGTACGGCGTGACGATCCTCTACACGGCGCCGACCGCGATCCGTACGTTCATGAAGTGGGGCGACGAGATCCCCGCGAAGTTCGACCTGTCCTCCCTGCGCATCCTCGGCTCGGTCGGCGAGCCGATCAACCCCGAGGCGTGGATCTGGTACCGCAAGAACATCGGCGGCGACCGCACCCCGGTGGTGGACACGTGGTGGCAGACGGAGACCGGCGCGATCATGATCTCCCCGCTGCCGGGCGTGACCGAGGCCAAGCCCGGCTCGGCCCAGCGGTCACTGCCCGGCATCTCGGCCACAGTGGTGGACGACGAGGGGAACGAGGTGCCCCACGGCGGCGGTGGCTACCTGGTGCTCACCGAGCCGTGGCCGTCGATGCTGCGCACCATCTGGGGCGACGACCAGCGGTTCATCGACACCTACTGGTCGCGCTTCCCGGGCCGGTACTTCGCCGGTGACGGGGCCAAGAAGGACCACGACGGCGACATCTGGCTGCTCGGCCGCGTCGACGACGTGATGCTCGTCTCCGGGCACAACATCTCCACCACCGAGGTCGAGTCCGCCCTCGTCTCCCACCCGTCGGTCGCCGAGGCTGCCGTGGTCGGCGCGACGGACGAGACGACCGGGCAGGCGATCGTCGCCTTCGTGATCCTGCGCGGCACGGTCACTGAGACCGAGACCCTGGTCGGCGAGTTGCGCGACCACGTGGGCTCCACGCTCGGCCCGATCGCCAAGCCCAAGCGGATCCTGCCGGTGGCGGAGCTGCCGAAGACCCGTTCCGGGAAGATCATGCGACGGCTGCTGCGTGACGTGGCGGAGAACCGGCAGCTCGGAGACGTCACGACGCTGACCGACTCCACCGTCATGGACCTCATCCAGGCCAAGCTCCCCGCGACACCGAGCGAGGACTGAGCAAGGACTGAGCAAGGACTGGGTACGGCCGTGAGGGGCACTCGGCGGCACACACGCCGGGTGCCCCTTCGCGCGCCCTGCCGGGGGGCGTCGCACCCGCCCGCCGCACTTTAGGTAGGCTAAGGAAAGCAGCACAACAGAAAAGATCCTCAGGTGCGCCGGGAAGTCTGGTCGGCATGTGTTTTGTCCTGCCCACCGACCGGAGGTTTCCGTGACCGCGCCCCGCACCAAGTCCGCACGCAAGTTCCTGGGACGTCTGTCCCTGCCCGAGCGGAACTTCGTCGCGGACGCCCTGCGCACCGAGACCGTCGGCGGCATGCTGCTGCTCCTCGCCGCGGTCACCGCCCTCCTCTGGGCGAACATCCCCGCGTTGCACACCAGCTACGAGAGCGTCAGTCACTTCCGCCTCGGCCCCGCCTCCCTCGGCCTGGACCTCTCCGTGGCGCACTGGGCCGCCGACGGACTGCTCGCGATCTTCTTCTTCGTCGCCGGGGCCGAACTCAAGCGAGAACTGGTCGCCGGTGACCTGAAGGACCCCAGAGCCGCGGCCCTGCCGGTGATCGCCGCGGTGTGCGGCATGGTGGCGCCCGCGGCCGTCTATGTCGCGGCCAACCTGATCGGGGGAGGTTCGCTCGCCGGCTGGGCGGTGCCGACCGCGACCGACATCGCCTTCGCGCTCGCCGTGCTCGCGGTCATCGGGACGTCCCTGCCCAGCGCCCTGCGCGCCTTCCTGCTGACGCTCGCCGTCGTGGACGACCTGTTCGCGATCCTGATCATCGCCGTCTTCTTCACCAGCGACCTGAACTTCGCCGCCCTCGCCGGGGCGGTGGCCGGCCTGGCCGTCTTCTGGCTGCTGCTGCGCAAGGGCGTGCGCGGGTGGTACGTGTACATCCCGCTCGCCCTGGTGATCTGGGCGTTGATGTACAACAGCGGCGTGCACGCCACCATCGCGGGCGTCGCGATGGGCCTGATGCTGCGCTGCACCCCCCGCGAGGGCGAGGATGCCTCCCCCGGCGAGCGCATCGAGCACGTCGTACGGCCCCTGTCGGCAGGCCTCGCCGTGCCGCTGTTCGCCCTGTTCAGCGCGGGCGTCTCCGTCTCGGGCGGGGCACTGACGGATGTGTTCACCAAGCCCGAGACCCTCGGTGTCGTCCTCGGACTCGTCGTCGGCAAGATGTTCGGCATCTTCGGCGGGACCTGGCTCACCGCCCGCTTCACAAAGGCCTCGCTCAGCGAGGACCTGGCCTGGGCCGACGTGTTCGCGGTGGCCACGCTCGCCGGGATCGGCTTCACCGTGTCCCTGCTGATCGGCGAACTGGCCTTCGACGGCGACGCCACGCTCACCGACGAGGTCAAGGCCGCCGTCCTCACCGGCTCCCTCATCGCGGCGGCACTGGCGACCGTCCTGCTGAAGATACGCAACGCCCGGTACCGCAGGCTGTACGAGGCCGAGGAGCGGGACGAGGACCTCGACGGCATCCCGGACGTCTACGAGCAGGACGACCCGGCGTACCACCTGCGCATGGCCGAGATCCTGGAGCGCAAGGCCGCCGAACACCGCCGGCTCGCCGAAGTCAAGGAGACCGAACGGGCCGGACGGCTTGCCGAAGTACCGGGCGGGGCAGGCGAGGAGAACGACAGTCCGGCATGATCTGACGGGACGGTACAAAAGACAGGACCGTTCCCAGTCGGGCAGAAGTCAGGCAGCAGTCGAAGCGCGGCAGAACACGACAGAAGCCGGACAGAAGCCGGACGGACGCACGGCAGAGTTCTCAGTCAGGCAGGAGAGGGAGACCGCGATGAGCGCACCCGACGGCAGCCCGGTCGGCGCCGAACGCAGCATCGGCCAGCTGTTCGCCTCGGCGACCACCGAATTGTCGGCGCTGGTGCACGACGAGATCGCGCTGGCCAAGGCCCAGCTGAGGCAGGACGCCAAGCGCGGCGCGGCCAGCGGCACCGTGTTCGCCCTGGCAGGCGCGATCCTGCTGTTCTCCCTGCCGATGCTCAACTTCGCGCTGGCGTACGGCATCCGGACCTGGAGCGGCTGGAACCTCGCGGTCTGCTTCCTGCTGTCCTTCGCGGCCAACGTCCTGATCGCCGGCGTACTGGGCCTGATCGGCCTGGCGTTCGCGAAGAAGGCCAAGAAGAGCAAGGGCCCGCAGAAGGTCGCCGCGTCCATGAAGGAGACGGCCGGCGTGCTGCAGAAGGCCAAGCCGCACCCGCGCCCCGAGCCGCCCGCCCTGGAGGACCGCTCCCCCGCGGCCATCGAGGCTGTGGCACGCTCGTCCTCATGACGGAGCCCGCCACCCCTTCGGCGCAATCGACGTCGGTCGTACGGATCGACGTTCCCGGCGACAGAAAGGTGACGCACCGGGACGTCGCCGCCAACGGCGCCCGCTTCCACATCGCCGAACTCGGCGACGGGCCGCTGGTGCTGCTGCTGCACGGCTTCCCGCAGTTCTGGTGGACCTGGCGGCACCAGTTGACCGCCCTCGCCGACGCGGGCTTCCGCGCCGTGGCGATGGATCTGCGGGGCGTGGGCGGCAGCGACCGTACGCCCCGCGGCTACGACCCGGCCAACCTCGCCCTCGACATCACCGGCGTCATCCGCTCGCTCGGCGAGCCGGACGCCGCGCTGGTCGGCCACGGCCTCGGCGGCTATCTGGCGTGGACGGCGGCCACGATGCGCCCCAAGCTCGTACGGCGACTCGCGGTCGCCTCGATGCCGCACCCGCGGCGCTGGCGCTCGGCGATGCTCGCGGACGTCCGGCAGACGGCGGCGAGTTCGTACATCTGGGGGTTCCAGCGGCCCTGGATCCCCGAGCGGCAGCTCACCGCCGACGACGGCGCCCTGGTGGCCCGTCTGATACGGGACTGGTCGGGGCCGCGGCTGCCGGACGACGAGGCGGTGGAGAGGTACCGCCGCGCCATGTGCATCCCCTCCACCGCGCACTGCTCGATCGAGCCGTACCGCTGGCTGGTGCGCTCCCTGGGCCGCCCCGACGGCATCCAGTTCTACCGCCGCATGAAGCGGGCCGTACGCGTCCCGACGCTGCACCTGCACGGCTCCCTGGACCCCGTCCAGCGCACCCGCAGCGCGGCCGGATCGGGCGAGTACGTCGAGGCGCCCTACCGCTGGCGCCTGTTCGACGGTCTCGGACACTTCCCGCACGAGGAGGACCCGGTGGCTTTTTCGGCGGAACTGGTCAACTGGCTGCAGGATCCCGAGCCGGACCGGTGAGACGAGGCCGCGCCGCGGCCGGCCGGGGGTCCGGGGGGCGACCCCCGGGACAGCACAGCCCGCACGAGGAGGACCCGGTGGCCTTCTCGGCCGAACCGGTCAACTGGCTGAAAGACCCCGAGCCCGACCGGTGACCCGGCCATCGCGCCCGGTATCCGAACGGGAACACCTGTCCTACGAACGGCCAATTGCCCGGCGCATAGGCCAATTGGGGCTGCCGCGGGCGGTTATCGACCATGGGGCGGGGGCAGAGGTCCGAGTATGGGCTGGACGCACGACTACAGTGACGTAGCACGCACCCGCCGTTCGGCGAGCGGTCCGGGCTCCCCGCATCGGGATGCCCCGCAACTGGCGAGCACGGACCCCCGGGTGGGCATTCCACGCATCCTGCGCCGCCGCGCCCGCTGGGTGTCGGTGCGTCTGCGTCACCCACGCGGCTGACCCGTTACGGGTCCACCCGGCCTACAGTGCGCAGTTGTCGCTGCCCACCTGCTGAATCGCGGTACGCCCCTGGGCGATGTCCTGCCGGATCTCGTCCACCGTGAGCGCGTAACCGGTGTCGGCGTCGTCGAGGGACTTGGCGAACACCACGCCGTACACCTTGCCGTCGGGCGTGAGCAGCGGGCCGCCGGAGTTGCCCTGACGGACGGTCGCGTACAGCGAGTAGACGTCACGGCGGATGGTGCCGCGGTGGTAGATGTCCGGGCCGTTGGCCGCGATGCGCCCGCGTACCCGTGCGGCACGGACGTCGTAGGGCCCGTTCTCCGGGAAGCCGGCGACGATGGCGCTGTCACCGCTGTGCGCGTCCGTGTCCGTGAACTGCAGGGCGGGCGCCTTGAGGTCCGGCACGTCGAGCACGGCGATGTCGCGGCGCCAGTCGTACAGGACGACGGTGGCGTCGTACTTCCTGCCCTCGCCGCCTATCTGGACGGTGGGCTCGTCGACGCCCCCGACGACGTGCGCGTTGGTCATGACACGGCGTTCTCCGAAGACGAAGCCGGTGCCCTCGAGGACCTTGCCGCAGCTGCGCGCGGTGCCCATGACCTTGACGACGGACTGCTTGGCGCGCAGGGCGACGGCGCTGTCGGCCAGGGCCGGGTCCGGGGGCCGTACGTCGGTGATGGGCTCGTCGGCGAACGGGCTGAAGACCTGTGGGAAGCCGTTCTGCTCGAGGGCCGAGGTGAAGTGCGTGAACCAGTTGTCGGCCTGGTCGGGCAGCACGTCGGAGATCCCGATGAGCACCTTGGAGTTGCGGACCTCCTTGCCGATGGTCGGTATCGTCGTACGGCCCAGGAGGGAGCCGATCAGCCAGGCGACGAAGAGCAGGGCGGCGACGTTGACCAGGACGCCGCCGGTGGCGTCCAGGGCGCGGGCCGGGGACCAGGTGATGTAGACCCGCAGCTTGCTGCCGAGATGCGTGGTCAGGGCCTGGCCGACCGAGGCGCAGACGACCACGACGATGACCGCGACGGCCGCCGCGGCGGTGCCGACGGGTGTGTTGTCCGTCAGGACGTCCCAGATGACTGGGAGCGCGTACACGGCGACGAGTCCGCCGCCCAGGAAGCCGACCACCGACAGGACGCCGACGACGAATCCCTGACGGAAGCCCACGACCGCGAACCACGCGGCGGCGATCAGCAGCAGGATGTCCAGCACGTTCACCGCGTCGAGCCTCGCCTCATCATGTTCCGATCGCCGCAGGCCGGCCGGGGACCCGGCGGCGGTGCCCACCCTGTCATGACCGCCAGTCGAGCGGGACCTGCTTGGCGCGGTCCCAGGGCCGCTCCCAGCCGGCGTAGTGGAGGAGACGGTCGATGACCCCGGCGGTGAACCCCCACACCAGGGCCGATTCGACCAGGAATGCCGGACCCCGGTGGCCGCTGGGGTGGACGGTCGTGGCCCGGTTGTCCGGGTCCGTGAGATCCGCCACCGGGACGGTGAAGACGCGGGCGGTCTCCGCCGGGTCGACGACGCCGACCGGGCTGGGCTCGCGCCACCAGCCGAGCACGGGGGTGACTACGAATTCGCTGACCGGGATGTACAGCCGGGGCAGCGCGCCGAACAGCTGGACGCCGCCCGGGTCGAGCCCGGTCTCCTCCTCGGCCTCGCGCAGCGCGGCCCGCAGCGGGCCCTCGCCCTGCGGGTCGCCGTCCTCCGGGTCGAGGGCACCGCCGGGGAAGGACGGCTGGCCGGCGTGTGAGCGCAGGGAGCTCGCACGCTCCATGAGCAGCAGCTCGGGCCCACACTCGCCCTGCCCGAAGAGGACCAGGACGGCGGACTGGCGCCCCGCGCCGTTCTCCGGTGGCAGGAAGCGGCTCAGCTGGACGGGCTGGACCGTCTCGACGACCCGCACAACCGGCTGCAGCCAGCCCGGCAGCCCCTCCGTACTGAGCCCCGCGGAGCCGCCCCGCGTGCCGCTCGCCGTCTCACTCGCCCGCGTCATCGCCACCCCCGTACCCGTCGCCGTCGTCCGGTCCCGTGGTCCGCACTCGTCGCCGTCCACCCGCCGTCCTGTCGTGTCCAACGCCCGACGGCACCGAGATCATTCCGCCCGCCGCGGGTCCGTGCGGGCCCCGTCGGCGTCATCCCGCCCCCAGCGGCGGTGCCGGCCTGCCGCCCGCGTCCAGGTAGGACTGCGGGGGCTTGAGGCGCTGGCCCGGGAAGCCACCCTTCTCGTACTTGAGCAGTTTCTTCGCCTTCTCCGGGTCCGTCTCGCCCTCGCCGTACGCAGGGCACAACGGGGCGATCGGGCAGGCGCCGCACGCGGGCTTGCGGGCGTGGCAGATACGGCGGCCGTGGAAGATCACGTGGTGCGAGAGCATCGTCCAGTCGCTCTTGGGGAAGAGCGCGCCGACAGCGGCCTCGATCTTGTCGGGATCGGTCTCCTCGGTCCACTGCCAGCGCCGCACCAGCCGCTGGAAGTGCGTGTCCACGGTGATGCCGGGGCGGCCGAAGGCGTTGCCGAGGACCACGAAGGCGGTCTTGCGGCCGACGCCGGGCAGCTTGACGAGGTCCTCGAGCCGGCCCGGGACCTCGCCGCCGAACTCCTCCACCAGCACCTTGGACAGGCCCATGACCGACTTGGTCTTGGCCCGGAAGAAGCCGGTGGGCCGCAGGATCTCCTCGACCTCCTCCGGGTTGGCGGTGGCGAGGTCTTCGGGGGTGGGGTACTTGGCGAACAGCGCGGGTGTCGTCTGGTTGACCCTCAGGTCCGTGGTCTGGGCGGACAGGACCGTGGCGACCAGCAGCTGGAAGGGGTTCTCGAAGTCCAGTTCGGGGTGGGCGTAGGGGTACACCTCGGCGAGCTCGCGGTTGATCCGGCGGGCGCGGCGGACCAGGGCGGTGCGCGACTCGTTCCGCGGCGGCTTCGGGGCGACGGTCTTCGCGGACGGAGCCTTCTTGACGGTGGCAGTGGCCTTCTTCGGCGCGACGGTCACCTTCTTGGGAGGCGCGGCCTTCTCCGCGGAGGCCTTCTGCGCGGAGGCCTTCTTCGCGGAGGCCTTTTTCACAGGAGCCCTTTCCGCCGCTTCTGCCGCATTCGTTCCATCGTCGGGCTCTTGTTCGCCCAAGGCGGAACTTTGATGTACAACCACCCGCGCAGCCCCCTCGACCTGTGCTCTCACCGGCGACTTGGACACCCGGCCAGCCTAGAGCCCGGCACCGACATCCGCCCCGGAGCCCGGGGATCGGGCCCCGATTGGCCCCCTGCCGCGTACCCCGGGACACCTGTGCGGCATCCTTGTGACAGATCACACTGTTTGGACCGTCCGGCAAAATGGGGAACACGGACCCCTGGCACACAGGGGTGCAGACTCCCCTGAGCAGGTCGACAAGGAGAGAACTCGTGGACGACGTTCTGCGGCGCAATCCGCTCTTCGCGGCGCTCGACGACGAGCAGGCCGCGGAGCTCCGCGCCTCCATGACGGAGGTGACCCTCGCACGTGGCGACTCGTTGTTCCACGAGGGCGACCCGGGCGACCGTCTCTACGTGGTCACCGAGGGCAAGGTCAAGCTGCACCGCACGTCCCCGGACGGACGCGAGAACATGCTGGCCGTCGTGGGCCCCGGCGAGCTCATCGGCGAGCTGTCGCTGTTCGATCCGGGCCCGCGCACCGCGACCGCGACCGCGCTGACCGAGGTCAAGCTGCTGGCCCTGGGCCACGGCGACCTCCAGCCCTGGCTCAACGCCCGGCCCGAGGTGGCCGGCGCCCTGCTGCGCGCCGTCGCCCGGCGCCTGCGCAAGACCAACGACCAGATGTCCGACCTGGTCTTCTCCGATGTGCCGGGCCGTGTCGCCCGCGCCCTGCTGGATCTCTCCCGCCGCTTCGGCGTGCAGTCCGAGGAGGGCATCCACGTCGTCCACGACCTCACCCAGGAGGAGCTGGCCCAGCTGGTCGGCGCCTCCCGCGAGACCGTGAACAAGGCCCTGGCCGACTTCGCCCAGCGCGGCTGGCTCCGCCTGGAGGCCCGCGCGGTGATCCTGCTGGACGTGGAGCGCCTCGCGAAGCGCTCGCGCTGACGGCGGCCGTACGGCGTACTTCGACGGGCCCCGTCCCCTTGGTGGGACGGGGCCCGTTTCCGTGCCGCCGGAGGAGCCCGTGCTCCTCCGGATCAGCCCGTCAGATGAGCCCGTGCTCCTCCAGGTAGTCCAGCTGGGCCCGTACCGACAGCTCCGCCGCCGGCCACAGGGTGCGGTCCACGTCGGCGTACACGTGGGCGACGACCTCGGACGGGGTGCGGTGGCCGTTCTCGACGGCCGTTTCGATCTGGGCGAGCCGGTGGGCGCGGTGGGCGAGGTAGTACTCGACGGCGCCCTGGGCGTCCTCCAGGACGGGGCCGTGGCCTGGCAGGACCGTATGGACGCCGTCGTCGACCGTGAGGGACCTCAGGCGCCGCAGGGAGTCCAGGTAGTCGCCCAGGCGGCCGTCGGGGTGCGCCACGACCGTCGTGCCGCGGCCCAGGATCGTGTCGCCGGTGAGGACCGCCCGGTCGGCCGGGAGGTGGAAGCAGAGGGAGTCGGAGGTGTGCCCGGGGGTCGGTACGACCCTCAGCTCCAGACCGCCCACCTTGATCACGTCCCCGGCGCCCAGGCCCTCGTCGCCCAGCCGCAGGGCCGGATCGAGCGCACGCACACGCGTGCGGGTCAGCTCGGCGAAGCGGGCGGCGCCCTCCGCGTGGTCGGGGTGGCCGTGCGTCAGCAGGGTCAGCGCGACGCGCTTGCCCGCCCTCTCCGCCATGTCGACCACGTTGGTCAGATGGCCCTCGTCCAGCGGCCCCGGGTCGATCACCACGGCCAGGTCGGAGTCCGGCTCCGAGACGATCCAGGTGTTGGTGCCGTCCAGGGTCATGGGGGACGCGTTGGGCGCGAGGACGTTGACGGCCCGCGCGGTGGCGGGACCGGTGAGGACACTGCCCCGGGGCTGCCCGGGGAGCGCTGCTGCGTCCGTCATGCGAAGAGACCTTCCTGGACGTCTGCCGTGCGGGATCCGCGGCTCACGCGGGAGCCGCCCCGATCGGGATGTGCTGGGTGAACTCGTCGTGGCCCGGCCAGGACAGGACGATCCCGTCGTCCGCCAGGCGGGCCTGCGCGAGGACGGGGGCAAGGTCGCGTTCCCGCGCGGCCGTGAGCGCCCCGGCCGGGCTGCCGCAGGGGATCAGCTGGCGCAGGGTGGCGATGGTGGGCGGCATCATCAGCAGCTCACCCTTGTCGTACGCGGCCGCCGCGTCCTCGGGGCGGATCCACACCGTACGGTCGGCCTCCGTGGAGGCGTTCCGGGTGCGCTGGCCCTCGGGGAGCGCGGCCACGAAGAACCAGGTGTCGTAGCGGCGGGCCTCGAACTCCGGGGTGATCCAGCGTGTCCAGGCGCCCAGCAGGTCCGAGCGCAGCACCAGGCCCCGGCGGTCCAGGAAGTCCGCGAAGGACAGCTCACGGGCGACCAGGGCGGCACGGTCGGCCTCCCAGTTTGCGCCCGTGGTGTCGCCGACGACCGAGTCGGCGTCGGGTCCGGCGAGCAGGACGCCGGCCTCCTCGTACGTCTCCCGGACGGCCGCGCAGACGATCGCCTGGGCCGCGCTCTCGTCGACGCCGAGCCGGCCGGCCCACCACGCGCGCGTGGGACCCGCCCAGCGGACCAGGTGGTCGTCGTCACGGGGGTCGACGCCACCGCCCGGGTAGGCGTACGCGCCTCCGGCGAAGGCCATGGAGGCGCGTCTGCGCAGCATGTGCACGGCGGGACCGGCGTCGGTGTCCTTCAGGAGCATCACGGTGGCCGCGCGCTTCGGCGTGACCGGGACGAGGGTGCCGTCCGCGAACGCGCGGATGCGTTCCGGCCAGTCCGGGGGAAACCACTGCCCATTCGCCATGGGCGGAGGCTATCCCGTGGTGGGCGAATGTTCGAGAGGGGTCCCGAGGTCAGGGCCTGTTCCGGGCCCTGCCGAGCCTCGCCGGTCCCTGCCGGGTCCTGACGGCGGGGCCTACGGCTCCAGCTCGACCTGGATCTCCACCTCCACGGGCGCGTCCAGCGGCAGTACCGCCACGCCGACCGCACTGCGCGCGTGCACGCCCTTGTCGCCGAGGACCTCGGCCAGCAGCTCGCTGGCACCGTTGACGACACCCGGCTGGCCGGTGAAGTCCGGGGCGGAGGCGACGAAGCCCACGACCTTCACCACACGCGCGACACGGTCCAGGTCGCCCGCGGCGGACTTGACGGCGGCGAGGGCGTTCAGCGCGCAGATACGCGCCAGGTCCTTGGCCTCCTCCGGGGTGACCTCGTGGCCGACCTTGCCGGTGACCTGCAGCTTGCCGTCCACCATCGGCAGCTGGCCGGCGGTGTAGACGTACACGCCGGAGCGCACGGCCGGCTGGTAGGCGGCCAGCGGCGGCACGACCTCCGGCAGCGTCAGGCCCAGTTCGGCCAGCTTCGCCTCGACCGCGCTCATCCCTGCTTCTCCCGCTTCAGGTAGGCCACCAGCTGCTCCTGGTTCGGCCCGGGCACGACCTGGACGAGCTCCCAGCCGTCCTCGCCCCAGGTGTCCAGGATCTGCTTCGTGGCGTGGATGAGCAGCGGCACGGTCGCGTATTCCCACTTCTTGGTCATGTGGCCGACTGTAGCCCCTGCCGGACGCCCGGCATGCGGCCGACCACGACAGCGGTTGTCCACAGCCTCCCGCGTGTGAGGAGGGCGGACTGGTTAGGCTCGAAGACGTGAGCAGGCTCCAGGTCGTCAGCGGCAAGGGCGGGACCGGAAAGACGACGGTCGCCGCCGCTCTCGCGCTGGCCCTGGCCACGGCGGGGAAGCGGACGCTCCTCGTCGAGGTCGAGGGCCGGCAGGGCATCGCACAACTCTTCGAAACGGAGGCGCTGCCCTATGAAGAACGGAAGATCGCGGTCGCTCCCGGGGGCGGGGAGGTGTACGCGCTCGCCATCGACCCCGAGCAGGCCTTGCTGGACTACCTTCAGATGTTCTACAAGCTGGGCAGTGCCGGCCGGGCCCTGAAGAAGCTCGGCGCCATCGACTTCGCCACCACCATCGCGCCCGGACTCAGGGACGTCCTGCTGACCGGCAAGGCGTGCGAGGCGGTACGGCGCAAGGACCGC
The DNA here is from genome assembly GCF_003270085.1 of Streptomyces triticisoli. Lineage (GTDB taxonomy): Bacteria > Actinomycetota > Actinomycetes > Streptomycetales > Streptomycetaceae > Streptomyces > Streptomyces triticisoli. The sequence goes on along the minus strand of NZ_QFDQ01000116.1, from coordinate 50,573 downwards.
GGCGGACGGTTCGTCTACGACTACGTCGTCATGGACGCGCCGCCCACCGGGCGCATCACCCGCTTCCTCAACGTCAACGACGAGGTGGCGGGCCTGGCGAAGATCGGCCCGATACACAATCAGGCCCAGGCGGTGATGCGGGTGCTGAAGTCGGCCGAGACGGCCGTGCACCTGGTGACGCTGCTGGAGGAGATGCCCGTCCAGGAGACGGTCGACGGCATCGCCGAACTGCGCGCCGCCCGGCTGCCGGTGGGCCGGGCCATCGTCAACATGGTGCGTCCGCAGGTGTTGGACGCGGAAGACCTGGAACTCGTACGGACCGTTCCGCGCACCGCCCTCGCCCGGTCGCTGTCCTCCGCCGGACTCGGCGGCGCGCGGCGCGGCGGGAACGCCGAGCGGCTGGTGGAACCGCTGCTGGAGCAGGCCGAGGAGTACGCCGAGCGGTACGCGCTGGAGCAGGAGCAGCGGTCCGTGCTGGGCGAGCTGGGTCTGCCGCTGCACGAACTGCCACTGCTCGCCGAGGGCATGGACCTGGCGGGCCTGTACGAACTGGCGACCGAGCTGCGGAAGCAGGGGATGTCATGAGCCCGGACCCGGCACAGGCACATGAGACGTCACGCACGCACGACGGCTCCCGTGCGCACGACGGCCCACGCGCGCACGAGAGCGCCCGTCGCCTCGCACCCGCGCGCATGCTCGACATCGACCCGCTGCTCGACGACCCCAAGACCCGGATCGTGGTGTGCTGCGGCTCGGGCGGGGTCGGCAAGACGACCACCGCCGCCGCACTCGGACTGCGCGCCGCCGAACGGGGCCGCAAGGTGGTCGTCCTGACCATCGACCCGGCCCGCCGGCTCGCCCAGTCCATGGGCATCGACTCGCTCGACAACGTGCCGCGCCGGGTCAAGGGAACAGAGGGTGATGGCGAGCTGCACGCCATGATGCTCGACATGAAGCGCACCTTCGACGAGGTCGTCGAGGCGCACGCGGACTCCGAGCGGGCGGCCGCGATCCTGGCCAACCCCTTCTACCAGTCGCTCTCCGCGGGCTTCGCCGGCACGCAGGAGTACATGGCCATGGAGAAGCTGGGCCAGCTGCGGGCCAAGGACGAGTGGGACCTCATCGTCGTCGACACCCCGCCGTCCCGCTCCGCACTGGACTTCCTGGACGCCCCCAAGCGGCTCGGCTCCTTCCTCGACGGCCGGCTGATCCGGCTGCTGACGGCCCCGGCGAAGCTGGGCGGGCGCGCGGGCATGGCGTTCCTGAACGTCGGGATGTCGATGATGACCGGCACGCTCGGCAAGCTGCTGGGCGGTCAGCTGCTCAAGGACGTCCAGACGTTCGTGGCCGCGATGGACACCACCTTCGGCGGTTTCCGCACGCGCGCGGACGCCACGTACAAGCTGCTGCAGGCGCCCGGGACAGCGTTCCTGGTGGTCGCGGCCCCGGAGCGCGACGCGCTGCGCGAGGCCGCGTACTTCGTGGAGCGACTGGCCGCGGAGAGGATGCCCCTGGCCGGTCTGGTGCTCAACCGGGTGCACGGCAGCGGCGCCGGCCAGCTGTCGGCCGAGCGGGCGCTGGCCGCCGCGGAAAATCTTGAGGAATCCCGCATTGTGGATCAGGAGGACGGGAAAGGATTTCGTAACTCTCCCGACACGTACGGCAGTTCAGACTCTCCCGCTTCTCATCCCGATCCCGGTGCGCCTCGCGTCGACACCGACGCGCCCACCGGCACCGATGCACCCGCTTCCGACGGCTCCCCTGACTCCGACCCTGGCCCGGACGCCCCTGGCCCGGACCCGGACCCGTCCGTCGACCAGGTCACCGCGGGTCTGCTGAGGCTGCACGCCGAGCGCATGCGGCTGCTCTTCCGCGAGCAGCGCACGCGTGACCGCTTCACCGCCCTGCACCCCGAGGTGGCGGTGGCCGAAGTGGCCGCGCTCCCCGGCGATGTGCACGACCTCGCGGGGCTGCGGGACATCGGAAACCGGCTCGCGGACAACCGCCGCGAGCTACCCGAGCCGGGTGCCTGACGCACGCAGCCCAGGAGAATGCCTCAGCCCGCCCAGCCCGGCCCAGGGGGACGTCTCAGCCCACCGCCGCGTAGTTCTCGTACACCTGGTCACCTTCGAGGGGCACCATGCCCGCCCCACGCTCGTACTCCATGCGCGCCGTCTCCAGCAACCGGCGCCAGGACGTGACGGTCGGCCGCCGACGCAGCAGCGCACGGCGTTCACGCTCCGTCATGCCTCCCCAGACACCGAACTCCACGCGGTTGTCGAGCGCGTCGGCGAGACATTCAGTGCGAACCGGACACCCGGTGCACACCGCCTTGGCCCTGTTCTGCGCTGCTCCTTGAACGAACAGTTCATCCGGATCGGCAGTGCGGCAGGCCGCCTGCGCACTCCAGTCGGTTACCCAGCCCATACCGGCGCCGTCCTCTCCCGAATCGAGGCTCCCCCACGGCGACAGCGGCATATTCACCGCCGCCAGTTGAGGACGTTACGGAAGGTGGGCACGGCGCAACACCCCCAACGGGCCCAATCTTGAATGGTCCGAACGGACTATGGGGAAGCGGCAGATCACCCGGGGGAGTGAGCCGGCGACATATGCGACTTCACCGGCACCACGGGGCAATTACGGTGCTCCACAACGGACGCCAGGTGGCACACAAGGCGAATTCGGACACGCACCCCACACATCCTCGCAGCGCGCCCCGACACACCCCGGGACCACCTCGCCCAAAAAATCGAGCGGATCCGGAACGTTCCGAGGCCGCCGGACGTATTGATACGTAGCCGCACAGCTGTGACAGTGAGAGCAGCTTAGGCCAAGGCATATACGCGTGTCCGGCGAATGAGAACGTAGGCTGCCCTCATGCCAAAGAAGCGCTCGGGTGGAGGCCTGTCGCCCACGCAGCAGGCCGCCAAGTTCCTCGGTGTCAGTGTGCTCGCGGGAGTTGTGATGGCCGGTATCGCGCTGCCCGCGGCCGGCGCGCTGGGCCTTGCGGCCAAGGGATCGGTCGAGGGGTTCGACGAGATCCCGGCCAACCTCAAGCGTCCGCCGCTCAGCCAGCGCACCACGATCCTGGACAACCGCGGCGGCCAGATCGCCCAGGTCTACTCCCGCGACCGTACGGTGGTGGAGCTGAAGGACATCTCGCCGTACATGCAGAAGGCGATCGTCGCGATCGAGGACTCGCGCTTCTACGAGCACGGCGCGATCGACCTGAAGGGCGTGCTGCGCGCGCTCAACAAGAACGCGCAGAGCGGCGAAGTCACCCAGGGCGCCTCCACCCTCACCCAGCAGTACGTGAAGAACGTCTTCGTGGAGGAGGCCGGCGACGACCCGACGAAGGTCGCCCAGGCCACCCAGCAGACCCTCGGCCGCAAGATCAAGGAACTGAAGTACGCGATCCAGGTCGAGCAGGACCTGGGCAAGAAGAAGATCCTCGAGAACTACCTCAACATCACCTTCTTCGGCCAGCAGGCCTACGGCGTCGAGGCCGCCTCCCAGCGCTACTTCTCCAAGCACGCCAAGGACCTGACCCTCCCGGAGGCGGCGCTGCTGGCCGGCATCGTCCAGTCGCCGAGCCGCTACGCCCCGGCCAACGACACGGCGGAGGCCACCAAGCGGCGCAACGTCGTGCTGCAGCGGATGGCCGACGTCGGCGACGTCTCCCAGGCGGAGGCCGACAAGGCCAAGAAGGAGCCGCTGGGTCTGAAGATCACCCCGCCGCGCAACGGCTGCATCACGGCGGTCAAGGGCGCGGGCTTCTTCTGCGACTACGTCCGCAACGTGTTCCTGAACGACCCCGTCTTCGGCAAGACCAGGGCGGACCGGGCGAAGATCTGGAACCAGGGCGGTCTGACCATCCGTACGACGCTCGACCCGCGGGCGCAGCAGTCGGTGCAGAAGTCGATCCAGGACCACGTCAACCAGGGCGACGACGTGGCCACCGCCGCCACCATCGTCGAGCCCGGTACCGGCAAGATCCTCGCCATGGGCCAGTCCCGCCCGTACGGCTTCGGCAAGAACGAGACGCAGATCAACCTCTCCGTCGACCAGGCCATGGGCGGCGGCGCCGGCTACCAGCCCGGTTCGACGTTCAAGCCGATCGTCGCGGCCGCGGCCCTCGAGCGCGGGATGCCCCCGACGAAGACGTACGCCTCGCCGTACGAGATGGACTACCCGACCCCGGTCGCGGCCTGCGACGGCAAGACGTGGAACGAGCCGGGTGTCTCGCTCACGAACGAGAACGAGGCGGAGGTCGGCCCCTACGGCATGAAGGAGGCGACCGCGAAGTCGGTCAACACCTACTTCGTGGAGATGATCAGCGAGATCGGCATCTGCCCGGTGACGGAGATGGCCAAGAAGATGGGCGTCGAGCGGGCGGACGGCGAGAAGATGACCCAGTCTCCGGCCATCTCCCTCGGCTCCGAGGAGATGTCTCCGCTCACCATGGCGAACGGCTACGCCACCTTCGCCTCGCGCGGCACGCACTGCACTCCGGTCGCCATCGAGTCGATCAGCCGGCGCATCGGCGGCAAGACCAAGTCACTCGCGGTCCCGAAGACGACCTGCTCGCGCGCGATGTCGGAGAAGACCGCCGACACCATCAACACGCTCCTCAGGGGCGTGGTCGAGGACGGTACGGGCACGCAGGCCGGCCTCGGCAGCCGCCCCAGCGCCGGCAAGACCGGTACGACGGACTTCCGCTTCGCAGCCTGGTTCGTGGGCTACACGCCGAACATGGCCGGCGCGGTCTGGGTCGGCGACCCCGCGCACAAGCGGAAGATGATCAACATCTCGATCGGCGGTGTCTGGCACTCCAAGGTCTTCGGTGGCCAGGTCCCCGGCCCGATCTGGCGCGACATGATGAGCGGCGCGCTCGAGGGCAAGGACGCCCCGTCCTTCCACCTCGTGGACATCCCGGACCCGGAGAAGGACAAGAAGAAGGGCGACAGGGACCGGAACAAGAACAGGGGAAGGGACCGCGGGAACGGCGGTGACAACGGCGGGCTCATCGGCGGCCTGATCGGCGGCCCCGGCGGGAACGGCGGAAACAACGGCGGCGACCCCGCCCCGAACCCGTCCTTCTCCGTCCCGGAGGGCTTCCTCCAGGGCCAGGACGGCGGCCCGCGGGGCACCGGCAACGGGGGCCAGCGCGGCTGACGGGCCTGCCGGCCACCACGGCGGAAACAACTGCGAAGGGGCGCACGGCTGAAAGCCGGCGCCCCTTTCGTTGATCTGATCAGTTGCTGATCAGATGCTGCTCAGTCGCTTCTCAGCCGGCCAACAGCTTCTTGACCGCCGCGGCGACCCGGCCGCCCTCGGCCTGCCCCGCGACCTTGGGGTTCACGATCTTCATGACCGCCCCCATGGCCCGCGGCCCCTCGGCACCGGCCGCCCTGGCCTCCTCGACGGCCTGGGCGACGATCGCGTTCAGCTCCTCGTCGGACAGCTGCTTGGGCAGATAGGCGGCGAGCACCTCGCCCTCGGCCTTCTCCCGCTCGGCCGACTCCGTACGACCGCCCTGCGCGAAGGCCTCGGCCGCCTCCCGGCGCTTCTTGGCCTCCCTGGTGATCACCTTGAGGACCTCGTCGTCGGAGAGCTCGCGCTTCTCCTTGCCCGCGACCTCCTCCTTGGTGATCGCGGCAAGCGTCAGCCGGAGCGTCGAGGAGCGGAGCTCGTCGCGCTCCTTGATCGCGGCGTTGAGGTCATCGTGCAGCTTCGACTTGAGCGTGGTCATGAAGGTGATTGTCGCAGCTACGGCCCCGTACCCGCGCGTCAATTCACGGAGCGCGCCGGTACTCCGACTGCCGGGCCGGGCCCACGGGTTGGCTCCGCGGCCGGACCTCTGCTGATTTCGCTGCGGAGCACGGGCCTGAGACGATGGGCACATGCGCGCACGTTACGGAGTTCCCTTGGGCATCACGGCGGTTGCGGCCGCCGGCCTCCTCTACTCGGCGGGTTTCGAGGCCCGCTCCTTCCGCCTGCGACGGGTGACGGTCCCGGTCCTGCCCTCCGGCATGCGCCCCTTGCGCGTCCTGCAGATCTCCGACATCCACATGGTGAGCGGCCAGCGCAAGAAGCAGCGCTGGCTCCGCTCGCTGGCCGGCCTGCGCCCCGATTTCGTGATCAACACCGGCGACAACCTGTCGGACCCGGAGGGCGTACCGGAGGTCCTGGACGCCCTCGGCCCCCTGATGGAGTTCCCGGGCGCGTACGTCTTCGGCTCCAACGACTACTACGGCCCCAAGCTGCGCAACCCCGCCCGCTACCTGGTGGAGAAGGCGACCGGCCGCCACGGGCTGAACGGCAACCCGCCGGCCGTGGGGGCGATCCACAACCCGTGGGAGGACCTGCGCGACAACTTCGACGAGGCCGGCTGGCTCAACCTGACGAACACGCGCGGCACCCTCAAGGTCGAAGGCGTCTCGGTGGAGCTGACCGGCCTGGACGACCCGCACATCAAGCGGGACCGCTACGCGCAGGTCGCGGGCGGCCCCTCCGACACGGCGGACTTCTCGATGGGCGTGGTCCACGCCCCGTACCTGCGCGCCCTGGACGCCTTCACGGCCGACGCCTACCCCCTGATCCTGGCCGGCCACACCCACGGCGGCCAGCTCTGCATCCCCTTCTACGGCGCCCTGGTCACCAACTGCGACCTGGACACCGACCGGGTGAAGGGCCTGTCCACCCACACCTCCGAGGGCCGTACCTCCTACCTCCACGTCTCAGCCGGCTGCGGCACCAACCGCTACACCCCGGTCCGCTTCGCCTGCCCCCCGGAGGCGACACTGCTGACGCTGGTGGGCCGGGAGTAACCCCACACCTCCACTGCCCGTCCCACCCCGGTTCGCCGCCACCCCACCAAAACCGGATTTCGCCTCCAGCCGCCAGTGGGCTAAAGTAATCGTCGTCGCCGCGACAAGCAGCGACACCGGGGTGTGGCGCAGCTTGGCAGCGCGCTTCGTTCGGGACGAAGAGGTCGTGGGTTCAAATCCCGCCACCCCGACAGTGAAGTACCCGGTCAGGGGCCTGATCCAGTGAGTGGATCAGGCCCCTGAGTGGTTCCTGGAGATCGTTTGGGAGAAATCTGGGAGAAGATCTTGGACGGGGTCTCCCCGCGGGCAGCAGCCGCACCCACCTGATCGCCGCGTCACCGCACCCCTCTCATGTGCGCGTTCGTGAACTGGGCGCCATGCGCTCCAGGTCTCCGTGGGCACTGTGCCCCAGGGGCTGTGCCCCAGGGCCGGCCAGACTCCCTCGAACAGGGCCCTGCGCCGGCTTGGGTCGCCGCGCGGGACGTCGTACGCCCCGGACCTGGGCATCTCGGCCCCCTGTGCGAGGAAGCGACGGCTCTTCCAGCCACTGTCCGCCTTCTGCTGCGCACGCCCCGTCCGGATGAGGCCATAACCGGCCTGGCGGTCCAGGTGGTTGTCGGTGAGGAAGTACGTCCAGCGGGGCTCTTCTTGGCGGCCGTCCCGGCTTGCGATCAGTTCGCGGGCGGAGTCGCGGGTGTGGGCGAAGTCGTTGTCACGGCCGACGGCGGCGTACGCGTGGGCGGGGCGTCACGGAAGACACCGTCAGAAACGTGTGAGCTCGTAGAGCTTCTGGCCGTTGGTCGAGTAGACGAGTGCGTGGTCGGCCGAGGTGAACTCGACCTTGTAGCTCGCCTCATTGGGAGTCTGGATCACCGTGAGGTCGTAACGGTTGTCGGAGTCCGGCCGGGCCGAGATGGCGCACTGCATCGGGCCGCCGATGTCGAGCGGAGCGCCGTTGTCGTAGTAGAAGCCCTTGCACTGACCATTTTCACCAAAGATCTTGGTGCTGGTGCCGTCCGACGAAGTCCAAGTGCCGACCATCTTTGATGAAGCAACCTGAGCACTGTCCGAATGGCTGATGAAGTACCAGACAGCGGCGCCGGCGATGAGTAAAACCGCGAGGGCAGCGAACACTGCTGCCGGACTCCGCCGGATGTTCTTGACCACATTTTTGATCTTGTTGTTGTTTCCTACGTTCGCGAATCCGTTGCCGGTGAAGTTCCCCAGGTAGTTACCCGAGTTGTTTCCCGAGCTGTAGTTCGACACCGAATGCACCCCCTCCTTCTCCGCGTCCGTCAGGATCTCCCGCAGTTCTGTCGCGAACGCCACATCGCGGTCGGCCCTCGCCCGGAGAGCGGCCTCGGCACGCGACCGGGTGTCGGGGGAAGCATCCCCCTCACGCTGCGCTTCCAGCACCAGCTGCCGGATCGCCGGATCCGCACCGAGTGTGGAGTTCACCAACAGATAGAGTCGCTGCACGATCAACTTTCCCGCGTAGTCGGCCAGCCCGTCGACCTCTTTGCCTGCCTGCCGAGCTTTGTTCACGGCCCACATGACCAACATGCCGACTACGACTTCCATCTCCATGCGCTGCCCTTCTGTGCCTGTCCTGTCCTCGGGGCTGGCCGACCGCTCGTGGCAGGGGTGGGTCGCCGGTCGACGGGGTGATCCGTGGGTGAACTCTTGGCGGGGAGAAACGCTTACCGGTTCTGTTCCCGGTCGCTGATCTTCTTTCCCAGGATTGCGGCCAGGACGCCGGCCATCGCCAGCACGCCGTAGGTGAGGAACAGGGCTGCACTGGTGGTGCCGACGGCCAGCAGTATGGCCATGATCACGAAGAGGACCGTTCCCACTGCTGTGAGCGCTTTACCGTTCTCCATGCCGTCCCCCTCGTTGGACTGTTCCGACGCCTTCTTCGAAGACGTCGAAGTGTTGGACAAGCTAGCAACCCCGGTTCGACGCGCGAGTGGTTTTCCCGATATAACGCCAGTAGTTGCCATGTTGTGACCCGGCTCCCAGGCCGGATTCCCGGAATCACCGCGCGGAGCGGCGACGATGGGTAACCGGCACCTTCCCCGCACTCACTCCACAGGCCGCAGTTCCAGCCCGGATCCACCGGCTTACTTCGCGAGTGATCGTTTTCGGTGGTCGGGGTAACACGTCTGGCGGCGGGCACGGAGTGGCCGCTGGTCTGCCCAGCTTTTCCACATGTCCGCAGCTCTCGGGCCTCGGCGGGCGGGTTGGATACGACCTGGTCAGGCCGGTTGGGGCGGGGTGTGCGCGGTGCCGAAGAGGGCTTCGAAGACGTCGCGCGGGAGTGGATGGTGCCGGCAATCATTCCGCAGGCGCGGGTCGGGCCGAAGGCGAGAGCGGCCGGCGCGAGCCAGGCGGAGTTCGCCTGGAAGCTGCCCGAGGGGGCGTGCACGAACGGCCCGTTCTTCAGTTCCACGGATCATCTGTTCCACGATCGCGTGCTGCGGGTGACCACGCTCGGCGGCGATCAGGGCGACGCCCTCGACGTCACCGGCCTCCAGCTCCGCCGTGATCGCGGCCGACAGAGCGGTGAGATCCTCGAACGTCAGGGAGGCGCCGGGCAGACGTCGGAAATCCCGCACCTTCAGGCTGACGCCGCTCATGGCCAGGACAGTCACCGCGACCAGCAAGCTCGTGGCCCGACAGCGCGGGTACGACGCCTCCGGTGGTGGGATCCGTGGTCATGACGATCGTGCCACCGAGGGAGCCGAGGGAGAAGACCGCCACGTTCCTGACCGACGTCTTCATGTTCCTGCCCCTGTCCGGACCTCGCCGAGCACGGCCTTCCGAGTGGTTCACGCGGGCTATCGGGTCGGCTCCGTCCGAGCGTGAGGAACGGCTGCCGGCTGCATGAGGATTCCAGGAGCGCGGAGGCGAGGAAAAGCAGTACGCGCTCGTACGCCGGCAAAGAGGCGACCGCCCTCTCGGGTACGCAGAAACCCCGGCCGCCGACCCGGAGCGCGGCATCGCCTTCGGCTACGTGATGAACCACATCATCGGCGGCCCCGACGATGTGCGTGCGGCTTCGCCGGTCGCCACGGCCGGATCAACCGGTCCCGACAGCTCTACGCGCTCCCCTCTTGCCCAGGCCCTGTCAGACACGCAAGGGCCCGGGGAATCTGCGCAGGAGCGTCGCACGGGCTGCACACAGCCTTTCGAATTCCTCGTTAGCGTGACTGACCACTCGATCCCACGTGTGAACGTGACCAGGCCGTGGCCCCGGTGGGCCGACGGCGCAAGCAACCCAGGAAGATCGCAGATGGACTACTGCTCCTCGTGTCGTCGGCATCTCAACGGCGCCCTGGTGTGTCCCGGGTGCGGCGCCTACGCCCCGGACATCGCGCCGCCCGCCACCGGCACGCGCACCGGCTCTCCCTGGGGCGCCGCCCCGACGACGACCTGCGACGCACCCGGCGTCACGCATGCCGAAGGGTCCGGAGGGTCCGGAGGGTCCGGAGGGTCCGGAGGGTCCGGAGGGTCCGGAGGGTCCGGAGGGTCCGGAGGGTTCGAGGCCCTCGACGCATGGCACGACGGTCCCCTGCATGGCGCAGCAGATCCCGGGCCCGGCACAAGCACGGCCGCGGCCGCGGCCCCGGCCACAGGTGTCGAGGACATGCCGCCCGCGCAGCAGGGACGGGCGGCACGGCGTCGCCAGCTGGCGCGCTGGAAGAAGAACAAGCGCCGGGCCGCGGTCGCGACCGCCGTCGCACTCGTCGGAGGCGGCCTGACCATCGCCACGATGGGCCGTGACGCCACTGACCGGGCACAGGCGGCCACAGCCCCGGACAACCACAGAGGCATGGGCTTCGCGGAGGAGGAGCAGACGTCCCAGCACCCTCCTCCGGCGCCGACACCGCCCACCACTCACCGGGAGTCATACACCGCTCCCGAGCACACCGTTCCCGAACACATCACTCCCGAGACCCAGTCACCGGCAGTCCACGCCCCGCGGCAGCAATCCCTCCCGGCCCCCCAGCACACCACGCCGCCGATCGCCCGGCCGCACGACACCGCCTCTCCCCGCCCGGCCGCGCCGTCGGCCCCGCAGCCGCAGAACACCGCCCCGTCCTCGGGCGACACGGCCCCTGACCGCACCGGTACGACAACGGAGCGGCCCTCGGCCCCCGCGGCCCCCGGCGGCACGAGCTCCGGCACGTCCCGGACCGACCCCGCACCGGCATCGACGTCACCGGCACAGCTCTGCCTGCTCGTGGTGTGCCTGGGCTGACTGTGGTGACGACAACCGGGCAACGGGTTTCAGCGGCACCGACCGAATCCGTGTCCCGGCATCCGTCACGGCGGCCGTCACGGCAGGGGCTGTTCCGCCCAGATGACCTTTCCGTCGGTGGTGTAGCGGGTGCCCCACCGTTCGGTGAGCTGGGCGACGAGGAAGAGCCCGCGGCCGCCCTCGTCCTCGCTCCTGGCGCGGCGCAGCCTGGGTGAGGTGCTGCTGCCGTCGGAGACCTCGCAGACGAGCGCGCGGTCGCGGAGCAGCCGTAGCCGGACCGGGCCGGTGGCGTACCGGATGGCGTTGGTGACCAGTTCGCTGGCGACGAGTTCGGTGGTGAAGACCAGGTCGTCCAGCTCCCAGGCGGTGAGCTGCGCGGCGATCTCCGCGCGGGAGCGGGAGACGACCGTCGGGTCGCTGGGCAGGTCCCACTGGGCGACCTGTTCCGGGCCGAGCGCGTGGGTACGGGCGACGAGCAGGGCGACGTCGTCGCCCGGCCGGGCCGGGAGCAGTGCGTCGAGGACCGCCTCGCAGGTGTCCTCCGGAGCGCGGCCGGTGCAGGAGAGCACGGCGCGCAGCATGTCCAGGCCGACGTCGACGTCCTGGGACCGTTTCTCGATCAGGCCGTCGGTGTACAGCACCAGTTGGCTGCTCTCGGCCAGCTCCACCTCGACGGTCTCGAAAGGCATCCCGCCGAGCCCGAGCGGCGGCGTCGGCGGCAGGTCGACGAACTCCACCGTGCCGTCGGGCGCGACCACCGCGGGCTGGGGGTGCCCGGCGTGGGTGAAGGTGCAGCACCGGGACACCGGGTCGTACACGGCGAACAGGCACGTGGCGCCGATGATCCCGGCATCCGGGTACGTGGGTTCCACCGCCCAGCCCTCGCCCCGGTCGAGCCGGCTCACCAGGTCGTCCAGGTGGGTGAGGAGGTCGTCGGCCGGCAGGTCCAGCGAGCAGAAGTTGTGCACGGCGGTGCGCAGCCGGCCCATGGTGGCGGCGGCGTGCAGTCCGTGGCCGACCACGTCGCCCACCACCAGCGCCACCCGGGCGCCGGACAGCGGGATCACGTCGAACCAGTCGCCGCCCACTCCGGCCTGTGCGGGCAGGTAGCGGCAGGCGACCTCGACGGCGCTCGGCTCGGGCCGGCCCCGGGGCAGCAGGCTGCGCTGCAGGGCGAGAGCGGTGTTGTGCTCGCGTGTGTAGCGGCGGGCGTTGTCGATGCAGATCGCCGCGCGGGCGGCCAGTTCCTGGGCCAGGGACAGGTCGTCGTCCTCGAAGGGGGCCGGTTTGCCGGAGCGGTAGAAGCTCACCACGCCGAGGGTCGCGCCGCGGGCCTGCAGCGGCACCGTGATCAGGGAGTGGATGCCCGCCGCGAGGATCCGTTCGCCCCGCGCCGGATCCTGGGCGAACCAGCCGTGGGCCTCGGCCAGGACGGGTTCGAGCACGGACTGCCGGCTGTCCAGGCTGCAGGCCTGCGGTGTCGACGGCGTGAACCGTATCTCTTCGCCGACGCCGTACAGGGGGGAGTCCTCGTCCACGGTCCCCAGCGCCACCCGGCGCAACGCGGTGCCGTCGCGGAACGGCTCGGGCTCCTCGCCGCGCAGCACGGCACCGGGCAGGTCGACGGCGGTGAAGTCGGCGAACCGGGGGACGGTCACCTCTGCCAGCTCCTCCGCGGTCCGGGTGACGTCCAGCGTGCTGCCGATCCGCAGGCCGGCCTCGTGCAGCAGCTCCAGGCGCCGGCGGGCCTGCAGCGCCAGCCGGCCGACGCCGGTCTCACCGACGAGCAGCGGCCAGCTTCCTCCTCCGTCGCCGTGGTCGTCCGCTCCGGTCCGGACTCGCGGGGGCGGCTCGTCGGTCGCGGGTGCCGGAGGGGGTGCGGTCGCTGCCGTACGCAGCAGGGCGGCCAGGGGTGTTCCGTCCGGCTTCGGTGCGACGAGGGATGGCGCGGGAGGGACTGCGGGAGAGGCGGGAGAGGCGGGAGGGACTGCGGGAGAGGCGGGAGAGGCGGGAGGGACTGCGGGAGGGATGCTGACGACGGCCGTCGAGGACGCCCGCAACGGCTCCGCCGAAGCCCCGGGTCCGACGGCGTTCAGGCCCGGACCACCGAGTATGCGGGCCTCGACGACCACGCCGGTCTCGCCCGCCGCTCCGGTGACCGGGCGACGCCGTAGCGTGGCGATCCGCCCGCCGGAGAGGACCACCTCGTCCAGGGTGCGCTGCGGGAAGGCGATGAGCGCCTCGGCCTTCTCCCGCAGCAGGGCCAGGTCGATCCGGCCGAGTCCCGCGCTCTCGTGTCCGGTCTCCTGGCCCGGCGGCGTGCGCTCGGGCCAGGACCATCCGGGTGCGCCGTGGCGTGCCCGCCGGTAGGCGGCGAGCAGGGCCCGTTCGCGTTCCGTGGCCTGCTCCAGCAGCCGCGTCTCGATGGCGTGAACGGCTTCGCGGGCCAGTCGCAGCATGACGGGGTCGCCGTGGTCGCGCAGGCTGGTGAGGTCGACGACGGCCTCGATGCGCCCGCTGAGCGGGTTGCGGACGGGCGCACCCGCACACGCGAAGGGCTGCAGACAGTCGGCGAAGTGCTCGCGGCCCACGACATAGAACGGGCCGCGTCCGGCCAGCGCGGTGCCCACGCCGTTGGTGCCCGAGGCCGGCTCGGAGGCGTCGCATCCGGGGGCGAACCGCACCTCGTCGAGGCTCTGGAGGAGCTTCCGGTCGCCTCCGAGCCGCTGGACCATGTGGCCCTGCTCGTCGCACAGTACGACCGTCACGCCCATGTCGGCGAGCGAGGCGGACAAATCCCTGAGCACCGGCTCGGCGGCGTGCAGCAGCCGGTCGTCCAGCCCCAGGTCGGACACGCGGGGGAACGCCATCCGGTCCGGCTCGAAGCCCGCGATCCGGCACCGCTTCCAGGAGTCGAGCACCGAGCCGCGTATGTCCGCTTCGACCAGTGCACCGGACAGGAAACGTTCATGAGCATCGACAAGGCCGCCGATGTCGTCCCACGCGATGGGCACCGGGATCACTTCCTCGCGCGGAAGCGCCCCGGCCGTGCCGCCGCTCGGCCGGTTCGGGGCCTTTCCGCACAAATTTCACCGTAGGCCCCTTATTGTATGAACCACAACACATGCCGTGTGAGGGCCGACTGGTCGCTCACGCCGTTCCGGGAAGGTTCGCGAGGGCCTCCGGTGCCCTGTCGGCTGCCGCCGGCAGGCCTGTCGGCGGTGCTGGACGACCTCCTCGGTGTCGTCGCACCGGCCGCGGTCGTGCAGACGTTCCACCACGACGGGTTCCGGGCACGGATGGCCGGACGGCCACTGACCGGTGAACAGCGCCTCCGGTGCCGCGGCACCGGCGAACCGCTTGCCGGCCCGCCCGGTCATTGGTCCGCCCGGGTCGCCCGAACCACCCGGTCGCGCCCGCGGCGGTGCGCCCCTACGGCCGCCGACCGCTCGATGGGTCATGTTGCTGACCACCGAACCGGTCGGCACCGGCTGATGCGAAGGAGGCCACGCAGTGGGCGAGCTGTACATCGACGGCGAGTGGACGCAGGCGGCGGCCGGCGGACGGCGGGATGTGGTCAACCCGTACGACGCCTCGGTCATCACCACCGTCGCAGAGGCCGACTCCACCGATGTGGACCGCGCGGTGCGCGCCGCCCGGCGTGCCTTCGACGAGGAGGACTGGGCGAACACCCCCACCCGCCACCGCGCCGACCTGCTGCTCCGTGTCCACGACCTGCTGCTGCGGGACAAGGAGGAGATCGCCCGCACCGAGACCCTCGACACCGGCAAGACGCTGGCCGAGGGCCGCTTCGACGTGGAGGACGTGGCGAACGCCTTCCGCTACTACGCCGAACTCGCGGGCAAGGACGGCGGCCGGGTCGTGGACGTCGGCCCGGACGTCCTCAGCCGTGTCGTCTACCAGCCGGTCGGGGTGTGCGCGCTCATCGCCCCCTGGAACTACCCGCTGCTGCAGGCCTCGTGGAAGGTGGCGCCGGCGCTGGCCGCCGGCAACACCTTCGTCCTCAAACCCAGCGAGACCCGCCGCACCACCCCCGAGTCCCGCCCCGTCGTCGACAAACAGCTCGCCACGGCCGCGACCAGGCCCCGCCACGGCGAGCCCCTCGCCGCCCGCGCGCTGCGCGCCGTCCGCCGTACCGTGTCCGCCTCCGCCGCGCGCGAGGTCGCCGAGGCCACCGCCACCGCCGAGGTGCTGCAGCAGGCGGTGACCACCGGGCGGCAGATCGCCGTGACCTCCATCCGCGGCGGCTCCGGCAAGACCACGGTCACCGCACTGCTCGGCACCACCTACGCGCACTACCGCCAGGACCCGGTGCTCGTCGTCGAGGCGGACCCGGCGCTCGGCTCACTGCCCCTCCGGCTCGGCGCGGAGAGCCTGCGCTGGACCACCGGCGACCTCGCCGAGGTCGTCGAACCGCAGATGTCCCTGCTCGACGTCACCGGCTACCTCGTCCAACTGCCCGACAACGCCTGGCTGCTGCCCGGCAGCCAGGGCCAGGTCGGGGCGATGCTCGACACCAAGGGCTACGAGCGGGTCATGGTGTCGCTGCGCCGCTACTTCGGGGTGACCGTCGTCGACTGCGAGACCCTGCCCGCCGAGGTCGCCCGCACCGCGCTGTCCGCCGCCCAGGCGCGGGTGCTCACCACGCCCGCGACCCTGGAGGGCGTCGCCAGCACCCACGCCGTACTGGAGTGGATGCGCGCCCTGCCCCGGGACATCACCGCCTCCACCGTCGTCGTGCTCATCGAGACCGCGCCGCACACCGGACTCGACCTCGACAAGGCCACCGAGCGGCTGAAAACCAGCGGGGTGAGCGTGCGCGTCCTGCCGTACGACCGGCACCTGGCGGCCGGCGGCCCGATCCGCACCGACCTCCTCGCCCGGCCCACCCGGCAGGCCGCGACGAGGCTCGCCGCCGAGGTCTTCCAGCTCTCCCAGAAACGCCGCTGACACCCCGTAGACGGAAAGGAAACCCGAGGACGAGGCACACACGATGAGCACCCGACTGATCCACCGCCCGGCCCGCACCACCCGGCCCCCGGCCGCACCCGAGCCGCGCACCATCGAGGCGCCGCCCAACCTGCCCGAGGGCAAGGCCGGTTCCGTCGCCACCTCACTGCTGCCGGTCGCCGGCGTGATGTCGTCCGTCGTGATGATGACGGTCATCCGCAACACCCAGTTCGCGGGACTGGGCGCGATCATCCTCGTGGTGACCCTGGTCGGCTCCCTCGCCCTGCTGCTCTCCCAGCGCGGCAAGGCCCAGCGCACCCGCCGCACCCAGCGCGAGGCCTACCTCGCCTACCTGGAGGACCTGCGGGAGGAGCTGTCCGCCGAGGAGCGGGAGCGGCGCGAGCGGGCCCAGGTGCTCAATCCGCCGCCGGACGCCCTGTACGACATCGTGCGCGACCCCGCCCGGCTGTGGGAGCGGCGCAGGCTCGACGCGGACTTCCTGCGGGTGCGGGTCGGCACCGGTGAGATGCCGGTACGGGACCTGAAGGTGGGCCGGCAGGGCTCCTCCGTGCTCACCCCGCCCGACGAGTTCATGCTGAACGAGGCCTCCGCGCTGATGGCCCGCTTCAGCACCGGCACCGAACTGCCGCTCACCGTCCCGCTCGACCGCGTCGGCAACGTCAGCGTCATCGGCCGCCGCGAGGACACCCTCCGCGTCGTCCGCGCCCTGATGGTGCAGGCCGCCGCCACGCACGCCCCCGACGACGTGGGCCTGGCACTCGCGGCCCCCGGCGACCGGATCGCCGATTGGGAGTGGGCCAAGTGGCTGCCGCACCTGCTCGACAGTGAGCAGTTCGACGGCCCCGTCGCCGCCCGCCGCATCGCGCCCTCCCTGCCCCAACTGGCCCGGCAGATCGGCCCCGAACTGCGCCGCCGCGCCTCCTACGCCGCCGAGGTGCGCCGCGGCCTGTCCGGCAAGGACGCCCTCGCCCTGACCTCCCGGCTGCTCGTCGTCGCCGACGGACACGGGGACGATGCCGTCGAACTGCCCACTCCCGACGACGCGTTGAGCCTGCGCGACCTGGGCGTCACCGTGCTGCACCTGCTCGACGAACGCGTCCAGGAGCCCGGCAGCGTGGGCGTGCGCATCACCGTGGAGGACGAGCGGGTCGTCATCGAGGACCTGCGCGAGAGCGAGCCGATCAGCGCCCACGGCACGGTCGACGAGGCCGGCGCGCCCTTCGCCGAGGGCCTGGCCCGCATGCTCGCCCCGCTGCGGCTGTCCGCCGACTCCGCGGGCGCCGCCGACGCCCCGCTGGCCGGCCCGGTCGACTTCGCCGGCCTGCTCGGCATCGACGACGTGGCCCGCCCCGACCTGGACCGGCTGTGGGCGCCGCGCGGCGAACGCGCCTTCCTGCGCGTGCCCATCGGCGTCAGCGACTCCCGCGAACCGGTCCTGCTCGACCTCAAGGAGTCCTCCGAGCTCGGCATGGGCCCGCACGGCCTGTGCGTCGGCGCCACCGGCTCCGGCAAGTCCGAACTGCTGCGCACCCTGGTCCTCGCCCTGGTCGCCACCCACCCGCCGGAGGACCTCGCCCTCGTCCTCGTCGACTACAAGGGCGGCGCCACCTTCGCCCCGTTCGCGGGCCTGCCGCACGTCGCCGGCGTGATCACCAACCTGGAGAACCAGGCCGGCCTCGTCGAACGCGTCCACGCCTCGCTCGCCGGCGAGGTCAAGCGCCGCCAGCAGGTACTCAAGGACGCCGGCAACGTCGCCGACATCGGCCACTACGCCGCGCTGCGCGCGGAGAAACGCCCCGACCTCGAACCGCTGCCGCACCTGTTCG
Source organism: Streptomyces triticisoli (assembly GCF_003270085.1). Classification (GTDB taxonomy): domain Bacteria; phylum Actinomycetota; class Actinomycetes; order Streptomycetales; family Streptomycetaceae; genus Streptomyces; species Streptomyces triticisoli. The sequence continues at coordinate 32,664 of NZ_QFDQ01000116.1, read as the reverse complement.
TGGTCATCGACGAGTTCGGCGAACTCCTCACCGCCAAACCGGACTTCATCGACCTGTTCCTGTCCATCGGCCGCATCGGCCGGTCCATCGGCGTGCACCTGCTGCTGTCCAGCCAGCGCATCGAGGGCGGCAAGCTGAAGGGCCTGGACACCTACCTGTCGTACCGGCTGGGCCTGCGCACCTTCTCCGCCGACGAGTCCCGTACGGTCCTGGACACCACCGACGCCTTCCACCTGCCGCCGCTGCCCGGCTTCGGCTACCTCAAGGTCGACACCAGCCACTACGAGCGGTTCAAGGCCGGCTACGTCTCCGGTGCCTACCGCGGCCCGGTACGGCACGAGACGGAGGAGACCGGGCCGCTCGCCCTGGAGTACGAGGCGTACAACACCCTCGGCCAGGAGGAGACCACGGGAGCCGAGGAGCCGCAGGTGCGGCGCCGGGAGACCGGGCCGACCGAGATGGGTGTCCTCGTCGAGCGGATCGAGAGCGCCGGCGCCCGCACCGTACGCCGGATCTGGCTGCCCCCGCTGCCCGAGGCCGTCTCCCTCGACAAGGTCGCGGGACCGGTGGAGGTGGGCGCGCGCGGCATGCAGCTGGCGGGGCGCCGCGGCCCGCTCCGGGTTCCGCTGGGCATCCTCGACGACCCGACCAGACAGTGGCAGGGCAAGTGGTACCTGGACCTCACGGTCGCCGGCGGCCACGCGGCCGTCATCGGCGGCCCCCAGTCCGGCAAGACCACCCTGCTGCGCACGCTCGCCCTGTCCCTGGCCCTGACACACACCCCGCAGGAGGTCGGCGTCTACGGCCTGGACCTGGTCGGCGGCGGTCTGCAGGCCCTCGCCGGGCTGCCGCACGTCGGCGGGGTCGCCGGCCGCGCCGACCGCGAGCGCGCCGCCCGCACCGTCGACTCCGTGCGCGACATGCTCGACCAGCGCGAGGAACTGTTCCGCGTCCACAACATCGACTCCCTGGAACAGCTGCGCACCTTGCGCGCCGCGGGCCGGCTGCCCGAACTGGCCTCCACGGAGATCGTGCTGCTCATCGACGGCTTCGGCGCGCTGCGCGACGACTTCGAGGAACTGGACGACACGGTCGTCGACATCCTCAAGCGCGGCAGCGGCTACGGCATCCACGTCGTCGCCTCCATGCTGCGCTGGAACGACGTGCGCATCGCCACCCAGTCCCAGTTCGGCACCCGCGTCGAACTGCGGCTGAACGACCCCAGCGAGTCCAGCATCGACCGCAAGCTCGCCGAGACGCTCTCGCCCGAGGAGAAGGGCCGCGTCCTCACCGACGGCAAGCTGTTCGCGCAGGTCGCCCTGGGCCGCACCGACGGCCTCGCCGACACCGCCGACCTCGGCGCGGTCCTGGAGCGCACGGCCCGTACCGTCCGCGCCACCTGGACCGGCGAGGTCGCCCAGCCGGTCCGGGTGCTGCCGCACGTCCTGGAGCCGCACCTGCTGCCCGGCCCGGCGGCCGAGCCGCGCCGGGTGCCCATCGGCCTGGACCAGACGAGGCTGGCGCCCGTCCTGCTCGACCTGTTCGCACACGACCAGCACCTGCTGATCATGGGTGACAGCGAGTGCGGCAAGACCAGCCTGCTCAAGGCGATCGCCGAGGGCCTGATCGAGCGCTACGGCGACGACGAACTGGTCTTCGGCATCATGGACCCCCGCCGCGGACTGCGCGGTGCCGTCCCCGAGGAGTACCGCGGCGGCTACGCCTACAACGCCAGACTGTGCGGGGCCCTGGCCACCGGCATCGCCGCCGAACTGGAGAAGCGGCTGCCGGACGAGACCGCCGACCCCGCCGACCTGGAACCCGGCAGCTGGGGCTCGGGCCCGCGCATCGTGATCCTCGTCGACGACTACGACGTCCTCACCACCGCGGGCCAGCAGCCGCTCGCGCCCTTCGTGCCGTACATCCCCTCCGCCGTCGACATCGGCCTGCACTTCGTCCTCACCCGCCGGGTCGCCGGCGCCTCGCGCGGCCTGTACGAGCCGCTGCTGCAGGGCCTGCGCGAGTCCGGCGCCTCGGCGCTGGTGATGTCCGGGGACCGCAGCGAGGGCCAGCTCTTCCCCGGCGTGTACCCCAGCCACCAGCCGCCCGGGCGCGGCGTGCTGGTCCGCAGGGGAGAGCCCAGCCGACTGATCCAGACCGTCCACGCCGGGAACAGGTGAACCCCTCATGACCAAGGACGTCATCGCCCTGACCCAGAGGATGCCAGACCCGCTGAGCGTGCTCGCGGGCCTGCTCTCCGGCGGCCCCGACAAGCTGGTGGACGCCGAGGGCGACGGCGCGGTGGTGCGGCTCTGCGACGAGCGGGGACGGCCCCTCGTCTCCATCGAGGCACCGCTGCTCGTGCAGGTCAGGGGCGAGGCCCGGCGGCTGCTCGGGGCGAGTGAGCCGGAGGTGCCGTACTGGTGGACCGAGGCCCGCGCCACCACCGGCGTCAAGGAGGGCGAGGAACTCGCCGGCACTTTCGCGGCCCGGCTGGCCACGCTCGTCGGCGGCACCGCCTGGCCCCCGCGGGCCGCGCGGTCGCTGGCCGTGGTGCGGACGGACGGGGTGAGCGCGGTGCCCGCGCCGGCCGCCGCACAGCCCGCCGTGGACGTGCTCACCGACAAGGTCGCCGTCGTCATCCAGGACCGCCCGGTGGTCGCGATGACCGCCTGGCTCGCGGACGCCTTCCGGGCGGCGGCCGACGCCGAACTCGGCCTGCAGATCGTCACGCCGCCCGGCACCCTTCTCTCCCCGGCGGTGCGCGCCAACCTGCCGGGCTGGCCCTCGCGGTGGGTCGTGCAGGACGACAAGGACGGTTACTACGACGGCCTGTCCGGGGCCGTACTGGATTGGAACAACGGCCTGTTCGCGGCCGTCCAGTCGCCCGAGGCCACCGCCGACGACCCGCGCACCCCGGTCGCCGGGGCCTTCACCCGGGACATCGCGGACACGGGCGAACGCCAGCTCGCCGTCTCCTACCGCGCCGTCCACCCCGCCGACGAGCGCCTGGTCCTCGGCGGCGCCCTGGAGGCCGTGTGGCGCGAGCTCACCGGCGAGCCGCCGGCCGGCTGGGGCACGGAGGAGCCCGTCAACCTGCCCTGGTCGCCGCGGCAGCTCACGGACGTGGCCCGCGAGCGGGCACCCGAGCCGACCTGGCTGGTGGTCGTCGGCAGTCCGGAGCGCCCGGGGCTGGCCACGGTCCGTGTCTCCCGCACGAAGGGCGGCGTGGAGGAGGACGTCACGCTGGCGTTCGGCTACGGCCCCGGGGAGGAGGTACCGGCGGACGCGGTGCCCCGGGCCGCGGAGGCCCTCGCCACCCGGCACGACCTGCAGTCCATGCTGGTGCAGATCCGCAGGGCCCGCCGCGACCTGTCGGTGCCGCCGCGCTTCGAGGGCCCGGGCGTCCCGTACGCCTTCGTCCTGGGCGCCGAGGAGGTCCGCGCCCTGCCCGGCGACCGGGCCCGGCGCACCCCGCTCGCGCAGCCGCCACGCGAACTGGGCCCGCGCACCCGCCCGGCGCTGTACTACGCCTTCCCCGGCGACCCGTCCGACCTGTCGGGCTGGCAGCACTTCGAGCAGCTGATGCGACATCTCAGGGGCGACCGGCCCGCCTGAGGCGCCACACATCGGGCGGGCCGGGGCACTAGGAGCCGACGGCGACGGCCCCGGTCTTCCCGTGCTCCGGCCGCTGCCCCGCCTGTTGGCGTGCGCGGGCCTGTTCGCCCGGGTCCTGCTTGAAGGCCCACTTCATCTCGGGCTCCATCACACAGCGGAAGACCCGCCGCACGGGCTGCGTGCACAGCAGCGTGACGGCCACCGCCGTGAGAGTGGAGACGAGGAGCCAGCCGAGCGGGCCGTGCAGCCAGGTGTGGTCCACCCAGCCCCGGTAGTCGGCGCTCTTGGTGAGGAAGCCGTGCAACAGATAGCCGTAGAGCGTGCCCGCGCCGAGTGCCGTGAACCAGGTCCGGCGGCCCGGCACCCAGGCGAAGAAGCAGGCGGTCAGCACCAGCGAGCATCCGAACAGAGCGAGCGTCATGACCGGGCCGGCCCACCAGGGCGCACCCAGCTCCTGCGCGGAGGAACGGTGGTAGAACCAGGCGGTGTTCATCCGCGGCACCGCCCACCAGCCGACGAACAGCGCCGCCGCGACCACCGGCACCGACGCGATCCGCACCGAGCGGCGGCGTACGAGCGTGAAGTGCTCGGGCCCCAGCCCCAGGCCCAGCACGAAGAACGGCAGGAACTGCAGGACCCGCTGCAGGTCCAGGTCGTTGCCGATGTCCGGGCTGAGCGACGCCAGCATGGCGATGCCGAGCGCGATCGGCAGTGGCCAACGGACCAGCTTCCACAGGGGGGTGGTCAGCCGCCAGATGAACAGGGCGCACAGGAACCAGGTCAGGAACCACGGGTCGAGGAGGCTGATCTCCTGGTCCGGGCTGTGGCCGACGTAGCGCCTGAAGAGCGTGTAGACGGTCTCGAAGACGATGTACGGCACGACGACGCCGGTGACCAGCCGCTTGAGCCGGTCGGGCCGGGTGTCGAAACTGCGGGAGAAGAAGCCGGAGACGATGATGAACGCCGGCATGTGGAAGGCGTACACGAACAAGTAGAGGGCCGACAGGACCCGGCTGTCCTCTTTCAGCGGCTCCCAGGCATGCGCCACCGCCACCAGCACGATCGCCACGTACTTGACGTTGTCGAAGAACGCGTCGCGCTGCGTGCCGGATCCTCCGTTCACCTTGCCGGATCTCCCACCGGTCTCAACGGATCCGCGCGGACTCGGCACCCCGGGGGCCGGCGACTGGGCCGGGGGGAGCGGCGTTCTGTTCTGTCCGGAAGACGAAGCAGCGGCAAACATCTCAGGCACCCTAGCGTTGTCTGTGGGATTCGGTAAAACCGGGGTGACGGCCAAAAGATCGTGAAAGACCGCGGGTGCCGTTCCCGGGCACCATCTGACCAACCTCACCCCCGATGTCAGGATTGATCCTGATTAGTTGATGCGCCGGAACGCGCCCGGGCACCCCTGCCGCAACGATTTGAATTCCCTGCGAACGTGATGTGTGGACATGGAAACGATGTCTCCGAATTTCCTGTGAGGACGGAGTGGAGACCGGCGCCGAATTGCCATATGCGGCACGGTCGGAGAAGAGCCCGGAGGGGAGCCGGGAGAAGAGCGCCGACCCCGGGGTTCCCGGTGCTTGTGCCCCGGTCGTGACCGATGATGCGTCAGTCCCCGCATACCGGAGCCGTGTTGGTGGCACGATGGTTTCAGCGGGGTGCGCGGGGCTGGTGTCCCCGGGCCGGCAGAGCGGACCGACCGAGGGTGTGATCAGTTGTGGCCATTTCACTGTCCGTGGTGCTGCTGTTGGCGATCATCCTGGTGGTGTTGCTCCGAGGGGGCTCCCTCAAGGCGGGGCCGGCCATCGTCGCCGTGCTCTTCGGCTTCTTCCTCGCCTCCACGGGCATGGCCCAGCCGATCAGTCGCTTCCTGGACTCGATAGCGCAAACGATCAACTCGATCAGCTTCTGAGCGGCGTCGGTGCACCCGAAAACGATCAGGGCCGGGCAGGAGTCCTCACTCCGACCCGGCCCTGAGCCGTACAGAGCGGGCGACGGGAATCGAACCCGCGTAGCCAGTTTGGAAGACTGGGGCTCTACCATTGAGCTACGCCCGCACACAGTGTGCGCCGCGGGTCTGCCGACCGCGGCACATCAGGCATCGTAGCGGGTCGTGGGGCGTCGCCGCACACTCCGGGGGCGTGCACCAGTCCCGTACGCCGATCGCGGGCATCCGCGAGCCGTCGGGCGCGAGCCGGTATCCGCCCCCTCCGCGACCCGTGTGCTCCCGGTGCTCGGGGAGTGCGGCGGCCGTACTGCCTGCGGGCATGTACCCTACGTGTCGCACCAGACGGGGTGTGGCGCAGCTTGGTAGCGCGTCCGCTTTGGGAGCGGAAGGCCGTGGGTTCAAATCCCGCCACCCCGACCATCCACCGGCCGCCGGCCGGTGTTACCGCACGTGATCGCCTTTTGGGGCGAAGAGTGGCTGCGGTTACTATGCAAACTGCGCGCCCGTGTGTCCGGTCCTGCTGGGGCTGCGAACGCCTCCGGGCGGCGAAACATCCGCCGGAACCGTCCGGCCCCGGCAGAGTCCAAGAAGTCAGCCACAAGGAGACCGAACCGTGAAGAGCGCCGTGGAGACCCTGAACCCGACCCGGGTTCGGCTCACTGTCGAGGTGCCCTTCGAGGAGCTCAAGGACAGCCTCGACGCGGCGTACAAGAAGATCAACCAGCAGGTCACGGTGAAGGGCTTCCGCAAGGGCAAGGTCCCGGCCCGGGTCATCGACCAGCGGTTCGGCCGCGGTGCGGTTCTGGAGGAGGCCGTCAACGACGCGCTTCCGCGGTTCTACACCGACGCGGTCAACGAGGCCGAGCTGAACCCGCTGGGCCAGCCCGAGGTCGACATCACCGAGCTGAAGGACGGCGAGACGCTGAACTTCACCGCCGAGGTCGACGTCCGCCCGACCATCGAGATCCCGGACTACTCCGGCATCGAGGTCGAGGTCGACGCCGTCGAGGTGACCGAGGACGACGTCGAGAAGGCGGTCGAGCAGCTGCGCGAGCGCTTCGCCTCCACGACCCCGGTCGAGCGCGCCGCCGAGGACGGCGACGTGGTGACCATCGACCTGGAGGCCAAGGTCGACGGCGAGGTCCTCGAGGACGGCGTCGCGAGCGGCGTCTCCTACACCATCGGCTCCGGTGAGCTGCTGGAAGGCATCGACGACGCCGTGAAGGGCCTGGAGGCGGGTGGCGAGGCCACCTTCACCTCCGAGCTCAAGGGCGGCTCCGCGGCCGGCAAGGAGGCCGAGGTCACCGTCAAGGTCACCCAGGTCGCCGCCCGGGAACTGCCCGAGTTGGACGACGACTTCGCACAGCTCGCCTCCGAGTTCGACACCCTCGAGGAGCTGAAGGCCGACAGCCGCAAGCGCCTGGAGGACATGAAGCAGTTCGACCAGGCCACGCAGGCCCAGGAGCGCGTCCTGGACAAGCTGCTCGAGCTGGTCGAGGTCCCCGTCCCCGAGAAGCTGCTCGAGGACGAGATCAACACCCGTAAGCACAACCTCGAGCACCACCAGCTCGCGCAGATGGGCCTCACCCTCGACAAGTACCTGGAGATCCAGGGCAAGACCGCCGAGGAGTTCGACACCGAGACCCGCGAGGCCGCGGTCAAGGGCATCAAGACCCAGTTCGTGCTCGACGAGCTCGTCAACAAGGAGGAGCTGGGCGTCGACCAGGAGGAGCTCACCGAGCACCTCATGCGGCGTGCGGCCTCCTCCGGCATGTCCCCCGACCAGTTCGCGCAGGCCGTCGTCCAGCAGAACCAGGTTCCGATGCTGGTCGGCGAGGTCGCCCGCGGCAAGGCCCTGGCCGTCGTGGTCGAGGCCGCGACCGTGAAGGACACCAACGGCGAGATCGTCGACCTGGAGGACGAGGACGAGACCGCCGAGGCCACCGAGACCGCCGAGGCCACCGAGACCGCCGAGGCCACCGAGGCCGCGGAGGCCACCGAGGCCGCTGAGGGCAAGGCCGAGAACAAGGGCGAGGGCGAGGAGAAGGCCGAGGCCTGATCCGCACAGCACCTCCCATGCACACAGGACGGGCCCCGGGTACGTTGTGACCTGGGGCCCGTTCGCCTACCCGAGGAGCGCGGGGCCCCGGCGAACACGGCGTACGCCCCCGGCGAACACTCCCAGAACCGGGATGGCACCGCAGGGCCTGCGCGTTAGGGTCCTTGAATACGAGGGCAGGGGAGTCCCCGAACATCGCCGGACGGCCCCCAAGCCCCGGCAGAACACGTAAGACGGCCCCGTGCCGTCGTAAGACGAGCAGGTGGATACGTGACGAATCTGATGCCCTCCGCCGCCGGCGAGCCCTCCATCGGTGGTGGCCTCGGCGACCAGGTCTACAACCGGCTGCTCAACGAGCGGATCATCTTCCTCGGCCAGCCGGTCGACGACGACATCGCGAACAAGATCACCGCACAGCTGCTGCTCCTTGCCGCCGACCCGGACAAGGACATCTACCTCTACATCAACAGCCCGGGCGGTTCGATCACGGCCGGCATGGCGATCTACGACACCATGCAGTACATCAAGAACGACGTGGTGACCATCGCCATGGGCCTCGCGGCCTCTATGGGCCAGTTCCTGCTCAGCGCCGGCACCCGCGGCAAGCGCTTCGCGCTGCCCAACGCCGAGATCCTGATCCACCAGCCCTCCGCCGGCCTGGCGGGCTCGGCCTCGGACATCAAGATCCACGCCGAGCGGCTGCTGCACACCAAGAAGCGCATGGCGGAACTCACCGCCTTCCACACCGGCCAGACGGTCGAGCAGATCACCCGCGACTCCGACCGCGACCGCTGGTTCGACGCCCACGAGGCCAAGGAGTACGGCCTCATCGACGACGTCATCACCTCGGCCGCCGGCATGCCGGGCGGCGGCGGCACCGGGGCCTGAGCCGCCCACGGGGGTCGCACGGCCCCCTGAGCCGCTCCCGCGGAGTCCCCGGCCCCCGCGGCCCCGGGAGACGTCCGAGACGTCCGAAGGCCTCCGTGAAGCCCAGCCAGCCCCCAGCCGACCGCCCAGCCCCCTTCCAGGAGAGACACCGTGAACGACTTCCCCGGCAGCGGCCTCTACGACCGTACACGCGCCGAGTACACCGGCCCCGCGGCCGAGTCCCGCTACGTCATCCCGCGCTTCGTGGAGCGCACCTCCCAGGGCGTCCGCGAGTACGACCCGTACGCGAAGCTCTTCGAGGAGCGTGTGATCTTCCTCGGCGTCCAGATCGACGACGCCTCCGCCAACGACGTCATGGCGCAGCTGCTGTGCCTGGAGTCGATGGACCCCGACCGGGACATCTCGGTCTACATCAACAGCCCCGGCGGCTCCTTCACGGCGCTGACGGCCATCTACGACACGATGCAGTTCGTGAAGCCCGACATCCAGACGGTCTGCATGGGCCAGGCGGCCTCCGCCGCCGCCGTCCTGCTGGCCGCCGGCACACCGGGCAAGCGCATGGCGCTGCCGAACGCCCGTGTGCTGATCCACCAGCCGTACAGCGAGACCGGCCGCGGCCAGGTCTCCGACCTGGAGATCGCCGCCAACGAGATCCTGCGGATGCGCTCGCAGCTGGAGGAGATGCTGTCCAAGCACTCCACCCAGCCGATCGAGAAGATCCGCGAGGACATCGAGCGCGACAAGATCCTCACGGCCGAGGAAGCGCTGTCGTACGGGCTGATCGACCAGATCATTTCCACTCGGAAGATGAACAACGCCTCCGTCGCCTGACGCGAAGGCAGGAACGCCTGCCGCTCCTTGGCACGGTGCACGTCGAAGTGAACCGTGCCAAGGGGGGCCCGAACGGGGGGCCCGGCAAGGTACCGTCGACATAAGGCAGCACCAGGAGTCGCTGGACTCAAAGCGTCCAGGAGTCTCCCAGGCGAAGGGGAAGCACACCGTGGCACGCATCGGTGACGGCGGCGATCTGCTCAAGTGCTCGTTCTGCGGCAAGAGCCAGAAGCAGGTCAAGAAGCTCATCGCAGGGCCCGGTGTGTACATCTGCGACGAGTGCATCGATCTCTGCAACGAGATCATCGAGGAGGAGCTCGCCGAGAGCAGCGAGGTGCGCTGGGAGGAGCTTCCCAAGCCCCGCGAGATCTACGAGTTCCTGGACGGGTACGTCGTCGGCCAGGAGGCCGCGAAGAAATCCCTGTCCGTCGCGGTGTACAACCACTACAAGCGCGTCCAGGCCGGTGAGAACGGCGGCGGTCAGGGCCGCGAGGACGCCATCGAGCTCGCCAAGTCCAACATCCTCCTGCTGGGCCCCACGGGCTCCGGCAAGACCCTGCTGGCCCAGACGCTGGCCCGCATGCTGAACGTCCCGTTCGCCATCGCCGACGCCACGGCGCTGACCGAGGCGGGGTACGTGGGCGAGGACGTCGAGAACATCCTGCTGAAGCTGATCCAGGCGGCCGACTACGACGTCAAGAAGGCCGAGAACGGGATCATCTACATCGACGAGATCGACAAAGTCGCGCGGAAGAGTGAAAACCCCTCCATCACGCGCGACGTGTCCGGCGAGGGCGTCCAGCAGGCCCTGCTGAAGATCCTCGAGGGCACCACGGCCTCCGTCCCGCCCCAGGGCGGCCGCAAGCACCCGCACCAGGAGTTCATCCAGATCGACACGACGAACGTCCTGTTCATCGTGGGCGGTGCCTTCGCGGGCCTGGAGAAGATCATCGAGGGACGCGCGGGTGCCAAGGGCATCGGCTTCGGCGCGACGATCCGTTCCAAGCGGGAGCTGGAGGACAAGGACCAGTTCGAGGACGTCATGCCCGAGGACCTGGTCAAGTTCGGCATGATCCCGGAGTTCATCGGCCGCCTGCCGGTGATCACCTCCGTCCACAACCTGGACCGCGAAGCACTGCTCAAGATCCTGGTCGAACCGCGCAACGCCCTGGTCAAGCAGTACCAGCGCCTGTTCGAGCTCGACGGCGTGGAACTCGACTTCGAACGCGCGGCCCTGGAGGCCATCGCCGACCAGGCCATCCTCCGCCAGACCGGCGCCCGCGGCCTGCGCGCCATCATGGAGGAGGTCCTGATGTCGGTGATGTACGAGGTGCCGTCGCGCAAGGACGTGGCGAGGGTCGTCATCACCGCCGACGTCGTCCGCTCCAACGTCAACCCGACCCTGATCCCGAGGGACGTACGCGGCCGGGGACCGGGCGAGCAGAAGACGGCGTAGCCGCCCGCGGTACGGAGACAGCCAGAAGGGCCCCGGTCGGTCGACCGGGGCCCTTCTGCCGTGCGGGTGCGCCTCAGAGCTTGACGCGGATCTCCTTGCGGAACTTGGCGGTGAGCTCGGCGTCGACCGCCGGGTCGCTGCTCTTGCCCGACGCGATGTTGGCGACGTCCATCGGCATGACGAAGCCGAGCGTGCTGTGGTCGCCCCAGATGCAGATGGTCATGTTGATCTCCTTCGGCTCACCCGCGCCACCGGTGGAGTTGTCGAGCTTGGCCTGCTGGCACTTGAGGACCGCGCCGTCGAGCGAGGCCGGCTCGTAGGCCTTCGGCTCGCCGACCAGCGTGACGTCTTCGTCGTTGCCGCCCTTCTTGGTCTCGTTCTTCATGTGCGCGAACATCGCGTCGATGGCCTTCTCGGGGTCGTCGATCGTGCCGTAGACGCCGCCGAAATGAATCAGCCTGCCGCTCAGGGGGTTGTCCTTGTCCCCGGCCTGGTACTGGGCGCTGACGTCCTTGGGGTCGTGCACGCCCCACTTCTTGGCGTCCTTCATGTCACCCTTCGACAGGGTGCCGCTCTCGCCGTCGGCCTTCTTGTACTCCGTCAGCACCGTCGCCGGCGTCGTCAGCTTGTGCGGGCCGTCGTCCTTCACCGAGCTGCCGCCGCCTCCGCCGATCAGGAGGTACGCGCCCACCGCGATCGCCGTCACGACCGCCACCGCGCCGACGATCAGGGCCGCCGTCCTGCCGCCCTTGCCGCCACCCGAGGCCGGAGGCGGGGGAACGGCGCCGTGCGGGGGCTGGCCGTGCGGGGGCTGGCCGTACGGCGGCTGCTGGCCGTAGGGGCCCGGCTGGGGCGGGACGCCCGGGGCGGCGGGCTGCTGCGGGTAGCCGTAACCGGGCTGCGGCTGGGGCGGAGGGGCCTGCTGGGGGTAGCCGTAGCCGGGCTGTGCGGGCGGAGCCTGCGGCGGCTGCTGGCCGTAGGGACCCGGCTGGCCGTACGGCCCGGGCTGCTGGGGCTGCCCGCCGTACGGGCCCGGCTGGTTGCTGCTCATGACGGGGTTCCCCTCCAGGTGCTTATGTGTTCCTGACATCCTGACCCAGGCGCGCCAGGCACAGGGCGGCGGGGTCCCGCACCGTTACAGAACAAACGCGTTTCGGGACCGCGCCGTGACACCTCTAAACTGACCCCCGTGACCGAGAACGCTCAGCAGCAGCCACCCGCGCCCGACACCGAACTGCCGACCCAGTACGCGCCGGCCGACGTAGAGGGGCCGCTGTACGAGCACTGGGTGGAGCGGGGGTATTTCGAGGCGGACGCGAAGAGTGACAAACCGCCGTACACCATCGTCATCCCACCACCGAACGTCACCGGCTCGCTCCACCTGGGGCACGCCTTCGAGCACACGCTCATCGACGCCCTCACCCGCCGCAAGCGCATGCAGGGGTACGAGACGCTGTGGCAGCCCGGCATGGACCACGCCGGCATCGCCACCCAGAACGTCGTCGAGCGCGAACTCGCCAAGGAGGGCAAGTCCCGGCACGACCTGGGCCGCGAGGCCTTCGTCGAGCGCGTCTGGCAGTGGAAGAACGAGTCCGGCGGACAGATCTCCGGCCAGATGCGCCGCCTCGGCGACGGCGTCGCCTGGACGCGTGAGCGCTTCACCATGGACGAGGGCCTCTCCCGGGCCGTCCAGACCATCTTCAAGCGGCTCCACGACGACGAGCTGATCTACCGCGCCGAGCGCATCATCAACTGGTGCCCCCGGTGCCTGACCGCGATCTCCGACATCGAGGTCGAGTACCAGGACGACGACGGCGAGCTCGTCTCGATGAAGTACGGCGACGGCGACGACACCATCGTGGTCGCCACCACCCGCGCCGAGACCATGCTCGGCGACACCGCCGTCGCCGTTCACCCCGACGACGAGCGCTACCGGCACCTCGTCGGCAAGCTCATCAAGCTGCCGCTGACGGACCGGTCCATCCCCGTCGTCGCCGACGAGCACGTCGACCCCGAGTTCGGCACCGGAGCCGTCAAGGTCACCCCGGCGCACGACCCCAACGACTTCGAGATCGGCCGGCGCCACGACCTGCCCGCCATCACCGTGATGGACGAGCACGCCATCATCACCGTGCACGGCCCCTTCCAGGGCCTGGACCGCTTCGAGGCCCGCTCCGCCATCGTCGGCGCGCTGCGCGCCGAGGGCCGGATCGTCGCCGAGAAGCGGCCCTACGTCCACTCCGTCGGCCACTGCTCGCGCTGCAAGACCACCGTCGAGCCGCGCCTGTCCATGCAGTGGTGGGTCAAGGTCGGCCCGCTGGCCAAGGCCGCCGGTGACGCCGTCCGCGACGGCCGTGTCACGATCCATCCGCAGGAGATGGAGAAGCGGTACTTCGACTGGGTCGACAACCTCCACGACTGGTGCATCTCGCGGCAGTTGTGGTGGGGCCACCGGATTCCCGTCTGGTACGGGCCCAACGGGGAAGTCGTCTGCGTCGGCCCGGACGAGGAACCGCCCAGCGGCGAGGGCTGGCACCAGGACACCGACGTCCTCGACACCTGGTTCTCCTCCGGCCTGTGGCCGTTCTCCACCCTCGGCTGGCCCGAACAGACCGAGAGCCTGGCGAAGTTCTACCCGAACTCCGTCCTGGTCACCGGCTACGACATCCTCTTCTTCTGGGTCGCCCGGATGATGATGTTCGGCCTGTACGCGATGGACGGCACCCCGCCGTTCCACACCATCGCCCTGCACGGCATGGTCCGCGACCAGTTCGGCAAGAAGATGTCGAAGTCCTTCGGCAACGCGGTCAACCCGCTGGACTGGATGGACAAGTACGGCAGCGACGCGCTCCGGTTCACGCTCGCACGCGGCGCCAACCCGGGCGTGGACGTCCCGATCGGCGAGGACTGGGTCCAGGGCTCGCGCAACTTCGCCAACAAGATCTGGAACGCGACCCGCTTCGCGCTGATGAACGGCGCGACGGTGGACGGTCCGCTGCCGGACGCCTCGAAGATGTCGGCGACCGACCGCTGGATCCTGTCCCGGCTGAACTCGGTCGTCGCCGAAGTCGACGCGTACTACGACGACTTCCAGTTCGCCAAGCTGTCCGACGTGCTGTTCCACTTCGCCTGGGACGAGGTCTTCGACTGGTACGTCGAGCTGTCCAAGACCACCTTCCAGGCGGGCGGCGAGGCGGCCGAGGTCGCCCAGCGGGTGCTGGGCGAGGTCCTGGACGTCACGCTGAGGCTGCTGCACCCGGTGGTTCCGTTCGTCACGGAGACACTGTGGACCACTCTTACGGGTGGTGAGTCGGTCGTCGTCGCCGAGTGGCCGACCGACAGCGGCTTCCGGGACGCGGCGGCGGAGAAGGAGATCGAGACGCTGCAGTCGCTCGTCACCGAGGTGCGCCGGTTCCGCGCCGACCAGGGCCTGCAGCCGGGCCAGCGCGTCCCGGCGCGGCTGACACTGGACGGTACGGCGCTGGTGCCGCACGAGGCCGCCATCCGGCAGTTGCTGCGGCTCCAGCCGGAGGGCGACGGGTTCGCCGCCACGGCGACGCTGCCGGTCGCGGGCGTCGAGGTCGCGCTGGACCTGTCGGGCGCGATCGACGTGGCCGCGGAGCGGAAGCGGCTGGCGAAGGACCTGGCCGCCGCGCAGAAGGAGCGGCAGCAGGCCGAGGCCAAGCTCGGCAACGAGGCGTTCCTGGCGAAGGCGCCCGACCACGTGGTCGAGAAGATCCGGGGGCGGCTGGCCAAGGCCGAGGAGGACATCACGCGGATCGCCGCGCAGTTGGAGCGGTTGCCGCAGGCGTAGGCGTTCGTACGTGGGCGAAGGCCCCCGGAACCGCTCCGGGGGCCTTCGCCCACGTCTGTCAGCGACGCTCCGTACACTGGGCACCGTGAGTGAGCTCCCCCCGGACCCCAGCGGTCAGCACGACCCCCTCGACTCCTTCGACGAGATCATCGAGGCGGAGACGAACCGCGACCCCGACCTCGCCGTGATCGAGGCCGGCAGCCGTACCCTGCGGACGCAGGGCGGGCCACCGCAGGCGGACGTCCCCGCGCGGCCGGAGGACCCCGAGCTCGACAAGGCGCTGCGCGAGGTCGAGGAGGAGCTGGCCACCCGCTGGGGCGAGACCAAGCTGGAGCCCTCGGTCAGCAGGATCTCCGCGCTGATGGACGTCCTGGGCGAGCCGCAGCGGTCGTACCCCTCCATCCACCTCACCGGCACCAACGGCAAGACCTCCACCGCCCGCATGATCGAGGCCCTGCTCGGCGCCTTCGAGCTGCGCACCGGCCGGTACACCTCCCCGCACGTGCAGTCGGTCACCGAGCGGATCAGCCTGGACGGCGCGCCGATCTCCGCCGAGCGGTTCATCGAGACGTACCACGACATCAAGCCGTACGTGGAGATGGTCGACGCCTCGCAGGAGTACCGCCTGTCCTTCTTCGAGGTGCTGACCGGAATGGCGTACGCCGCCTTCGCCGACGCGCCGGTGGACGTGGCCGTCGTCGAGGTGGGCATGGGCGGCAGCTGGGACGCCACCAACGTCATCGACGCGGGCGTCGCCGTCGTCACCCCCGTCGCCCTCGACCACACCGACCGGCTCGGCGCCACCACGGGCGAGATCGCCGGGGAGAAGGCCGGCGTCATCAAGCAGGACGCCACGGTGATCATGGCGCAGCAGCCGGTGGACGCCGCCCAGGTGCTGCTGAAGAAGGCCGTGCAGGTCAACGCGACCGTGGCCCGCGAGGGGCTGGAGTTCGGCGTCCTGGCGCGGCAGGTGGCCGTCGGCGGGCAGCTGCTCACCCTGCGCGGCCTGGGCGGCGAGTACACCGAGGTGTACCTGCCGCTGCACGGTGCCCACCAGGCGCACAACGCCGCCGTGGCGCTCGCCGCCGTGGAGGCGTTCTTCGGCGTCGGCGCCCAGCGCGCCGAGCCGCTGGACGTGGAGACCGTCCGCAAGGCGTTCGCCTCCGTCGCCTCGCCGGGCCGGCTGGAGGTCGTACGGCGCTCGCCGACCGTGGTGCTGGACGCCGCGCACAACCCGGCGGGCGCGCGGGTCACCGCCGAGGCGGTGCGGGAGGCGTTCGACTTCAGCCGGCTGATCGGCGTGGTCGGCGCCAGCGGCGACAAGAACGTGCGCGGTCTGCTGGAGGCCTTCGAGCCGATCTTCGCGGAGGTCGTGGTCACGCAGAACTCCAGCCACCGCGCGATGGACGCCGACGAGCTGGCCGCGATCGCCGTCGAGGTGTTCGGCGAGGACCGGGTCCAGGTCGAGCCGCGGCTGCCGGACGCGCTGGAGGCCGCGATCACGCTCGCCGAGGAGGAAGGCGAGTTCGCCGGTGGCGGTGTACTGGTCACCGGTTCCGTCATCACCGTCGGTGAGGCCCGACTGCTCCTCGGGAGGGGCTGACTTCTCGTGCGTACGCTGTGTTCCTCGACCTTGCTGGGCGAGTTCTTCGTCGTGGGTTTCGCCGCGCTGGTTGCGATGAAGGACCCCAGCCTGTCCATGACGACCGTGTGGACGGTCAGCGGCATCGCCATGCTGCTGTGCCTGCTGCTGTGCGGCCTGGTGACCCGGCCCGGCGGCGTGGCCCTCGGCTGGGCGCTGCAGGTCGGGCTGATCGCCTCCGGCTTCGTGGTGCCGACGATGTTCTTCCTGGGCGCGGTGTTCGCGGCCCTGTGGTGGGCGTCGGTGCACTACGGGCGGAAGATCGACGAGGCGAAGGCCAGGTTCGCCGCGCAGGCCGCCGAACCCGCCGAGACCTCCTCCCCTGACGCTGCGTGACAGCGCCCTGTACTCTCGTCCCACCGCGTACCCGCAGGCAAGAAGGAGCCCCGTCGTGACCCAGCGCACCCTCGTCATCCTCAAGCCCGACGCCGTCCGTCGTGGCTTGACCGGCGAGATCATCAGCCGTATCGAGCGCAAGGCCGGCTGGCAGATCACCGCGCTGGAGCTGCGTACCCTGGACCGCGCCACCCTTGAGCAGCACTACGCCGAGCACGTGGGCCGCCCCTTCTACGAGCCGCTCGTCGAGTTCATGCAAGCCGGTCCGGTTGTCGCCATGATCGTCGAGGGTGAGCGGGTCATCGAGGGTGTGCGCGCGCTCGCCGGCCCCACCGACCCGATCGCCGCCGCTCCGGGTTCGATCCGCGGGGACTACGGCGTGATCGTCCGGGAGAACCTGATCCACGCCTCCGACTCCGAGGAGTCCGCCGAGCGCGAGGTCAAGATCTTCTTCCCGGACCGCGGCTGACACCCGGAAGAACCGGCCCCGTCCACTCTTTCTGACGTTTCGTCAGTTCGGCTGACCGTCTGACCTGGGCGGCGGTGCACATCCCCGGCCGCCTCGCCGCATGAGGATGCCGATCGGGGGAACGAGTGCCTCCGATGGGCCGTCTCCACAAGCGAGGCGGTACGCCATCCGCTGACAATGGCGGAGACCCTCGCGCAGTGTTCGTGCAGGCGCGTCTACCATGTAAGCCTTCACGCCACAGCACCCACCTCGCCCTACCTGAAAAGCCCTCAGAAGCTCCCAGGGAAGGCCAGACGAATCCTGATGGGGAACTCAATGTCGTTCATCGGCCGTGACATGGCTGTCGACCTCGGGACCGCCAACACGCTGGTGTACGTCAGGGGTCGCGGGATCGTACTCAGCGAGCCGTCCGTCGTCGCGATCAACACGAACACCGGTGGCATCCTCGCGGTCGGCGCCGAGGCGAAGAAGATGATCGGGCGCACGCCCGGCAACATCGTTGCCGTGCGTCCGCTGAAGGACGGCGTCATCGCGGACTTCGAGATCACCGAGCGGATGCTCCGCTACTTCATCCTGAAGATCCACAAGCGGCGGTATCTGGCGCGTCCGCGGGTCGTGGTCTGTGTGCCCTCCGGTATCACCGGGGTCGAGCGCCGCGCCGTCATCGAGGCCTCCTCCCAGGCCGGCGCCCGCCAGGTGCACATCATCGAGGAGCCGATGGCCGCGGCCATCGGCTCCGGCCTGCCGGTCCACGAGGCCACGGGCAACATGGTGGTGGACATCGGCGGCGGCACCACGGAGGTCGCGGTCATCTCGCTCGGCGGCATCGTCACCGCCCAGTCCATCCGCGTCGGCGGCGACGAGCTGGACAACGCGATCATCCAGTACGTCAAGAAGGAGTACTCCCTCCTGCTGGGCGAGCGGACGGCGGAACAGATCAAGCTCACGATCGGCTCGGCGTACGACCTCGAAACCGACGAGCACACCGAGATCCGCGGCCGGGACCTCGTCTCCGGGCTGCCGAAGACCGTCGTCATCTCGGCCGCCGAGGTGCGCAAGGCGATCGAGGAGCCGGTCAACGCGATCGTCGACGCGGTCAAGACGACACTCGACAAGTGTCCGCCGGAGCTGTCCGGCGACATCATGGACCGGGGAATCGTTCTGACCGGCGGCGGAGCGCTGCTGCGCGGCCTGGACGAGCGGCTGCGCCGGGAGACCGGCATGCCGATCCACATCGCCGAGGATCCGCTGGACAGCGTGGCGCTCGGATCGGGCAAGTGCGTCGAGGAGTTCGAGGCACTCCAGCAGGTCCTCGACGCCCAGCCGCGCCGATGACACAACTTTCCGATTCCGCCGTACGGGCTGATCCCCTCTCGTACGGCGGATCGTTGATATAGAGGCACAAGCTCCCGCAAACGGGCCCCTTGGGATCGCGCTCAGGGTCAGCGCTTCCGGGGGGCCACCCAGTTCCTATGAGGAAGGGCACGGCCGCCGCACGTGAGGGACACGAAAGAGAGCCGGCTGCTCCTGGTGCTGTTGATCGCCATCGCGTTCGCGCTGATCACAGTGGACATCCGTGGTGGGGAGAACTCCCCGGTGGACGGTGCCCGGCACGCCGCCGCCACTGTCTTCGGCCCGATCGAGAACGGCATGTCGGCCGTGGTGAACCCGGTCGGCAACGCGGTCTCCGCGGTCCGCGACTCCGGTGAGCGCCGCGACCGGCTCGCCGCGCTGGAGAAGGAGAACGCCGCCCTGAAGGCCGAGCTCGGCAGCGACGACCGCAACCGCAGCCGGCTGAACCAGCTGAACAGGATGCTGAAGCTGGCCGGCGACGGCCAGTACGGCATCAAGGGCGCCCAGGTCGTCGCCGTAGGAGCCACACAGGGCTTCTCCTGGACCATCACCATCGACGCGGGCGCCAACGACGGCATCAAGCGCGACATGACCGTCCTCAACGCCGACGGCCTGGTCGGCCGCGTCACCACCGTCGGCCCCGGCACCGCCACCGTGCTGCTCGCCAACGACCCCGACTTCACCGTCGGCACCCGTATGGAGGGCAGCGACGAACTCGGCTTCGCCTCCGGCCAGGGCGACCGCCCGCTGCGGGTGCAACTGCTCAACGCCAAGGCGAACGTGAAGAAGGGCGACCGCCTGGTCACCTTCGGCTCACAGGCCGACCGGCCGTTCGTGCCCGGCGTCCCGGTCGGCGTGGTCTCCCGCGTCGACCCCTCCGGCGGCGACCTGACCCGCACCGTGTACGTCACGCCGTACGTCTCCTTCACCAAGCTCGACATCGTCGGCGTCGTCGTACGGGCCCCGCAGAAGGACCCGCGCGACGAGGTGCTGCCGCCCAAGCCCAGGCCGACCCCGACGCCCACGGTGACCGTGACGGTCACCCCGTCCGCCGACGCCCCCGCCACCGGCCGGCCGCAGCAGTAGGAGCCTGAATTCCATGCGTTTCAACCGGATCCTGCTCTCCACCTCGCTGGTCGTCGTCGCCCTGGTGATCCAGGTGAGCGTCCTGGCCCGGCTGCACCTGCCCGGTGCCGTCCCCGACCTGCTGCTGCTCACCGTCCTGGGCCTGGCCATGGTCTACGGCCATGTCGGTGGTGCCCTCGTCGGCTTCGGCGCCGGACTGCTCGCCGACATCGCCCCGCCCGCCGACCACGCCGCCGGCCGCTACGCCCTGGTGCTGTGCGTCATCGGCTACCTCGCCGGGCTCATCAAGCCCGAGACCGGCCAGGTCAGGTCGGCCACCGGCCCCATGGCCGTGGTGGTCGGCGCCGCCATCGGCTCCACGCTGCTGTACGCCGGCGTCGGCGCCCTCGTCGGCGACACCGCCGCCCGTCACGTCGGCCTGCCCGGCCTGCTGCTCACGGCCGCCGTGTACGACCTGCTGCTCGCCCCCTTCGTGGTCCCCGGCATCATGGCGCTGGCCCGGCGTGCGGAGAGCGATCCGCTCACCGAGACCAACTCCGCCTCCAGGAAGGCGGCCGACATCTCCTCCGGCTGGCTCTCCTCCGGCACCGGCCTGCACATCGGCGGCCAGCGCGGCGCGTTCGGCGGTCTGAAGACCAAGGCCCGCACCCGCACCACCCGGGTCGGCCGCATCAAGGGGGTCAAGCGGCCTTGAGGAAAAGGACGCTGACGGGCCGTCGGCCCCGCAGCTTCGTCGTACACGACTCGTCCACACACTGAGAGGGGGAGGCAGCAGCAGTGACCGCCCACCCGTCTCCCGCCACCACCCTTCCAAGGAATGGGCTTCGCCCATGACAAATATTCCCGAGACCGGCCGGACCCCACGGGTCCAGACCCGGCTCGTCGTCGTCCAGATCCTCGTCCTCTCCCTGCTCGGCACCCTCGGCGGCCGGCTGTGGTACCTCCAGATCCGCGAGGGCGCCCACTACCAGAAGCAGGCGTCCGGCAACCACGTCCAGCAGGTCGTCCAGCCCGCCGTACGCGGCTCCATCCTGGACGCGCGCGGGGTGCCGCTCGCCGACAACGAGACCCGGCTGGTGGTCTCCGCCTCCCGCACCGACCTGCTCAAGCAGAAGGACGACGGCAAGGCGGTCCTGACCAAACTCGCCGGCATGCTCGGCATGGACGTCAAGGACGTCATGCAGAAGGTCCGGCTGTGCGACGCCAAGACCCCGCAGCCCTGCTGGAACGGCTCGCCGTACCAGCCCATCCCCATCACCGACGAGGCCACCCCCAAGCAGGCCCTGCAGATCCGCGAGCGCGCCGAGGAATTCCCCGGCATCACCGCCGAGCCCGCGGCCGTACGCCGCTACCCCGGCCCCGGCAAGTCCAACACCGCCCAGGTCCTCGGCTACCTCTCGCCGGTCACCGACGAGGAGATCCAGCGGGCCAAGGACACCGACTCGCCCTACCTGCGCTCCGACATGGTCGGCCGCTCCGGCCTGGAGCGGCAGTACGACCGGGAGCTGCGCGGCAAGGCCGGCGTCACCCGCTACGAGGTCGACAACCTCGGCCGCGTCATCGGCAAGGCCAGGTCCGACGCCGCCGAACCCGGCTCCAGTCTGGTCACCAGCATCGACTCCCGGGTCCAGCGGATCGCCGAGCACGAGCTGGACAAGGCGATGAAGGAAGCCCGGACCCAGTGGGACCGGAACACCAACAGGAACTACAAGGCGGACTCCGGCGCCGTCGTCGTGATGGAGTCCAGGACCGGCCGTGTCGTCGCCATGGCGTCCGCGCCGACGTACGACCCGAACGTCTGGATCGGCGGCATCTCGGCCAAGGACTACAAGGCACTCACCGGCAAGGACTCCGACTACCCGCTGCTCAACCGGGCCATCCAGGGCCAGTCCGCGCCCGGTTCGACCTTCAAGGTGGTCTCGACGGCCGCCGCCGTCGCGGCCGGCTACGACTTCAACGGCACCTACCCCTGCACCAGCTCCTACTCGGTCGGCGGCCAGGTCTTCAAGAACTTCGAGGAGGAGAGCTTCGGCCCGATCTCGCTCGGCCGGGCCCTGGAGGTCTCCTGCGACACCGTCTACTACTACCTCGCCCACAGCGAGTGGAAGAGGGACGGTGGCATCAACCCCAAGAAGAAGCCCAAGGACCACTTCTACAAGGCAGCCCACCAGTTCGGCCTCGGCAAGGAGACCGGCATCGACCTGCCCAACGAGGTCACCGGCCGCGTCCCCGACCGCCAGTGGAAGGAGGACTACTGGAAGGCCAACAAGGACGCCTGGTGCAAGACCGGCAAGAAGGACGGCAGTTACGTCGAGATGATCGCGTACGAGAACTGCCTCGAGGGCAACAAGATGCGCGCCGGTGACGAGATCAACTACTCCATCGGCCAGGGCGACACCCTCGTCACCCCCGTCCAGATGGCCGTCATCTACGGGGCGATCTCCAACGGCGGCACCATGTACACCCCGACCGTCGGCAAGGCCGTCATCAGCCCCGACGGCAAGGACATCACCGAGGTCAAGCCCAGGTCCCACGGCAAGCTGCCCGTCACCAAGGCCACCCTGGACATGATGGACCAGGCCCTGGCCGGCGTGGCCACCCGCGGTACCGCCGCCTGGAAGTTCTCCGGCTGGCCGCAGGACAAGATCCCGCTGCACGCCAAGACCGGTACCGCCGAGGTCTACGGCAAGCAGACCACCTCCTATCTCACCACCTACACCAGGGACTACACGGTCGTCATGACCATCGCCCAGGCCGGTACCGGCTCCGGCGCCTCCGGTGCGGCCGTGCGCAACATCTACAGCGCGATGTACGGCGTCCAGGCCGACGGCTCCGTCGACAGCAAGAAGGCCCTGCTGCCCACCCCGCAGAAGAGCCTGCCGAAGATCCAGCCGGACGGCTCGATCACCGCTCCGAAGATCTCCGCCGACCCCGCCGAGGACCAGGAGAAGGCCACCCAGCAGCCCACCCAGCAGCCCACCCGGCCGGGTGACGCCACGCCGAACGGGCAGCAGACGCCCGCGACCACCACCACGCCCCCCACAGGCAACCGCGACACCCGCAGGCGCCCGCGCGGGAGGGGAAGCCGGAGGACGACCGCATGACCGGCGCGAACAGTTTCTCCGTCTCCGGATACGGACCCGAACAGGCCCGCTGGGCCCGGCTCTTCGCCCGCGACTCACTGGCCCGCCGGCTTGACTGGCCGATACTGCTGTCCGCGCTCGCGCTGTCCATGATCGGCGCCGCCCTGGTCTACTCGGCCACCCGCAACCGCACCGACATCAACAAGGGCGACCCGTACTACTTCCTGGTCCGGCACGTCCTGAACACCGGCATCGGGTTCGCCCTGATGATCGCCACCGTCTGGCTCGGCCACCGCGCCCTGCGCAACGCCGTGCCGGTCCTGTACGGGGTCTCGGTGCTCGGGGTGCTGCTGGTGCTCACCCCGCTCGGCGCCACCATCAACGGCAACCGCAACTGGATCCGCCTCGCCGGCGGCTTCTCCCTGCAGCCCTCCGAGTTCGTGAAGGTCACGATCATCCTGGGCATGGCGATGCTGCTCGCGGCCCGGGTCGACGCCGGCGACAAGATGTACCCCGACCACCGCACGGTCCTGCAGTCGCTGGGCCTGGCCGCCGTACCGATCATGGTCGTGCTGCTCATGCCCGACCTCGGCACGGTCCTGGTCCTGCTGACCATCGTCCTGGGCGTGCTGCTCGCCTCCGGCGCCTCCAACCGATGGATCTTCGGCCTGCTCACGGCCGGCGTCGTCGGCTGCGTCGCCATCTGGCAGCTGCACATCCTGGACGAGTACCAGATCAACCGGTTCGCCGCCTTCGCCAACCCCAGCCTCGACCCGGCCGGCGTCGGCTACAACACCAACCAGGCCCGCATCGCCATCGGCTCCGGCGGTCTGACCGGCGCGGGCCTCTTCCAGGGCTCGCAGACCACCGGCCAGTTCGTGCCCGAACAGCAGACCGACTTCGTCTTCACGGTCGCGGGCGAGGAACTCGGCTTCGTCGGCGCCGGTCTGATCATCGTCCTGCTCGGGATCGTGCTGTGGCGCGCCTGCCGCATCGCCCGCGAGACGACCGAGCTGTACGGCACGATCGTCGCCGCCGGAATCGTCGCCTGGTTCGCCTTCCAGAGCTTCGAGAACATCGGCATGACCCTCGGCATCATGCCGGTCACCGGACTGCCCCTGCCGTTCGTGTCCTACGGCGGCTCGGCGATGTTCGCGGTGTGGGTGGCGGTGGGGCTGCTGCAGTCGATCAGGGTGCAGCGGCCGATGTCGGCGTAGGCCTCCGGCGGTCGAGCCGTTCCCGGGTGCGGGGGCGGCTCTCCCGTACCCTCCGGTGCCGGTCGGCATTAGATTCGGGTCATGGCGGACACCAAGCGCGAAATCGAGCGCAAGTACGAGTCCGACGTCGGCGGTCTGCCCGACCTGACCGGCGCCGGCGGAGTCGCGGCCGTCCTCGACAAGGGCGTCGCCGACCTGGACGCCGTCTACTACGACACCGCCGACGAACGCCTCGCCGCCGCCGGACTCACCCTGCGCCGCCGCACCGGAGGCACCGACGCGGGCTGGCACCTGAAGTTCCCGGTCGCCCCCGGTGTGCGCGACGAGATCCACGCACCCCTGTCCGGCACCGTGCCGCCCGCCCTCGCCGCACTCGTCCGCTCCCGCGTCCGCCGCAGCGAACTGCTGCCCCTGGTCCGCATCCGCACCCGGCGCGACCTCAGCCACCTCGTCGACGCGGACGGCGCGCTGCTCGCCGAGGTCGCCGTCGACGACGTACGGGCCGAACGGCCGGCCGGCGACGGACGCGCCGCCCAGTGGACCGAGATCGAGGTGGAACTGGCCGACGGCGGCGACCCGGCCCTCCTCGACACGGTGGAGAAACGGTTGCGCGGGGCGGGCGTACGGCCCTCCTCGTCCCCCTCCAAACTGGCCCGCGCCCTGACCGCGACCGCCGGACCGGACCGCCGCCCCGAGCCGCCCGAGGAGCGGACCCCCACGACGGCCGGCGACCACGTCCTCGCCTACCTGCGCACCCAGCGCGACGCCCTCGTCACCCTCGACCCCGCCGTGCGACGGGACGTGCACGACTCCGTCCACCGCATGCGCGTCGCCACCCGCCGCCTGCGCAGCGCCCTGCGCACCTACCGCACGGTCCTGGACCGGGCCGCCACCGACCCCCTCCGCGAGGAACTGCGATGGCTCGGCGGCGAACTCGGCCTCGCCCGCGACCAGGAGGTCCTCACCGAACGCCTCACCGCCGACCTGGACGACCTCCCCGACACCCTGGTGACCGGCCCCGTCCACGCCCGTCTGCGCACCTGGTCCCAGGCCCGCCGCAGCGGCTCGCGCCGCCGGCTCCTCGCCGCCCTCGACAGCGAGCGCCACCTGGACCTGCTCGACACCCTGGACGCGCTGCTGGCCGACCCGCCGCTGCGCCCGGCAGCCGCCGGGAAACCGGCCAAAGTGCTCGCCAAGGCCGTACGGAAGGAGCGCGCGACCCTCTCCACCCTGCTGGAGCAGGCCCTCGCCCTGCCGCCCGGCCACGACCGCGACCTCGCCCTGCACGAGGCCCGCAAGCAGGCCAAGGCCACCCGGTACGCGGCCGAGGCCGCCGTCCCCGCCCTCGGCGACCCGGCCGCCGGCCTGCTGAAGGCGGCGAAGCTGCTGCAGGGCCTGCTCGGCGACCACCAGGACAGCGTCATGGCCCGCCAGGCCCTGCGCGAACTGGCCGGCCAGGCGCAGGCGGCGAGGGAGAGCGCCTTCACGTACGGAGTGCTGCACGGCCGCGAGGAGCAGCGCGCGGCGGCGTACGAGGCAGAGCTGCCGGGCGCCCTCCGGGCGTGCGAGGCAGGTCCCTGACCGGGTTACGCTGAATGGTCACCCCTGTCAGCTCACAAAGGTCCGCGAGATGCCTGCCGAAGCCGTCGAGGCTGTTGAGTCTGTGTTCCCGCAGCTCGAAGCACTGCTCCCGCACGTGCAGAAGCCGATCCAGTACGTGGGCGGCGAGCTCAACTCGACCGTCAAGAACTGGGACGACTGCGACGTCCGCTGGGTGCTGATGTACCCGGACGCCTACGAGGTCGGCCTGCCCAACCAGGGCGTGCAGATCCTCTACGAGGTGCTCAACGAGCGCGAGGGCGTCCTCGCCGAGCGCACCTACAGCGTCTGGCCCGACCTGGAGGCGCTGATGCGGGAGCACGGCCTCCCGCAGTTCACGGTCGACAGCCACCGCCCGGTGCGCGCCTTCGACGTGTTCGGCCTGTCCTTCTCCACCGAGCTGGGCTACACGAACATGCTGACGGCCCTGGACCTGGCCGGCATCCCGCTTCAGGCGCGCGACCGCACGGACGCCGACCCGATCGTGATGGCCGGCGGCCACGCGGCCTTCAACCCCGAGCCGATCGCCGACTTCATCGACTGCGCGGTCATCGGCGACGGCGAGCAGGCGGTGCTGGAGATCACCGGGATCATTCGCGCCTGGAAGGCGGAGGGCCGCCCCGGCGGCCGCGAGGAACTCCTCTTCCGCCTGGCCCGCACCGGCGGGGTCTACGTCCCCGGCTTCTACGACGTCGAATACCTCCCCGACGGCCGCATCGGCCGGGTCGTCCCCAACAGGTCGGGCGTCCCGTGGCGCGTGTCCAAGCACACGGTGATGGACCTGGACGAGTGGCCGTACCCCAAGCAGCCCCTCGTCCCCCTGGCGGAGACGGTCCACGAGCGCATGTCGGTGGAGATCTTCCGCGGCTGCACGCGGGGCTGCCGCTTCTGCCAGGCCGGCATGATCACCCGCCCGGTGCGCGAGCGCTCCATCACGGGCATCGGCGAGATGGTCGAGACCGGCCTGAAGGCGACGGGCTTCGAGGAGGTGGGCCTGCTCTCCCTGTCCTCCGCGGACCACAGTGAGATCGGCGACATCGCCAAGGGCCTGGCGGACCGCTACGAGGACGACAAGATCGGCCTCTCGCTCCCCTCGACCCGGGTCGACGCCTTCAACGTCGACCTGGCGAACGAGCTGACCCGCAACGGCCGCCGCTCGGGCCTGACCTTCGCCCCGGAGGGCGGCTCGGAGCGCATCCGCAAGGTCATCAACAAGATGGTCTCGGAGGACGACCTGATCCGCACCGTCGCCACGGCGTACGGCAACGGCTGGCGCCAGGTGAAGCTGTACTTCATGTGCGGCCTGCCCACGGAGACGGACGAGGACGTCCTGCAGATCGCCGACATGGCGACCCGGGTGATCCAGAAGGGCCGCGAGGTCTCCGGCTCCAACGACATCCGCTGCACGGTCTCCATCGGCGGCTTCGTCCCCAAGCCCCACACCCCCTTCCAGTGGGCGCCCCAGCTCTCGGCGGAGGAGACGGACGCCCGGCTCGGAAAGCTCCGTGACAAGATCCGCGGCGACAAGAAGTACGGCCGCTCGATCGGCTTCCGCTACCACGACGGCAAGCCGGGCATCGTCGAGGGCCTCCTCTCCCGCGGCGACCGCCGCGTGGGCGCGGTCATCCGCGCGGTCTACGACGACGGTGGCCGCTTCGACGGCTGGCGCGAGCACTTCTCCTACGACCGCTGGATGGCCTGCGCGGACAAGGCCCTGGCCCCCTACGGCGTCGACCTCGACTGGTACACCACCCGCGAACGCTCCTACGAGGAGGTCCTCCCCTGGGACCACCTCGACTCGGGCCTCGACAAGGACTGGCTCTGGGAGGACTGGCAGGACGCCCTCGACGAGACGGAGGTCGAGGACTGCCGCTGGACGCCGTGCTTCGACTGCGGGGTATGCCCCGCCATGGACACGTCAATTCAGGTCGGCCCGACGGGCAGGAAGCTGCTGCCGCTGACGGTCAAGAAGTCCCCGGTCGGCTGAAACGCCTGCCGGCCTCGGCGACCCGTTGAGCCGCGTCGCCGAGGCCGTGGCGGGCATCCCAGGGGAAGAGGTAGTGGAGCCGCCGAGCGCGCTCGGCGGGCGCACAGCGGGGGCGGCAGCAGCCGGCACAGGGAGCGCCTGGAACGCCGCTGCCGCCGCCCGGCGGTGATGTCAGCGATGTCAGCTGGTTTCGGGGGACAGGGCCGGGTCGACGGGGTAGTCGATGGCCAGGGCTTCCTGGACGACGTCCTTGACGGAGGCCGTGGGGTTGAGGGCGGCGATCAGGGCCCGGTCAAGGGGGCGCAGGCGGTAGACGTGGCGTACGGCCTCGAGGTCGACCGCGGTCTCGTAGTAGTCCTCGGCGAATGCCTGGAAGGCTTCGGGGGCCGAGTCCGTCAGGAGCTCGAACAGCCAGGCCGAGCCGTCGGGATCGGGATGTCCTTCGGGGAAGTCGATCTCTCCGGCCTGCCAGCGCCCGGTCCCTGCCTCGTGCCACAGGCAGACCGTCACCACGGGCGTGCCGTCCTCGTCCGTGAAGGCGGGCTCGTGGACGTACTGCCGGAAGACCGCGGGCACGGAGTCCACCACCCCGGGCCAGGGCCGGGGCACGTCGTCGTGGTGGTACGGACTGAGCGGTGACTCGTGATCGAAGCCCCGTACGTAGGCGCCGGCGGGCGAGAAGACGATGGCGTACTCGTCGCCCGAGCCGTTCCACATCGCGGCCAGTTCCTCGGTCTGCGACCAGTCGGGGTCGAACGTGTGGTAGCGCTCGTCGCCCTCGGGGTTCACGATGGCTTCGGCCATCGCCAAGGAGCGGCAGAGGTTCCGCAGGGACGGGACATCGGGCAGCACGCGGGCCACGTCGTGGACGGTCATGTTGCACATCCAAGCGGACGCCACTGACAGCCTTCGACCACGAGTACAACGGCAGGACGAGTGCAGGGAGCTCCTGAGCTCTGCGGGTTGTTGTGTCCCGCCATGGAGACGAGTGTCCAAATTCACGGCCCGATGTGCGCCGGGGTCGGCCGGTCCATACGGTGGAAGGGCAAGCAACGGGCATGCGGGTGCCGTGCTGTGCGGGGGCCGCGTGCCGGTTCCGCACAGCACCGGAAGGTGGTCCCGAGATGGCTACAGCGTCGGAGGCTCCCGTCCTCGACACACTCGCCGCCATGACCATGGACTCGATCGAGCGATGCCACATGGACGAGAGCGCGCTCATCCTCACCCGCATCGCCGCGCTCGCGGCCATGGACGCACCGGCGATCTCCTACCTCGCCCACGTCGATCCCGCGGTCAAGGCCAACCTGACACTCGAGCAGGTGCAGGACGTTCTCGTGGCGATCGCTCCCGTGGTGGGCACGGCACGCGTCATGGCTGCGGCGGCCCACATCACCGAGGCGCTCGGCTTCGCCGTCGCGGTGGCCGAGTCGGACGCCCAGGCGATCGCCACGGCCGAGGCCCAGAGCCGCGGCGGCTCCTGAACACGTCCTGAAGCCGGGACCGGGCTGGGCCTGATCCGCTGTTCGGGGGAGAGAACACGGCACGCGGGCATGCATCCGGACGGCGTGCCGCCGCGTCCTTCCCGGTATGGAACTCGACAAGCCGGGGGCGGGGGAGCAGCCGCCCGAGGGCTGCCTCGTGGCGGCGGTCCGGATGCCCGTACGGATCATCGTGCTGGTACTGGTCGTGCCGGTGCGGATGGTGTGGGACGCGCTCGTCGTCGGCGGGCGGTTCCTGCGCGACACCGTGCTGTGGCCGGTCGGCCGGGCGGTCGTGCGGGTATTGGAACGGCTCGGGCGCGTGCTGGTCGTCGTACCACTGGTGTGGGTGTACCGGTGGGTGCTGACGCCTCTGGCGCACGCGCTCGTGTGGCTTGTGCGGGGGGTCGGGGCTGCGCCGGGGTGGGTGTACGCGCGCGTGCTCACGCCTGTCGGGCATGCGGTCGCACGGGTGCTCGGGTGGTTGGGGCTGGTGCTGGTCGTCGTACCGCTGGTGTGGGTGTACCGGTGGATGCTGACGCCGGTCGGTCATGTGCTCGTGCGGGTGGCGAGGGGGGTCGGGGCTGCGCTGGGATGGGTGTACACGCGCGTGCTCACGCCCGTCGGGCATGCGCTCGTGTGGCTTGTGCGAGGGGTCGGGCTCGTGCTCGCCGCTGTGGGGGCCGGGGTGCTGGCGGGGGTGGTCTGGGCCGGGCGGTGGCTGCTCGTTGTGCCCGCGGTGTGGTTGTACACGTGGGTTCTCGCGCCGGTGGGGCGGGGGATCGCCTGGTGTGCCAGGGGGCTGTGGTGGGTGCTGGGGAGGGTCGCCGTCGGGGTCGGCACCGCCCTGTACTGGGCCGGCCGGGTGCTGTTCGTTCTGCCCGCGCTCGCGCTGTGGCGGTGGGTGCTCGCGCCCCTCGGACGCGTCCTGGCCCTCGTCGGGCGGGAGGTCGCGGACGCCCTCGGACACGCCTGGCGGGTCGCGGGACGGATCTCGCTCGCCGTCGGGCGGTTCCTGGGAACCCTCTTCCGGTGGATCCTCGTGGAACCCCTGCGCTGGGTGTACCGCACGGTGCTCACGCCGGTCGGGCACCTCGTACGGGACGCCGTGCTGCGCCCCGCCGCCCGGGCCGCGCGCCGTGTGGGCCGAGCCGGCCGGGAGGCGTTCGCCGCCGCCCGTGACATCGCCCGGCAGACCCGCGCCGACCTGCGCAAGGCGCTCTTCGGGGCACCCCGGCCGCCTGCCCGGCGGGAACCTGTGGCGGCCGGGACGCGTACTCTAGACAGAAGGACCGGGCGCGAAGCGTCCCCGCCGACCCGGGGGTGATCGGAAGTCACCCCCGCGCGCCCCGGACCGTCCGCCGTACACGAGGAGAAGTTCCACTGGGCAAGCGACAGCCCGAAGGCCCGCCGCCCGCACCCGCGGTGCAGCGCATCCGACTGCGCTACACCAAGCGCGGCCGCCTCCGGTTCACCAGCCACCGTGACTTCCAGCGCGCCTTCGAGCGTGCGCTGCGCCGTGCCGAGGTGCCGATGGCGTACTCGGCGGGGTTCACTCCGCACCCGAGGGTGTCCTACGCCAATGCCGCACCCACCGGCACGGGCAGTGAGGCGGAGTACCTGGAAATCTCGCTCACCGTGCCCCGCGATCCGGAGCGCCTGCGCGTGCTGCTCGACGAGTCGCTGCCCACCGGGCTGGACATCGTCGAGGCGGTCGAGGCCCGTGCACCGGGGCTCGCCGACCGGCTGACCGCTTCCGTGTGGGAGCTGCGGCTGGACGGCGTAGACCCGGCCGAGGCCGCACGCGCGGTCGCGGCGTTCAACGGCGCCGGGACCGTCGAAGTGCAGCGCATGACCAAGAACGGCCTGCGCACCTTCGACGCCCGGTCCGCGGTCGTGGGCCTGGAGAGCGTACCCACGCATGGTTCGGCAGCCGATGGGCCGAGTGACCAGCCCTGTGCGATACTGCGGCTGGTTGTTCGGCACGTGACGCCTGCCGTACGACCCGACGACGTCCTGTCCGGTCTCCGCGCCGTGGCCGACCTGGCGCCGCCGGTCCCCGCAGCGGTGACCAGGCTGGCGCAGGGGCTGTTCGATGAAGAGACCGGCACGGTGACCGACCCGCTCGCGCCCGACCGCGAGGCAGACACGGCCGCCCCGGCCGATTCCGTGGGGGCCGCCGCTCCTGCCGCCGCGAAGGCGCCGGCGTAGGGGCGGTTCCGCGCAAGGGATGGACGCCGAAGCGCCGCCCTCGTACTCGGGAGCCACCTGGGTCGGGCAGCGCACCGACCAGAAGACTTTCGCCAGGCCGTGCACGACAAGGCGTACGGAACCGGCGAGACAAGACATAGAAAGCCCCCGTGTGGCGCCCGCGCCCCGGACGGCGGCCATCGCGCACCGCGCGGCCGTGGACGTCAGCGGTGTTCGATCGACGTGATCGGCACCGGACCAGGCGCGGCGCCCGGGGGCCTGACGGGAGATACGCCCGCATGCTCGAGCCGACCGAACCCGCCGAGGGTTCCGAAGAACTGAACACCCCCAGCGACACCCTGCCGCCGCGTCGTCGGCGCCGTGTCGCGTCCCGCCCGGCGGGCCCGCCCGCCGCCGCGTCCGCCGAGGAGCCGGCCGAGATCACGGCTCCGGCCGTTCCGGTGGCCTCCTCCACGGAGGTCGCGGAGGAGGCGGTGGAGCCCACTGAGGCCACTGAGGCCGCTGTCGCAGGTGCTGAGGCGGAGGAAGAGGCCGCTGCCGCCGTGGAGGAGCCCGTGTCCGCGCGTCGTACGCGCCGCCGGGTCTCCGCGCCCACCGGAGCTCCGAAGACCGCCCAGGGCGAGGCCGCCGAGGCCGCCGAGACCGTCGTGCCGGTGGTTGCCGCCGACGAGGCGCCGGCCGGATCCGGCGAGGCCGCCATCGAGGTTCCCGCCGGGTCCGTCGAAGTCGGCGAGGCCGCCGCTCCACGGCGTACCCGCCGACGTGCCACGCGCAGCGTGTCCACGCCCGCCGCGGCGCCCGCGTCGGCGGAAGCGACCGGGATGGCCGAGGCGGTCGTACCGGCCGCGAGCGCGGAGACGGCAGAGACCGCAGAGACCGCAGAGACTGCGGAGACCACGGAGATCACGGAGATCACGGAGATCACGGACCAGCAGGCCGCCGCCGAGACCCTCGCCGAGCCCACCGGTCCCGCGAAGCGGCGTGCGACCCGGCGCGTGTCGGCGCCCGCTGGTGCGCCGAAGCCGGACGAGACCGCGGTGAGCCCGGCTCCCGGGGCCGTCGCCGAGGCGCCCGCCGATGAGTCCGAGCCCGTTGCCGAGCCCGTTGCCGAGGTGGGGGAGGAGGCGGCTCCGCGCCGTGTGCGCCGACGCGCCACGCGCCGGGTGGCCGCGCCTGCCGGGGCGCCGGAGCCTGCCGAGGCCGCAGAGAGCCCTAGGGCTGAGAACGCTGAGGCTGCCGTGAGCCCCGAGCCCGAGGCCGTCGCCGAGGCGCCCGCCGTCGAGGGTGAGTCCGTTGCCGAGGCGGTGGAGGAGGCGGCTCCGAGCCGTGTGCGCCGGCGCGCCACGCGCCGGGTGGCCGCGCCCTCCGCCTCCCCCACGGGTGAGGCGGAGTCCGAGAGGGGCGCCCCCGTCGAAGAGCCCGCGCCGCAGACGCCCGCCGGCGTCGGTGAGCCCGCCGCTCAGGCCGCTGCCGCCGAGGAGGCCGGGACGCGGCGCACCCGGCGTCGGGTCGTGCGACGTGCCGCGACCGGGTTCTCCGAACCCGCCGCGCAGCCCGCCGCCCCGGAGACCCCGGCCGCCGAGGCC
>NZ_QFDQ01000115.1 GCF_003270085.1 Streptomyces triticisoli | reverse complement strand
CGGGCCGCCGCCCTGGACCGGCTCGGTGACGACCTCGCCCGGGGCCTGGCCGGCGGGAAGGGCGCCGCGCCGGTGGTCGCCGCCCTCGCGGACACCAGCCGCCGCTACGCCATCGACCACCGCCACTTCACCGACTTCCTCACCTCCATGCGCAGCGACCTGACGGTCACCGAGTACGCCTGCCACGACGAGTTGCGCGCCTACATGCACGGCTCGGCTGCGGTGATCGGCCTGCAGATGCTGCCGGTCCTCGGCACCGTGGTGCCCCGCGAGGAGGCCGCCCCGTACGCGGCCGAACTGGGCGTCGCCTTCCAGCTCACCAACTTCCTGCGGGACGTGGGGGAGGACCTCGACCGCGGCCGCGTCTACCTGCCCCGCGACCTGCTGGCCGCGCACGGCGTCGACCGCGACCTGCTGCGCCGCTGCCGGGACACCGGCCGCACCGACCGCCGGGTCATCGCGGCACTGCGCGAGTTCGAGGCCCTCACCCGCGCCGCCTACCGGCGTGCGGCGCCCGGCGTGCCGATGCTCGACCCCGTCGCCCGGCCGTGCATCCGCACGGCGCTCGTGCTGTACGGCGGCATCCTGGACGCCGTCGCCGCCGACGGCTGGGCGGTGCTGCACCGCCGCGCCGCGGTGCCCCGCCGGCGCCGCGCGCTGGTCGCCGCCGACGGCCTGCTGCGGGTG
>NZ_QFDQ01000114.1 GCF_003270085.1 Streptomyces triticisoli | reverse complement strand
GGGCCGACGGCCGATGACGCTCCGGGCGCGGCTGGTGAGGCCGGAGAGGGCCCGCCGCCGACGGGCGCGCCGGGCCGGCTTCGGCCGGAGCCGGGCCCGGACGGTCGGTCGGCCGCACGGGCCAGGTACTGCTCAGCCGACCCTGCGGCCCCGCATGGGCTCGGTGTCCGCGCCCTCGCCCTTCTGCAGTCCCTCCAGGAACTCCCGCAGGACCTCGGTGGCCGTACGCTCCGGGCGCCAGCCCAGCTCGGTGTGGGCCCGGGTGCAGTCCATCAGGGGCAGCCGCAGCACCGCGTCGAAGAGATGCGGGGACGCGGGGAGCAGATGCAGCCCCCAGGCGGCGGCGACCGCCGAGCGCGCGGCGACGCGCGGCAGCCGTACGGGCCGGGAGCCGAGCATCTCGCCCAGCACCTGGGCGTCCAGCGGCGGCTCGGCGGCGAGGTTGAACGGCCCCCGCACCTCATGGTGCAGCGCCAGCTGGCAGGCGCGGGCGGCGTCGTCGGTGTGCAGGGCCTGCACCCGCAGGCCGGGCACGTCCGGCAGGAACGGCAGCAGCTCGGGCCGGACCAGCTGGGCCGGCAGGAACCGCCCGCCGAAGATACGGCGCTGCTCACTCGCCGACTCCCGCTTGAACAGGAAGGCCGGGCGCATACGGACCACCCGCACATCCGGATGGTCCCGCTCGAAGGTGTCCAGGGCCCGCTCCAGATACGCCTTCTCCCGGCAGTACGCGGCGTCCGGCCAGCCGTGGGTCGGCCACGACTCGTCCACCGCGCGGTCCTTCGGCCCCGGCGAGTACGCGCCCACCGAGGAGGCGTGCACCAGAACCGGCACCCGTGCGGCGGACACCGCCTCGAAGACCCGGATGCTGCCGAGCACGTTGGTCCGCCAGGTGACCGCCGGATCGTGCGTCGGCTGGAAGGCCCAGGCCAGATGGATCACGGCGTCGGCGCCCGCGAACTCCCCGGCCAGACCGGACTGTTCGGACGACACGTCGACCGCCGACCACTCGGTCTTCGGCGGCGACCACTGCGGAATGCGGCGGGCCAGGCCCCGCACCGACCCGATCTCCGGGTCCTCGGAGAGAACGCGGACGACACTCGTGCCGACGTTGCCGGTGGCGCCCGTGACGACGACCCTGCTGCCCGAAGCGCTGCTCACCTTCGGCTCCTCTCGGGGGCGGCTGACAGTGCGGCCCACCGAGTACCCGGTCCCGGCCGGTCGACGCGAGCTGCAGGCAGGGGCGGCGGACGGGAAAGCCCCGACCGCGACGGGGGGATCGCGGCCGGGGCGGTTCAGGTGTGGGTACGCATGGCGGTCGCCTCTCGGCGAAAGGCTCCACAGGGCTTCAGCCGAACGATCGTCCCCGTGGGCGATAGGTGAGGCCCGGGGACACTGTCCCGTCCGCACCCACACCTGGTTCAACAGGGAACCACCGCCCGGTGTTCCCGCACAGGTCCCGTTCTGCGGTGATCCGCGTCACCGGCGTACGGCGCTCGGCTCACCGGCGTACGACATCCGGCACGACCTCCGCCCACACGTTCTCCGCCTGCAGCAGCAGGGAGCCGAGCACCGTCGTCCGGGTCGCCTCCCGCCCCGCCTGTTCGCGCAGCGCCTCCTGCATACGGTCGTGCAGTTCCTCCATCCTGGCCTCTGCCTCGCGATCCGGAGGCTGTACGGCTCCTGCGTGCTGGAGTCGGCCGGCCTCCGCCCGGCACCGGTCCGCGATCAGGTCCAGCAGCCGGGCGTAGGTCCGCAGGGTCCGGCTGTCCGGCGGCCCGGGCGTGCGGTCGTCGTCGGTGGCCACCGCGAGCGTCCGGGCGAGCGCCCCGATGTGGCCGGTGATCCGGCTCCAGCGCTCGTCCTCGGCCTCGGACGGCACGTCCGAGGGCACCCGCCGCAGGGCCCGCAGCGCGCCTTTGGGCATCCGCAGGCTCTCCCGGCTCCAGCCCCGGGCCGCACGCAGGGCCCCCAGACGCCGCTCCAGCCGGTCCGAGCCGAGGGACCAGTCGGCCGCCGCCCCCGAGTCCCAGTCGTCCCGGCCCAGGTCGGCGGCGATCCCGTGCAGCACGTCCGCCGCCTCCCGGGCGAGCGCGGCGAGGTTCTCCCGTACGTCCCGCAGATGGATCGGCGGCAGGATCAGCGCGTTGACGGCGACCCCGATCGCCGCGCCGAGCGCCGCCTGCCCCAGGCGATGGCCGACCGCGGCGCCGGAGACGCTGCCCGTGGCGAGGGTGAACAGGGCCGTGGTGGCGCCGTATGTTCCCTGGTCGCCGAAGCGGGGCCAGTTCGCCAGCAGCATCAGGACGGGTACGCACAGCGCGAGCGCCGCCGTGGTGTCGTCGGTGATCGCCTGGGCCGCCGAGGCGAGCAGTGTCCCCGCGCAGATCGCGGTGAGCTGCCGCACCGCCCGCATCAGCGAGCTGTAGACCGTCGCCTGCACCAGGACCACCGCCACCCACGGCGCCATCAGGGCCATCGGGTCGCCCAGCCAGACACCCGCCACGAGCCAGGCGAGCAGTGCCGCCGCCGCTGCCTTCAGCGACTGCACCACCAGGTCCCGCTCCCGGCCCGGCCCCCGGCAGGCCGCCCGGACCGCCCGGCCGACCGAACGCGCCTCCTCGCGCACCACCCCGGCCGGCCGGGCGGCGAGCGAGCGTGCGAGGGTGCGTACGTCCTCTCCCTGATCCCGGGTCCCCTGTGCCATGCCGGGTGGGTATCCAGAGATCACGCCGCCCCACGCGGCACATGTCACGCTCATCGGCCTTATCGCTCCTCGCCGGTTCGACGGCCGTCCGGTGCTCAGGCCAGCGGACTGTCCGCCAGGGAGGCCAGCAGGTGCGCGGGATCGTCGTAGACCGCCTTCGCCCCGGCCTGTTCCAGGTCGGCGCGCGGGATGCCGCCGCACAGGACGGCCACACAGCGCACCCCGGCCCTGCTGCCGGCCCGCATGTCCCAGACGGTGTCGCCCACGAACACCGCCCGCTCGGCGGGCACTCCGGCCAGTTCCAGGGCGTGCTCGACCGGTTCGGGGGAGGGCTTGCCCTCCTCCACGTCGTCGGAACTGGCCGTGGCGGCGATGGCGTCGTCCGCGTCGACGGCGCGGCGCAGCGCGCTCAGCTCCGGGCCGCTCGCCGAGGTGGCCAGGACCACCGTCCAGCCGTCCTCGTGCAGCCGCCGCAGCAGCCGCCCGGCGTCCTCGAGGGCCGGCAGCCGGTCGAAGTACTGGGCGTACAGCGCGGTGTGGGCGGCGCTGAGCCGGGCGTCCTGTTCCTTGTCGCGCTCCTCGCCGAGCAGGTGGGCGATCAGATCGGTGGAGCCGAGCCCCACCGAGCGGTGGATGGCGTGCATGGGCACCCGGTGGCCCGCCTGCCGGAAGGCCTCCCACCAGGTGGTGACGTGGAGGTGGTTGGTGTCGACGAGTGTTCCGTCGACGTCGAACACGGCGGCACGGTCCATCCGGGGGTCCTTTCCGGGACTTTGCGCATGCGGTCCTATGGGGCGCACGGGTACCACGCCGGACGCCCGCCACTCCGGAGGGCGTACGGCGCCCACGGGTCCAGTCCAGCAGCTCCTGCCTGTTCCACGTGGTCACCACGCGCTCCGGGGCGCCCCGCACTCCTCTGGCCGGGCGCGTGCGCGTCGGTGTCGACGGAGAGGGGAACGGCACGCCCGCGTCGACGGACCGGTGCGGCAGCCGTCGGCCGGTGCAGTGCCCGTCCGGCGGCTGCCGCACCATCCCGGCGCTCACGGACCCCGTCCGGCCCACCCGTCGGTTTGCCCGGAGCGCCGCCGGGTACTGCGATGCCTCGTCCGAGCCGATCCGTTCCGCAGGAGGCCCGTCATGTCCGCACCCGCCCCCGAGGTGGCCGTGATCACCGGTGCCGACTCCGGTATCGGCCGTGCCACCGCCGTACGCCTGGCCGAGGCGGGGATGGACATCGGCATCACCTGGCACAGCGACGAGAAGGGCGCCGAGGAGACCGCCGAGGAGGTCCGCGGCAAGGGCCGCCGGGCGGCCGTCGCCCGGATGGACCTCACCCGCCTGCCCGCCGACACGGAAGCGCTCGACCAGCTGTGCGACGAGCTCGGCCGGCTCGACGTACTGGTCAACAACGCCGGCACCGGCACGGCCACGCCCTTCCTCGACCTCACCCTGGACGACATGCGGCGCGTGCTGGACGTGGACCTGGTCGGGCCGTTCCTGTGCGGTCAGAAGGCGGCGCGCCGGATGATCCGGCAGGGCGGAGGCGGCCGGATCGTCAACGTGACCTCCGTGCACGAGCACCAGCCGCGCGTCGGCGCCGGACCCTACTGCGCGGCCAAGGGCGGCCTCGGCCTGCTCACCCAGGTCATGGCCCTGGAACTCGCCGAGCACGGCATCACCGTGAACGCGGTCGCGCCCGGCGAGATCGCCACACCCATGACCGGCCAGGAGGACACGGACGTGCACACCGAGCACCGCCCCGGAGTGCCGCTCGGCCGGCCCGGCGACGCCCGCGAGGTCGCCGCCGTAATCGCCTTCCTCGCGGGCCCCGACGCCTCCTACGTCACCGGAGCGTCCTGGAGCGTGGACGGCGGCATGCTCCGGATGGGCCCGATGGCCGGATCGCACCTGACCGGCGACGGCTGGCGGCGTCCCTGAGCGGGCCACCGTGCGACTGCGTACCAGCTCCTGCGACCGGCCCGGCTTCATCCGGGTCCGCTGCGGGCGCGGCTTCCACTACCAGGACACCGACGGCCGGCCGCTCAGGGACGCCGAGCACCTCGCCCGCATCCGCGCCCTGACCGTCCCGCCGGCCTGGCGCGAGGTGTGGATCTGCCCCTGGCCCCACGGCCATCTGCAGGCCGTCGGCACCGACGAAGCCGGACGCCGCCAGTACCTGTACCACGAGGAGTTCCGTGCCCAGCAGGAGCAGGCCAAGCACGAACACGTGCGCGAAGTGGCCCGCTCCCTGCCACAGCTGCGCGCCAGGGCCGCGGCCGACCTCGCCGGGCGGGGCCTGAGCCGGGCCCGGGTGACCGCCTGTGCCGTGCGCCTGCTCGACCTCGGCTTCTTCCGGATCGGCAGCGACCGGCACACCCGGCAGAGCGAGACCTACGGCCTGACCACGATGTTGCGCGAGCACGTCACCTGCGGCCGCGACGAGATCACCTTCAGCTATCCCGCCAAGGGCGGCACCGAGATCGTACGGGCACTGGTGGACGAGCAGGCGCACGCCGTGATCCGCGCCCTGCTGCGGCGGCGGCGCGGCGGGGAGCGGCTGCTGGTGTACTGGGAGGGCAGGGCCTGGCACGGCCTGCACGGCGCCGACCTGAACGAGACGCTGCGCAGGCTCTCCGGAACCGATGTCACGGCCAAGGACTTCCGCACCTGGCACGCCACGGTACTGGCCGCCGTGGGGGTCGCCGTCACCACCCGCGAGGCGCGCGACACGCCCGGGGCCCGGCGCCGGCAGATCGCCCGTACGGTCCGCGAGGTCAGCCACTACCTCGGCAACACCCCCGCGGTGTGCCGCGACTCCTACATCGACCCGAAGGTCTTCGAACTGTTCGAGGAGGGTGAGACGATCGCTCCCGTGCTCACCCGGCTGGGCGAGCACGGGAGCTTCGGGCGCCCGGCGACGCAGGGGGCCGTGGAGGCCGCGGTGCTCGGACTTCTCCAGCGGTGAGGCCGGGTCCGTCGCAGCGGTCGGCGTTCTACGCTGGATGGTATGACTGAAGTTGGCCTCCACATCTCCCGGCCGCGCATCCTGGTGCTCGGCGTGCAGCCGGGCAATCCGCCCTTCCGTGTCATGGAGATCGACGGTGAGGTGGTCGGCGAGGCGAGGACCATCACCGACGTGCTCGAAGCCGCCGCCGCCTTCGGCATCAGAGTCCATGACCTGGACGACCCGGACGTGGTCCGCTGGGTCGGCGGCGACAAGTTCACCTGGACCGTGCACCACTAGCGGTGCTTCGTCGGCTCAGCCGACGGTCCACTTCTGGTTGGCGCCGCCCGTGCAGGTCCAGATCTGCAGCCGGGTGCCGTTGGCCGGGTTGTTGCCGGTGACGTCCAGGCACTTGTCCGCCTGCGGGCTGACGATGTCGTGCGCCGGGGAGACGACCCACTTCTGGTTCGGTCCGCCGGTGCAGTCCCACAGTTGGACGGTGGAGCCGTCCGCGGTGCCGTGGTCCGTGACGTCCAGGCACTTGCCGAGCGCGCGCAGGGTGCCGTCCGCGGCGGGCGTCCACTGCTGGGCCGGGGTGCCGTTGCAGCCGTAGAGCTGAACCGGGGTGCCGTTGGCAGGGCCGGCTCCGGCCACGTCCACGCACTTGCCGGCCAGACCCCGGATCGCGCCGCCGGTGGGCGTGTCGCTCGTGGTCACCGAGACCGAGTCGACCACGAGCTGGGCCGGGAAGGAGGTGGAGCCGTCCGGGTCGCCCGGCCAGTGGCCGCCCACGGCCAGGTTCAGGATCAGGAAGAACGGCTTGTTGAACACCCAGCTCCTCCCGCCCAGGTCGGCGGGCGTACGGCGCTGGTAGACGGTGCCGTCCACCGACCAGGTGATCGCGTCGGGCGCCCAGTCGACGGCGTAGGTGTGGAAGGCGTCCGCGAAGGCCTGGCCGCCCGGCAGGGAGTACGCCGCGCCGATGCCACCCGCGCCGGAGTAGCCGGGGCCGTGGAGGGTGCCGTGGACCGTGGCGGCGGCGGAGACCCTGGGGGGTCCGCCTGCGCGGGGGCGACCATGGTGGAGCCGGCCAGAACGGCGGACAGGGCGGCGAGCAGACAGCTGCGGAGCAGGCGTGGACGGGCCGCGGCTCTCCCTTCCGTGCGGCGGCCCGCGCACGGGCGCGCCGACCGTTGTGGGGAGTTGGCAACTGCTCGCCAAGG
Organism: Streptomyces triticisoli; assembly: GCF_003270085.1. Lineage (GTDB taxonomy): Bacteria > Actinomycetota > Actinomycetes > Streptomycetales > Streptomycetaceae > Streptomyces > Streptomyces triticisoli. Next base: position 11,371 of record NZ_QFDQ01000114.1, on the reverse strand, counting down.
AGCGTGTATAAGGCTGGTTTAGCTCGATCGTGTGATGGTCGGCTTCCGGGCTTGCGGTGTGCTGGGCCGGTCGGGGTAGCGTGGCCGTGCGATCTGGGACGCCGGGTGCGGTGCCTGGGGGTGCCCCCTCTGGGGGAGTGCGGGGCCCCTGCTCCACCAGCGAGATGGTTCAGGGCCTCCCCGTCGCCTCTGGCCGTTCCCACAGGCCAGGTCGTGAGGCGTGGACATCAGCAGCCTCCGGCTGCGGGCCGCCCGCCCGGCCCGGACCACGGACACGATCCGTGTCGCCGCCCGGGATGCGGCGGCGTCCATCAGCGACCTCCGGTCGCGGGGGACGACCAGTGCGCCCACAACCGTTCGGGGCGTGCCAGTGCGCGGACTCACTCCCGCTCACTGCCCAGGAACGGTGAAGGGGTCACCTTGATTGAAGGAGTGGGACAAGTGACCGTCAATACCTTGGTACGGGCCAGTTCCGAGGGGAGTCCCCAGGGCGGCTCCGACGCTCACTCACGCGGCTTGCGCGCGTGCACCGCCCGGCCCATCCGTCGGCCCAGGAACAGGTAACCGGCCAGCGCGCCCGAGGTGTTGAGGATGACGTCGTCGATGTCGAAGGCCCGCCCGGTGAGCAGTGCCCCCTGCGCGAACTCCACCAGCAGCATCACCGTCGCCGTCAGCAGAACGACCCGCAGCACCCCTCGCGCCCCCGGCGCCACCACCGGAACCAGCACGCCGAACGGCACCCCCAGCAGCAGGTTCCCGCCGATCTGCTTGACCGTCTCCCGCAGCCCCGGCGACTCCAGATAGGCCCGCAGCGAGCGCCCGGGACGCAGATTGGTGTGCGCGATGGACGTCGACGCCGGCGACGGCTCGAGCGTCAGCTTCGCCAGCACGACCGCGAACGCCACCATGAAGACGAACGCGCACAGCATCACCGGCAGCCGCAGCGGCCAGGGCAGCGGCCGGAGCCCTCCGGGGGCCGGCCGTGGCACCCGCCGGGCCCCGGAGGGACGTAAGCCCCGCCGGGCCCCGGCCCCGCGCGGACGGAACACGGTACGCGGGCGGAGCCCCAGGCGGGCCATACGGTCCTCCATTCGCCAACTTCCTTGTGTGGTAAGCCGGTTACCCGCGAACGACCCGGCGATACCCCACCCCGGCCGAGGCCCCGCCCACGGCCGGTTGCCGTTGCTGCCGACGGGACATCCGGGCTTCGGCCCCGCGCGCCACCACCCGACCCACGGCCCGGGCGGTGCTCGGAGGCCGGGAAGCGGTGTACCCGAAGTCCGTCGCACAGCGGCGGACAGAGCCCGCGGAGGTGGAGTGTGAACGCACGTACGACGCTCCTCGCCGCGGGCGAGCCGGCCGTGAGGCGGTCGGGCCGTGGGCTTCGGCACCACCCTGTGAGGCGTGGCGACCGGACCGCTGAAGCGCCGCGTCGTCGCCCAGAACCTGTCCAGCGCCATGGTCTGCCCCGGACTGCTGCTGCTCTCCCAGGTCTACGGCCGCACCGCCTACGTCGATCTCGCCCTGCTCCTGGCCCTGTTGGGCCCGGTCGGCACCCTCGTCCTCGCCCGGCTGCTCGCCGGTGAACTCGCCGTCGGCGCGGTGCCCGGCTTCGTCGGCCTGGTGGGACACACGGTCGACGAGGCCGGGACCTGGGGCGTGTTCTCCTCCGTGGAGTGGACCGCGACCGGCGTCCTGCTGGACCTGCTGTCCACCGCGCCGGCGGTGGGACTCGCGGCCCTGGCCGTCACCCGTCCGCAGCTGCTGGGCGCACCCGAGTGGGCGCTGCCGCTGCGGCGCCTGCAGTCGGGCCACGTCGGCGACTACGGGGCCTGGCTGCTGGTGGGGACGGCCCTGCTCGGGGCGCCGGTCCTGCCCGGAGTCCTCGGCTGATCAGGTCCCGTAGGTGATGTGCACCTCCTTGAAGCCGAGGGACTTCAACAGCCCTTCGAGCATGCCGGTGGTGTTGGCCTCCGCCCGCGCGGTCAGCCCGCTGTCCCTGGCCGCCTCGGCGATGTGCCTGACCGCGAGCTGCTGCACGGCGCGCTCGCTGTTCGGGTTGTCGGAGAACAGGTCGCCGAGGCGGTCGAGCAGACCGCGCTGCTTGGAGACGGCGTAGGAGTGGTCCGCGTCCAGGGCCGGTCTGCCGAGCCGGGCGTGCGGCAGCCGCAGCGTGGCCGACGTACGGTCGTCGTCGACCGTCACGTCCTTGCCGCCGACCCCGCCGAGGTCCACGTAGGCGTCCACGGTGCCGGCGCCGACGTACAGGGTGCGGGTGCCGCGGATCGCGTCGGGCAGGTACTTCGCGTCCTTCTCCAGGTCCACCACGACCTGGAAGTTGCCGGAGGCGGCGTCGTAACGGCTGAGATCCTGGATGGACTTCAGCAGCGCGGGGCCGGAGCGGTCGTGCGTCTCGGTGCCGAACAGGTCCTTGACACCGGGCAGCACGGCCAGCCCGATGCCGGCGAACAGCACGGCGAGCACCACCACGAGGGCACCCACCGCCTTCGCCCAGCCGGGCATGCGCCGGGACGGTCGCTCGTGGGAAGTCGTCATGCGACGGTCCTCCTTCCTCCCACTGCGCATGCCCGCCAAAGCCCTTGCCAGTCAGCCCTGTTGGCTGATCACACCGAACCGGACGCGGCCTCGGGCCGCTCCAGGGCCGCGTCCAGGGTCGGCTGCGGGGGCAGCAGCCGGGCAAGGCCCGTCACCTTGAGGATGCGCAGGGTCAGCGGGTGTGCGCACACCAGGCGCAGCTCCCCGCCCCGGTCCAGGACCCGGCCGCGGGCCCGGTACAGCAGACGCAGTCCGGAGCAGTCGAAGAAGTCGACTCCGCTCAGATCGATCACGACCCGGACCCCGGGCCGGGCCGTGACCCGGTCCAGATACGGGGCGATCTGCGCCGCCGCGGCGATGTCGATCTCGCCGTGGAACTCCAGCACGGTGTGCCCGCGGTCCCGGCGGACACGCAGATGCCGGGTCAGCGGCGCGGGTTCGTTCGCCACGACGACTTCTCCTCCAACCGGCCCCTGCACGGCAAGTTACCCCTGTAGGAGGGAATTCCAGCATGTTCGGTTGACATATTTCTTCGAATTGCTGTCAACTGCCATCCATTTCTGGCCAGTTGATGTCAGCTGTGGTCAGTTGCGGTCAGTCCATCAGTAGGACCAGCTTCCCCGTGGTGCGGCCGGTGTCACCGAGTTCATGCGCCTTCGCCGCCTCGGCCAGCGGGAAGGTGCCGGCGATCTCGGCACGCAGCCTGCCCTCCTCGACGAGCCCCGCGATCGCCGTCATGCCGTGGTGGTCGGCGTCGACCAGCATCCGCAGCGCCCGCACTCCGAGCCGGTCGGCCTCCTCGTAGAAGTCGTCGGAGCCGACCGGCAGGATCGACACCACGAGCCCGCCCGGGCGCAGCACCCGCAGCGAACGGAGGGAGGTGTCGCCGCCGATGGTGTCCAGCACGACGTCGACGTCCCGCACGGCCTCGGCGAAGTCGGTCGTACGGTAGTCGACCGGCTCGTCCACACCGATCCCGCGCAGAAAGTCGTGCTTGCCCGCGCTCGCGGTACCGATGACGTACGCGCCACGCGCCTTGGCGATCTGCACCGCCACATGACCGACTCCGCCGGCTGCCGCATGGATCAGCACCCGCTGCCCCGCGCGGAGGTCCGCCCGCTCCACCAGCGCCTGCCAGGCGGTCAGCGACACCAGCGGCAGCGCGCCCGCCCGGGTGTGGTCGACCCCGGCGGGCTTGAGCGCGAAGGCGCGGGCCGGGGCGGTCACGTACTCGGCGTGCGAGCCGTGGCCGAACGGGTAGGGCAGCATGCCGAAGACCTCGTCCCCCGGCCGGAAGAGTGACGCACCGATCCCGGTCGCCTCGACGACGCCGGAGACGTCCCAGCCCAGCACGAACGGCGGCTCGCCCAGGAAGCCGCCGGTGGCCCGGTGCTTCCAGTCGGTGGGATTCACCCCGGCGGCCCGCACCCGCACCAGCACCTCGTTGGGCCGCGGCGCGGGCCGCTCCACCTCGATCAGCTTCAGCACCCCGGGCCCACCGAGGACGTCCTGGCCGACGGCACGCATCGTGTTCACGGTGTTCACGTCGTTCATGGTGGACCATCCTCCCCGGCTCCGCCCGCCGGAACGCCGGATGATCCACACTGAGGGGGTTCCGTCCGTACGACGACGACCAGGAGGCTGCCCGACCATGACCCCGCCCACCGTACGCTCCGCGAATCAGCGCAAGCTGGACACCCTGCACCGGCTGGAGAACGACGTCGACGCCTGGGTGGCGACGGCCGACGCCGGGGGAGGGGTGCCGTACCTGGTGCCGCTGTCGTTCCTCTGGGACGCGGGGATGCTGCTGGTGGCCACCCCCGAGGCCAGCCCCACCGGCCGGAACCTGCGCGAGACCGGCAGGGCCCGCCTCGGTATCGGGCACACCCGGGACGTGGTCATCGTTGAGGGCACCGTCGAAACCGTGCCGCCCGCCGAACTGACCGAGGAAGAAGCCGAGTTGTTCGCCGCCAAGACCCGCTTCGACCCCCGCCGGCTGGCCGCGCCCTACCTGTACTTCCGGATCCGCCCCCAGCGCGTGCAGGCCTGGCGCGAGGCGAACGAGCTGGACGGACGGGAGTTGATGCGTGACGGGCAGTGGCTGGTGGACGACTGAAACCGCGGGGCGCGGATACCAGGGACACAAACGCGGCGGGCACCCATGCCCTGCCGCCGGACCCTTCGGAGGGGACATGCCACTGGTGACCGCGGGCGTCGTCGTGCTCGACTGCGCCGAGCCCGAGAAACTCGCCGTGTTCTACAAGGAGTTGCTGCAGGCGCGGGAGACGGACGTGACCGCCGACCGGGTGGGGATACGGGCCGCCGACGGACTGCGGCTGGCCTTCCGGCGCGACGCGAACGCCACCCCGCCGAGCTGGCCGCGCCCCGAGAACTCCCTCCAGGTCCACCTGGACTTCCTGGTGGAGGACCTGGACGCGGCCGAGCGCCGGGTCGTCGAACTCGGCGGCCGCCCTCTGGATGCGAAGGGAGACCCCGGCCCGTACGAGGAGCGCAGCTGCTCCGACCCGGCCGGCCACAGCTTCACCCTCCGCCGAGCCCCCCGAGTGGGCCCCAAACAGGGCTGACCTCCCACTCAGCCGCTGCCTGACCGGTGCGGGTGGGGTGCGCTGCGGGGGCGGGCGCGCTGCCCGCGCTCGTGGGGCGCCTCCCCCAGGCTCTTCGAGCAGGGGGAGGCACGACTGCCCGCAGCTACGCGCTCCGACCGTCCTTCGACTTCGCCGGCCAGACACCCGTCGACCGCTCGATCGCCGTCGCCCCCGCACGGTCCACCGCACTGCGCACCACGGCGAAGATCGCGCCCTGGACGGCCGCCGCGAGCAGAATCTCCCCCCAGCGGCGGTCCGCGTCGAGCGGGTCGGGTGCGTCGTCCTCGTGCCGGACGGCCTTCCACGTCGCGCGGAAGGCCATTCCGGCCAGCGCACCGCCGGCCCAGCCCAGCACGAAGCCGAGGGGCTGGTAGGCGAGCGGGAGCTTGTGCTTCTTCTTGGCCACCTGTGTCTCCTTGTCTCCTTTGCCGGTGGGGAGGACCGTGGGCCGTCAGGGCCTGCCCTGCGCGGGAATCTCCTCGCCGGGCCGTACGGGACCCGGCGGCGTGCCGTCACCGAAGGGGCGCCCGCCGAGCTCCTCCCGGTGATGCGGGGTCAGCCAACCGGACAGGTCGGGCCCGAGGGGCACGATGCCGGTGGGGTTGATGCCCGTGTGCACCTCGTAGTAGTGCCGCTTGATGTGGTCGAAGTCGACCGTGTCGCCGAAGCCGGGCGTCTGGTACAGATCGCGGACGTACGCCCACAGCACGGGGTTCTCGGCCAGCTTCCAGCGGTTGCACTTGAAGTGTCCGTGATAGACGGCGTCGAAACGGACCAGCGTGGTGAACAGCCGGATGTCCGCCTCGGTGATCGTGTCGCCGACGAGGCAGCGCTGCCCGGCCAGGCGGTCCGTCAGCAGGTCCAGCCGGCGGAACACGCCCGCGCAGGCGGCCTCGTACTCCTCCTGGTTCGTGGCGAAGCCCGAGCGGTACACCCCGTTGTTGACGTCCTCGTACACCTGGGCCATCACCGTGTCGATCTCGTCGCGCAGCGCCCGCGGATACAGGTCCGGCGCCCCCGGACGGTGCAGGGCCGTCCACTCGGTGGCGAGGTCGAGCGTGATCTGCTGGAAGTCGTTGGTGACCAGCTTGCCGCTGGGCACGTCGACGACCGCGGGCACGCTCACGCCGCCGGGGTAACCCGTCTCCCGCCGGTCGTAGGCCTCGCTCAGGAAGCGGATCCCGAGCACCGGATCACGGCCGTCGGCGTCGAGCGTGAAACGCCAGCTGCGGTCGTCCTGGATCGGATCGGCGACGGCCAGCGACAGGGCGTCCTCCAGCCCCAGCAGCCGCCGCGACACCAGCGCCCTGCTCGCCCACGGACAGGCACGGCTGACCACCAGCCGGTAACGCCCGGCCTCCACCGGCCAGCCGTCCTGCCCGTCGGCGGTGATCCGGTCCGCGAAGTGGCTCCTGGACCGCTTGAAGGCCTTGTGACCGTAGGCGGCGTTGCCCTCGGCCCCGTCGCTCATGTGTCCTCCCTGCTCAGCGTGTGCCCTGGTGAACGCGTTCCCCGAAATCCGCCGTCGGCACTGTGTGACCCGCACCGACCGGGACAGTCGGCGGACGTGAGCGGGACACCCGGGGAGCATCCGACGGACGACACGCGGAACCACACACGCAATCACACCCAAGACCACGCGAGGAAGCACGCCGAGGCCCGCGGCACCCGCGTCGCCGTGCCGGTGGCCGCCCGGATCGGTCTGGCCCTCGGCCTGGACAGCGAGTGGGGGGAGGAGGCACGGGAGAGCCCCGCCGCGACGGGGGAGCGCGGCGGGGCCCGAGGCACGGGTGCCCGGGCAGGGCGGACTCATGCCTCCCGGCCCGGACTCCTTTTCCGGCCGGCGCCTCAGCCCGCCGCCTCCAGCACGAAGACCGGGATCTCCCGTGAGGTCTTCTTCTGGTAGTCGGCGTACGGGGGAAACGCGGCGACGGCCCGCTCCCACCACTCGGCCTTCTCCGCGCCGGTGACCTCACGGGCCGTCATGTCCTGCTTGACCGGGCCGTCCTGCAGCTCGACCCGGGGGTCGGCCTTGAGGTTGAAATACCAGAACGGGTGCTTGGGCGCACCGCCCTGGGAGGCCACCACGGCGTAGCGCCCGTCGTGCTCCACGCGCATCAGCGGCGTCTTGCGGATCCTGCCGCTGCGTGCGCCCACCATGGTCACCACGACGACGGGCAACCCCGTGTCCCGCAGCGTGGTCCCCTCGGTGCCGCCGGAGCTCTCGTACAGCTCCACCTGCTCCCGCACCCACTGGGTCGGGCTGGGTTCGTACTCGCCCTCAAGAGGCATGCCGTCCACCCTCTCGTCGCGTCCTGAGACTGGTCCTGAGACTGATCGTGCGCCGCCCATTCAACATCCGCACCGGCCCGGTTCATCCCCACCGCGCTGGGCACCGCTTCCCGAGGGCGGTCGCTCACCCCGGCGACACCGGCATCCGTACCGCCGGCGCGGTGATCATGCAGCTGGACACGAGCGCCGTCACCAGCCGCCCCCGGTGACCGGTCAGGGCCCGGCCGAGCAGCGCGCCGCCGCCGGCGAGCAGCAGCTGCCAGCTCGCAGACGCGGCGAAGGCCGCGAGGACGGACACCGCCTGCTCGGCCGGTGGTACGGCGTGCGCGGCGCGGCTGCCGAGCGCCGGCGCCGCGAAGTGGATCAGCGTGGTGGGGTTGAGCAGGGTGATCCCGAGCAGCGCCAGGTACGCCCGTGCCGGACCCGGCACGGGCGGGTCGACGCGGGTGGCGAGCCGGTGCCCGCGGTACCGCCGCAGGGCGGTGACCGCCCTGGCCAGGGCCAGTGCCGCCGGCACCAGGGCCGACGCCAGGCGCAGCAGCCCCAGCCTGCGCGGCCTGCCCGCCCTCACCACCACGGCGGCCGACGCCCGGCGCAGCGGCCCCAGCACCGGCCGCAGCAGGCCCGCCAGGGCCGAACCGCCCAGTGCGGTCGGCAGGGCGTGGAGGCCGTCGGCGGTGGCGACACCGAGCGCGGTGCAGGAACCGGTCCGCAGGGACGTACGGGCGGTGAGGGTGACGAGGTAGGTCCCGACGGCGCCCACGGGTACGGCGATGCCGTAGCCCGCGAGCAGCCCGGCGACGAGCGCCGCGGTCACGGCAGCGCGGGACCGGGCCTCCGGGGACGGCCGGGTCGCTGCCGGCACCGCGCCGGAAGGCCGGCGGCGGACGGCAGCGGCAGGAACACGCCGGTCGTGGGCATGGCCGGATCCTGTACGCCGTGCGGTTTCGGCGGCAACCGATTTACCATGCGGAATGGGTGATTCCCGGCCAGTTCCCGCCGATCGTCGATCTGGCCGGACTTCCCGTCGCGCCGATGGATGCCCCGGGCATCCCATGAGGGCCGGCACGGCGCACCCTTCGTCTGCGAGGTCTCCCATGACGGACCTGACCGAACTGTCCGAACCCGTTGCCTTCCCCCAGGACCGGAGCTGCCCCTACCACCCGCCCACCGGATACGACCCGCTGCGCGCCACCCGGCCGCTGGCCCGCATCCGGCTCTACGACGGCCGCCCGGCCTGGCTCGTGACCGGCCACGGCCTCGCCCGTGACCTGCTGGTCGACCCCCGGCTGTCCACGGACCCCACCCGCTCGGGCTTTCCGGCCACCACGCCCCGCTTCGTCGCGGTCCGCAACCGCAAGCCCGCGCTCCTGGGCGTCGACGACCCCCGGCACCGCACCCAGCGGCGCATGATGATCCCGAGCTTCACCCTCAGGCGCGCCACCGAGCTCAGGCCCCGGATCCAGGAGATCGTCGACCACCTGCTGGACGAGATGACCGCCCAGGGGCCGCCCGCCGAGCTGGTGCGCGCCTTCGCGCTGCCGGTGCCGTCCACGGTGATCTGCGCGCTGCTCGGCGTGCCCTACGCCGACCACGAGTTCTTCGAGGCGCAGTCGAGGCGGCTGCTGCGCGGCCCGACGGCCGAGGACACCCAGGACGCCCGGGACCGGCTGTACGCGTACCTGGACGCACTGATCGACCGCAAGCAGCGGCAGGCCGGCGAGGGCCTGCTGGACGAACTGGTCCAGCAGCGGCTGAGCGAGGGCGAACTCGACCGCGAGGAGCTGACCGCCCTGGCGATGATCCTCCTGGTCGCGGGCCACGAGACCACCGCCAACATGATCTCCCTGGGCACCTACACGCTCCTGCTCCACCCCGACCGGCTGGCCGAACTGCGCGCCGACCCCTCGCTGCTGCCCACCGCGGTCGAGGAGCTGATGCGGATGCTGTCCATCGCGGACGGACTGCTGCGCCTGGCCACCGAGGACATCGAGATCGCCGGGACCACGATCAGGGCCGGGGAGGGCGTGGTCTTCTCCACCTCCGTCATCAACCGGGACGAGGACGTCTACCCCGCCCCCGACACCCTCGACTGGCACCGCCCGGCCCGCCACCACGTCGCCTTCGGCTTCGGCATCCACCAGTGCCTCGGCCAGAACCTCGCCCGCGCCGAGCTGGAGATCGCCCTGGGCACCCTCTTCGAGAGGGTGCCCACGCTCCGGCTCGCCGCCCCGCCGGACGAGATCCCCTTCAAACCCGGCGACACCATCCAGGGGATGCTGGAACTCCCCGTGAGCTGGTAAGAAGCTGCCGCCATGCGCATCCGCATCGACAAGGACCGCTGCATCGGCGCCGGACAGTGCGCCCTGACCGCCCCGGGCGTGTTCACCCAGGACGACGACGGTTTCAGCACCCTGCTGCCCGGCCGCGAGGACGGCGGCGGCGACCCGCTGGTCCGGGAAGCCGCCCGGGCCTGCCCCGTGGGAGCCATCACGGTGTCGGAGGACGACTGAACCCGGCGAGCCGTGCGAGGACGGCGGCCGGCCGGAGTTCGGCCGGGAGCGGGCACTGGATCTTCTGGACACCTTCCAGGAACAGCCTGCCGCGGGGTCGTAATTGCCTTTGAAAAATCGTCAACAAGTGTTTTCCGAGAGCATTTTGCGTAAAACCGTGTGATCCCTTGTTGCTCGCCGTCGGCCTGTGCAAAGGTGTGGCCTGTCGGCGAGCAGACAATGGGTCCTCCCTCTGCGCGGGGGACGTTCAAGATGCCGACGCCTCTTTTTTTGGCACGAACCAAAACCGCGGTGTGTACGGAGGAATGCAGCCGTGAAAGACCCGGGTCTGTCCAATTCCCCCACGTCGCGCGATCTGTTCGGTATCACGGACGAACAGTTGAGCGCGGAACTCAGGAAGTGGACGGGTGCCACGCCCGCGCTGCAGCCCGTCGGTGAACTGCTGGACCGGCACTGGGAAGCGGCGTTCGCCTACGCACGGCTGTGCACCGACGGTCCGCAGTCCGCGGGCATGCTCACCACCGCGGCCTTCACCCGCCTGTTCGGACAGTCCCTGCGGCAGTCGGGGCCGACAGCCGCCTGGCGTCCCCAACTGCTCGTCACGGTACGGCGCATCGCGGCCGAGTGGGGCGCGGACCACCGGCAGGAGATGCTGCACCCGGAGCTGCGGGCGGCGGGCGACGACGGAGACCGGATCGGCGCGCGCCTGCTGCCGCCGAGCGACCGGCGTCTGCTCTCCCGGGCGTTCCAGCGGCTGCCCCAGACCGCCCGCGCCCTGCTGTGGCACACCGAGGTCGAGGCCGAACCGCTCGCGGTCCCGGCCCGGCTGCTCGGCATCGACGAGGAGGACGCGCGCGTCGAGTTGCGGCGGGCCCGCGAACGGCTGCGCGAGGAGTGCCTCCAGGTGCACCGCGAGGCCGCCCCCCGGCAGGAGTGCCTGCTCTACCTCCGGCTGCTGGACGTCACCTACCGGCGCGGCGTCGACCTCGACCCCGACCTGCGCACGCACCTGGCCGGCTGCACGCACTGCCGGCACACCGCCGGCCAACTGTCCCAGTTCGGCGCGGGCCTGGGTGCCGCGCTCGCCGAGGGTGTCCTCGGCTGGGGCGCCCACGCCTACCGCGACTCCCGCCTGACGCCGACGGCCCCGGAAGCCCCGGCGTCCCCACCGTCCGCCGACGGCGAGCCGTTCGTACCGGTCGGAGGAGAAGCGTTCGATTCCGCCGGCTCGGGTGCGCCGTCCCCCGGCGGAAGGGCGACGCCGGATCCGTCCGCTGTGGCAGCCGCTGCCTCTGGTGCGGCGCTGGGGGCCGGCACGGGTTCCCCGGCCGGGGCCCGGGGCCGCGCCCGACGCCCGGCCTCCGGGCCGGAGCCGGGCGTGGAGCCGCTGTCGACGGGCCGTGG
>NZ_QFDQ01000113.1 GCF_003270085.1 Streptomyces triticisoli | reverse complement strand
CGCGGTGGCGGCGTGGGTGGGGCACCGGGCGGCCGAGCGGGGCGTGGGGCCGGCTTCGGTGGGCCGTGGGGGCGCCGCGGAGACCGGCTCGGTATCGGCCTCGGTGGGCCGGGAAGAGACGCCGGATTCCGCCACGGAGCCGGCCTCGGCGGGTGCCGGGGTCCGGCCGCGTGCCGGTGGGCGGCGGGTGGCTCGGAAGGCGGCGCGACGGGCCGCACGGCAGCGGAATCTCGCCATCGCGGTGGCCACGGTGAGCGGGCTGGTCGTGCTGCCGCTCGTGCTGTGGGCGGTGCTCGGCTCCGGGGACGGGGCGACCGCCACCGGAGCCGACGGGCGGCCCTCCGACACGCCCGGCAGCGGCTCCCCGTCCGCCGGGCCGTCCTGGATCGGCGCCGGCGCCGGTGCCGCGGGCAAGACCACCCTGCGCGGACGGCTGCACAACCTCGCGTCCGGGCTGTGCATCGGCGTCGTGGGGAGGAAGGCCGTCGAGGGCGCGGAGACCGAGCTGGCGGGCTGCTCCTCGTCGCCCGACCAGCAGTGGGCGTACGAGACCGACGGACTGCTGCGCAGCGGCGCCGCACCCGGCCTGTGCCTGGACTCCCGCCTGGGCTACTCCGTACGGCTCGCCCCCTGCACGGGCCCCTCCGGGCCGGGCGCGAAGGACATCCGCTACGACTTCACCCTGCAAGGAATCCTCGTGCCGCGCTTCGACCAGGACCTGGCCCTGACACCGGCCGCCACCGACGGCGGGGGAGCCCTCGTCCTCAAGACCCGCGCGAAGAGCGACACCCAGCGCTGGGCGATGGACACCTCCGCGTCCAGCCTGCAGATGGAGGTGGCCAACTGGGGTGCGGACGGCGGCCCCTCGGACCGGGCGCCGGCCCCGCCCACCCCCCGACCGTCGGCCTCGGCGAAGCAGGCGGCCCCGCCCGCCCCGGCCGCCACGGCACCCCGGACGACCCCGCAGCCGACGGGCACCAGTGCCGACCCGACCCCCACCGACAGCTGTGACGCCCACGACCGCTCCTGCTCACGGGAGCACGACAGACGTCACCGCCGCCCGGGCGGCGGACACGGCCGCGGCGGCCACTGAACCGCGTCAGCGGTGGTGCGGCGGATGCGGAGGCGGCGGGGGAGGCGGCATCGTCGTGAGGCCCGGCGCCGCCTCCGGCCACACCAGCAGCACCGGGCGGGGCGCGTGGTCCACGGCGAACCGCGCGGCCGGGAACCCGACCACCGGCCCCAGCCGCTCCGCCTCGGCCCGGGCGTGGCCGAGCGGGATCGCGCCCGTCGCGACGACGATCCCGGCGGCGGGCACGGCCATGACCGCCTCCGGCCATCCGAACGGGCGGGTGACGGCCCAGGCGAGCACGGCGACGAGCAGGACGACCGAGAGGCCCTCGGCGAGCGCGGCGTTCGGGGCGGGGTCCTCCCGGACGCGGTCGGCGGCGCCCGCTCAGGGAGCCGTGCCAGGGCTGAGAGCCGTCAGGAACACCGAGGAGGCGTTGCCGCCCACGGGGACCTGGCCGGCCGTCCACTTCACCGTGAGGTGGTCGCGCTCGTCCGGCGGGGTGACGATCAGCGCGGCGGGCGTCGCCGTCCTCGCCCCGCTCACCTGGGGATTGGAGAACGTCAGGCCCGCCCAGGCGCTGCGGCCCGGCCTCAGCGTCACCGTGGTGGGTGTTCCCGGGGACCGCCTGGGGTCCGGGCCCAGCTGCCTGCCCGCGGCGTCCACGAACGCGGCGCCGGGGTAGCCGCGCACGGTGCAGGTGCGGCCGGAGGTGTTGGTCAGGACGACCGGGAAGTTCTCCTGCCCGGCGCCGGGGTCGTTGCGGCCCACCGAGGCTCTCAGTCCGGAGGTGTGGCAGCGGGTGCTCGTGGCGGCGGTTCGGGTGCCGCCCGTGCCGTGGGCGGTGCCGGTGGTCGCGCTGCTCGGGGGTGCGGCGCCGCTGCTGGTGGCGGGGTTCGTACCGGGTGCCGTACCGGCCGTGGTGTCGCCGGTCGCGGGTGCGGCGGTGCCCGACACCTGTTGCGGAGCGCCACTCGTGCCGCCGCCGCTGCCGCAGGCGGTCAGCAGGCCCAGCACGGCGACCGAGCCCGCCAGCAGGGCCGCCCGGTGGACGGACGGGGAGGTGTGCGTCATGTTCCCCACTCCTTGGAGGTTCGCCGCACGCGGTGGCCGCGTGCGTCCGGCGCCTCGTGCGCCGTCATGAGTGTCCGATGCGCGAACCGGGCGAAAAGTTCGCGGCCGACCGCACATTCCTCACATTCCTCCGGAACTCCTTCCCGTCGCATGCCGCGCCTCGTGCAGCTGGGTCGGGCCCTGGCTGACCGACGCGTCCGGGGCATCGAGCCGTCGGCGTCACCCGCCGTCGTCACCCGTCCTCGTCACCCGTCCTCGTCCAGGCTCAGCTCCGCCCAGATGGTCTTGCCCTCGGCGGTGTGCCTGCTGCCCCACCGCCGGGTGAGCTGGGCGACCAGCAGCAGACCGCGGCCGCCCTCGTCCCAGGTCTTGGCGCGGCGCAGGTGCGGGGCGGCGTGGGTGGTGTCGTACACCTCGCAGATCAGGTGCGCCCCGCTGTGGATCAGCCGCAGCCGGATCGGCGGAGTGCCGTACCGCAGCGCGTTGGTGACCAGTTCGCTGACCACCAGTTCGGTGGTGAACGCCGCCTCGCCGAGCCCCCAGCGGTCGAGCTGCTCGACGACCTGCTTGCGGACCGGGGCGACCAGCGACGGGTCGGCCGGGATGTCCCAGGTGACCACCTGGGAGGGCGACAGGCTCCGGGTGCGGGCCAGTAGCAGGGCCGCGTCGTCGCAGGCACCGCCCGCCGGGAGCAGGGCGTGCAGAACGCGGTCGCAGGTCTCCTCCAGGGAGTCGGTCCGGGCGGCCAGCGCCTCGCACAGCAGCCGGTGACCGGCGTCGGCGTCCCGTCCGCGGCCCTCGATCAGCCCGTCGGTGAAGAAGGACAGCACGCTGCCCTCCCGCAGGTCGAGTTCGACGCTCTCGAACGGCAGCCCGCCCACGCCCAGCGGCGGACCCCACGGCAGCTCCACCCGGCGCGGCGGGCCGTCCGGCGGGACCAGGACCGGGGGCGGGTGCCCGGCGCGGGCGAGCGTGCAGCGGCGGGAGACCGGGTCGTACACCGCGTACAGGCAGCTCGCGCCGACTTCGCGGGGGCCGCCCCCGGTGCCGGCCTCGGCGGACATCCGGGCCACCACGTCGTCGAGGCGGGTGAGCAGCTCGTCCGGGGCGAGGTCGATGTCGGCGAGGGTGCGTACGGCGGTGCGCAGGCTGCCCATGGTGGCCGAGGCCCGCACCCCGTGCCCGAGGACGTCCCCGACGACCAGGGCGACCCGCATCCCGGACAGCGGGATCACGTCGAACCAGTCGCCGCCCATCCCGTCCCGGGCCGCCGGCAGGTAGCGGGAGGCGGCCTCCACCGCGGCGGTGCGCGGCAGGGCGTGCGGCAGCAGGCTGCGCTGCAGGGCGAGGGCGGTCTCCCGCTCGAGCGAGTAGCGCTGGGCGTTGTCGATGCAGACGGCGGCGCGGGCCGTGACCTCCTCGGCGAGCAGCACGTCGTCGGGCATGAACGGGGCGGGCTGCTCGAACCGGGTGAACACGGCGACTCCGAGGGTCACACCCCGGGCCCGGACCGGCACGGACATCGTGGAGTGAACGCCCAGCTCCCGGACGCGCAGGCTGCGCACCGGATCCCAGGAAAGCCACTTCTCCAGGTCGCCGGCCTCCTCGGAGAGCACCACCGAGTGACCGGTCACCAGGGAGGCGCCCTGCGGGGAGGTGGCCGGGTAGACCTCGGTCTTTCCGGCCACGGCGACGGCCTCCGGCGCGCCCGGGGTGACGGAGCTGTGGGCGGCCCGGTACAGGGTGACCGGCATGCTCAGCGGGCCGGGGAGCGGCTTGCCGCCGTGCTCGGCCGCGTCCAGCAGGTCGACGCTGACGAAGTCGGCGAGGGCGGGGACGCAGACGTCGGCGAGCTCCTGCGCCGTCCGGATGACGTCGAGGGTGGTGCCGACGCGTACGCTCGCCTCGTTCACCAGTTGCAGCCGCTCGCGCGCCCGGTACTGCTCGGTGAAGTCGTGCGCGGCCACGCACACCCCGCGCACCCGTCCCTGCGGGTCGGTGACCGGGGACACGCGGGCCAGCCAGGCGTGCTCCCGGCTGTCCCGGCTGTCGATGCCTATCGGCACGTACGTCTGTGCGTCGTCCTCCCGGCCGGTGGTCAGGACCCGGTGCATGTGCCGCTCGAAGACCTCGCTCTGCCGGTGGCCGCCGATCTCGGAGTGGCGCAGCCCCCGCAGCCGCTCGGCCGGCACCCCGCCGAACACCTCCGCCATGGCGTCGTTCATCCCGCGCAGGCGCAGCCGCTCGTCGTAGACGGCCATGGCACAGGGCGACTGCGTGAGCGCGATCCGGGACAGCGGATCGTCCGGGTCCTTCGGTCCGTCGTCCGCCAGGGGAGTGACCAGGAGCCAGCCGCCGCCGTCCTGTGGGCCCCGGTGGTTGACCAGCACCCAGGCGGTCACGGCGCGCCCGTCCCGGTGCCGCAGGGTGAGCGTGCCGTCCCAGCGCGGCCCCTCGGGAAGGACCGGTCGCGGGTGGCCGGCCAGCAGGTGCGCCGCCTGTTTGCCCAGGACCTCCCCGGGCGCCCAGCCGAGCAACCGGTGCGCGCCCTCGTTCCACTCGACGAGGACGCCGTGGGCGTCGACGACGGCCCGTGCCGTGGCCGCGTCGTCGAACGGATACACCGGGCTCATCGTCGCCACCCCATCGCGCACACTCACAGTGATCAGGTGCGTCACTTCCGTTCCAGCCTAGTCCGTCACGGCGCCGCGCGGACGGCGACCCCCTTGCCGTGGGACGGGTGCGTCAAGGGGACATCCGGCAGGGGTGACGGCGGGGACGGGAACACGCCACCACACCCTTGACGGGATGTCATGGCTCCAACAAGCATGGGGGGCCCGTCTTTTGGGAGCGCTCCCACGGGGCGCCGACCGTACCTCCCTCTCGAGGAGCCCAGACGTGAAACGACGCAGAACCACCCTGTTGTCCGTGGCCGCCCTGTTCGCGGCGGCGCTCACCACCCTGCCCGCCGCCCCGCAGGCCCGGGCCGACGACGCCGAGCAGATCAGGAACGGCACCTTCGACACCACCACCGAACCGTGGTGGACGAGCAGCAACGTCACCGCGGGCCTGTCCGACGGCCGGCTGTGCGCGGACGTTCCCGGCTCCACCGCCAACCGCTGGGACGCCGCCGTGGGGCAGAACGACATCACCCTGGTGAAGGGCGAGACCTACCGGCTGTCGTTCACGGCGACCGGCACGCCCGACGGGCACGTGGTCCGGGCGATCGCGGGGTTGTCGGTGGCGCCGTACGACACCTGGTTCGAGGTGAGTCCGCAGCTGAGCGTCTCGGGGAACGCCTACTCCTACACCTTCACCTCCCCCGTCGACACCACCCAGGGCCAGGTCGCCTTCCAGCTCGGCGGCGCCGCGGATCCCTGGCGCTTCTGTGTGGACGACGTGTCACTGCTGGGCGGGGTGCCGCCGGAGGTGTACGAGCCCGACACCGGGCCGCGGGTCCGCGTCAACCAGGTCGCCTATCTGCCGGACGGGCCCAAGAACGCCACCCTGGTCACCGACGCCACCGCCAAGCTGCCCTGGCGGCTGCGCAACACCAAGGGGGCCGTCGTGGCCCAGGGCTGGACGGTGCCGAGGGGCACGGACGTCTCCTCCGGGCAGAACGTGCAGTCGATCGACTTCGGCGCCTACCGGGGGCGCGGCAAGGGCTTCACCCTGGTCGCCGACGGCGAGACGAGCCACCCCTTCGACATCGGCGCGGAGGCCTACGAACAGCTCCGCCTGGACTCCCTCAAGCACTACTACACACAGCGCAGCGGGATCGCGATCCGCGAGGACCTGCGCCCCGGCTACGCCCGCCCCGCCGGCCACCTGGACGTCGCCCCCAACCAGGGCGACGCCGAGGTGCCCTGCCAGCCGGGCCTGTGCGACTACACGCTGGACGTCACCGGCGGCTGGTACGACGCCGGCGACCACGGCAAGTACGTCGTCAACGGCGGCATCACCACCTGGGGACTGCTGAGCACCTACGAGCGCTCCCTGCACGCGCGCACCGGCCGGCCCTCGAGCCTCGGTGACAGGACGCTCGCCGTCCCGGAGAGCGGCAACAAGGTGCCCGACATCCTGGACGAGGCCCGCTGGGAGCTGGAGTTCCTGCTGAAGATGCAGGTGCCGGCCGGGCAGCCGCTGGCCGGCATGGCGCACAGCAAGATCCACGACGAGCAGTGGACCGGGCTGCCGCTGCTGCCCCACCAGGACCCGCAGAAGCGGGAACTGCACCGGCCGACGACCCAGGCGACCCTGAACCTGGCGGCGACGGCGGCCCAGGCGGCCCGCCTCTACGGGCCCTACGACAAGGCCTTCGCGGCGAAGGTCCTGAAGACCGCGCGCACGGCCTGGGCCGCCGCGCTCGCCCATCCCGAGGTCTACCCGGACCCGAACGACGGCATCGGCGGCGGCGCCTACGCCGACGACAACGCCACCGACGAGTTCTACTGGGCGGCCGCCGAGCTGTACCTCACCACCGGGGAGCGGCAGTTCGCCGACCACGTGCTCAAGTCCCCCCTGCACACGGCCGACATCTTCGGCAGCGTCAGCTTCGACTGGGGCGGCACCGCGGTGGCCGCCCGCCTCGACCTCGCCACCGTCCCGAGCCGGCTCCCCGACCGGGAGAAGGTGCGCCAGTCGGTGATCAAGGGTGCGGACAAGTACCTGGCCACGCTGAGGTCACAGCCGTACGGCATGCCGTACGCCCCCGCGGACAATGTCTACGACTGGGGCTCCAACAGCCAGATCCTCAACAACGCCCGGGTCGTCGCCACGGCCCACGACCTCACCGGCGCCGCGAAGTACCGTGACGGCGCGGTGCAGAGCATGGACTACGTCCTGGGCCGCAACGCCCTCAACATCTCCTACGTCACCGGCTACGGCACGGTCAGCTCCCACAACCAGCACAGCCGCTGGTACGCCCGCCAACTCGAGCCGAGCCTGCCGAACCCGCCGAAGGGCACCCTCGCCGGAGGCGCCAACTCCAGCATCCAGGACCCCTTCGCACAGAGCAGACTCCAGGGCTGCGTGGGCCAGTTCTGCTACATCGACGACATCGAGTCCTGGTCGACGAACGAGACGGCCATCAACTGGAACGCGGCGCTGGCCTGGATGGCCTCCTTCGTGGCGGACCAGGGCGGGCCGGCCGGGACGCCCCGGAGGTGAGACCGGAACAGGGCCGCCGCCACGTCGCCGCCGACGTGGCGGC
>NZ_QFDQ01000112.1 GCF_003270085.1 Streptomyces triticisoli | reverse complement strand
TGCCGCCGCAGGGTGTGCCCGCGCCCACCGGACGGCGTGCCCGGCGCGAGGCCGACGAGCCCCAGGCGCTGCCCGCGGCGCTGCCCGCGACCACGGACGCGCTGCCCGAGCCGAGCGGTGAGGACCCCGCGGCGCCCGTTCCGCAGCCGACCGGACGGCGCCGCCGTGCCCTGGCCGCGGCGACCGAGCGCGCTGCCGCGCAGGAGGCGGCTCCCCGTACGGTGTTCGCCCTGCCGCCCGCGGAGGCGGACCGTCCGGGCGACGGCCCGGAGGGAGTGGGGTCGGTTCAGCTGCCGGCGCAGGGCGCCGCTCCCGGCGTCCCCGTGGCGGACGAGGGGCAGCACGAAGCCGTACCCCACGACCGGACCGACGATCACACTCCGCCACAGCCGCACCCGGCGAGCGCGCCGACGGGGCGCCGACGCCGGGCTGTGGCCCAGCCGCAGGAAGCCGCCGCGGCGGGCGCGACGCCCGCGCAGGAGGTGCCCGGAGGGGCCGCCGTGCCGGGGACGATGCCTGCGGGAAGCCTGCCCGCTGGAGCCCTGCCCGTGCAGGGCGTGCCCGAAGGGGCCGTACCTGTGGGGGCCGTGCCCGTGGGGGCGACGCCCGGAGGAACGATGCCCGCGGTGGCCGTGCCCGCACAGGGTGCGCCTTCGCAGGGGGCCGCCGGACCGGGTGTTCCCGCGCAGGCCGGCCCAGGTGGCGCGCAGGCGTTGCCGCAGCCCGTTCCCCAGATGGCTCCTGGGCAGCCAGTCGTGCCGCAGGGGGTTCCGGGGCAGCCGGTCGTGGCCCAGGTGGCCCCCGGGCAGCCGGTCGCGCCCCACGCGACCCCCGGGCAGCCGGTCGCGCCCCAGGCAGCTCCCGGACAGCCGGGGGCGGGGCCGCAGGCTCCCGGACCGCAGCAGCCCGTGCCGGGACAGGTGGCCCTGCCCGCTCAGGGCGGCGCGGGTCAGCCGCTGCCCCAGCAGGGCACCGGGCTCGCCCCTGCCCAGAACCTCGCCGGTCAGCCGCTCCCCCAGCAGGGCGCCATGCTCGTACCCGCGCAGAACCCCGCCGCCCCGGCCCAGCAGGCCATCCCTGGACCGCTCCCGGCACAGGCCGTGCCGGTCCAGGGCGCCCCCGCCCCGCAGCCGACTCCCGCCGCCATGCCGGCCCCACCCCAGCCCTGGCCCAGCGCCGACGCCACCCCCGGCGCGGGCACCCCCGTACCACCACACGGCCCCGCCGCACCGCTCCCACCGAACGCGGTCCCGGCCCAGGGCACCCCCGCCCCCCAGCCCTGGCCGGGCGTCGACGCCACCTCCGGGGCGGGCACCCCCGTACCACCGCACAGCCCCGCCGCACCGCTCCCACCGAACGCGGTCCCGGCCCAGGGCACCCCCGCCCCCCAGCCGACTCCCGCCGCCATGCCGGCCCCACCCCAGCCCTGGCCCAGCGCCGACGCCACCCCCGGCGCGGGCACCCCCGTACC
>NZ_QFDQ01000111.1 GCF_003270085.1 Streptomyces triticisoli | reverse complement strand
GTAAGTCATTCAGCCCAGGAATATTCTCCGAATTCCTCCCGACTCAGCCGGGAATACATCAAGGCGCTTCCATGGCGCACTCCACCCACACCGTCTTGCACGGCAGCGGTCCCGTCCGTAAGCCCCAGCGGTCCGCCAGCTCCTCGACCAGCAGCAGGCCGTAGCCGGACTCCGCGGGTTCCGCGTCGGTGGTCGACCGTGCCCGCGCGGGCAGTTGGTCGCCGCGAGTGTCGGTGACCTCGATGCGGAGCGTCCCCAGTTCGTCGACGACGAGGGTGAGGCGGAAACTCCGGCCGGAGACACGGCCGTGCACGACGGCGTTCGTCGCGAGTTCGGCCACGATCAGCCGGGCCGGGTCCAACGGTACGCCCCAGGAACGCAGTTGCTCGGTGGCGAGCAGCCGGGCGAGGCGGGCGCCACGACGGGTCGCGGAGAGCGGCACGGAGAACTGGTGCAGCGGGGTGCGCGGGGCGGTGATTTCCTGATTCACGTCACCCAACGTGTTTGCTCGTGCGTAACTTGTGAAGAGTTGGTGTCCGGGCGGACGGCGACCGTCCGGACCCGGTCCGGCTTCCGTCCGGCTCGTCCGCAGTGACGGCCCGTGTACGGCCGGAGTTGAGCACAGAGGTGCGGCGCGGAGGGTGGTGACGGACGTGGACGACTGGAACGCGGAGCCGGAGGACGACGAGGCCGGGGGCGTCATGCGGACGGTCATCCGGCGGTTGAAGCTGTGGCGGGAGTCCGCCGGCATGACCCAGGCGGAGTTCGGGGCGGCCATCGGGTACGGGCAGGAGCTGGTCTCGTCCGTGGAGCGAGGGCGGCGGATCCCCCGCCCCGAGTACCTGGACGCGGCGGACGTGGCCCTGGGGGCGGGCGGCAAGATCGCGGCGTTGAAGGAGGACGTGGCGGAGGCGCGGTACCCGAAGAAGGTACGGGACGTGAAGCGCCTGGAGGCGGAAGCCGTCGAGATCTGTTCCTACAACAACTCGGTCATCGACGGGCTGTTGCAGACCGAGGAGTACGCACGGGCAGTGTTCAGCTCGCGGCGTCCGCCATTCACGGAGGAGGAGTTGGAGCAGCAGGTAGCTGCGCGGCTGGCTCGCCAGGAGATCCTGGACAGCTCCACCGCGTTGCCGGTCTTCAACTTCGTCCAGTGCGAGTCAACGTTGCGACGCCCCTACGGGGGCAGAATGGTGATGCGCAAACAACTCGAACAGCTATTTCAGCTGGGCGGGTTGCGTAACTTTGACATCCAGGTCATGCCTCTTGGGCGTGAGGGAAACGCAGGGGTCGACGGACCGCTCCGAGTGCTCCGACTCAAGGACGGCACCACCGTGGGGTACAACGAAGTGCAGCTCATCAGCCGTGCGATCGCCGACCCGAAACTCGTTCAGATCCTTGAGATCCGCTATGGGATCATCCGAGCCCAGGCTCTCAACCCTCAAGAGTCCCTGGCCTTCATCGAGAAAATGCTGGGAGAGCTATGAGCTTCAAGCCTGCCTCCGGGGACGGTACGGCGCTCGAATGGATAAAGAGCAGCTACAGCGGCGCAGACACCCCTTCCTGCGTCGAGGTCGCAACTACCCCCGAGGCCATCCACGTCCGCGACTCCAAGAACCCCCACGGCCCCCGCCTCGCCCTCAACCCCACCACCTGGGCGGCCTTCCTGCCGTATACCTCCGGGCACTGATCGGGCGAACATACGCGGCCCGCACCCAAGTCACGGGTGTGTCTCCCCCCGGATTCCTGGCCCGCGTTGTCAGAGCAAAGCCTCGCAGGATGACATGAACAGGCTTACTTGGCAAGGATTCCGGGGGTGTGAGGTCGCAAGTGGCGGATTTGGGCCACGCCTCGAACCTTCCACCTGCGGTTTTCAGGCCCCTCGCTGGCCCAAATCCGCCACTTGTTCACCACCCGGGCCTCGACCGCCCGGTCGGGGGCGGAAACGCGTGGTGGCGGAACGCGCCGCACGGCACGTTCCGCCACCAGAGCACCCCGTCACGTCGACGTACGACGCCTCCGCGCCCCCGGGCGGCGCTCGCTCGGCCGAGTGACCGCCTCGCCGGCCTCCAGGGCGGCCAGGCGGCGCTTCGCGCCGAAGTCGGCCAGGACCTCGGCCAGCTTGTGGACGGAGGGCTCGGGGGCCATCACGTCCACGCGCAGGCCGTGTTCCTCGGCCGTCTTGGCCGTGGCCGGGCCGATGCAGGCGATCACCGTCACGTTGTGCGGCTTGCCCGCGATGCCGACCAGGTTGCGGACCGTCGAGGACGAGGTGAACATCACCGCGTCGAAGCCGCCGCCCTTGATGGCCTCGCGGGTCTCCGCCGGGGGCGGCGAGGCGCGGACCGTGCGGTAGGCGGTGACGTCGTCGACCTCCCAGCCGAGTTCGATCAGGCCCGCGACCAGCGTCTCCGTGGCGATGTCCGCGCGCGGCAGGAAGACCCTGTCGATCGGGTCGAAGACCGGGTCGTACGGGGGCCAGTCCTCCACGAGCCCGCGGGCCGACTGCTCGCCGCTCGGGACCAGGTCCGGCCGCACGCCGAAGTCGATCAGGGCCTTGGCCGTCTGGTCGCCGACCGCGGCGACCTTGATGCCGGCGAAGGCGCGGGCGTCGAGGCCGTACTCCTCGAACTTCTCGCGCACCGCCTTGACCGCGTTGACCGAGGTGAAGGCGATCCACTCGTAGCGGCCCGTGACCAGGCCCTTGACCGCGCGCTCCATCTGCTGGGGCGTGCGCGGCGGCTCGACGGCGATCGTCGGGACCTCGTGCGGTACGGCGCCGTAGGAGCGCAGCTGGTCGGAGAGCGCGGGCGCCTGTTCCCTGGTGCGCGGCACCAGGACCTTCCAGCCGAACAGCGGCTTGGACTCGAACCACGACAGCTGGTCCTGCTGGGCAGCTGCGTTGCGCTCACCCACCACGGCTATCACCTTCCGATGGCCCTCCGGGGACGGCAGGACCTTGGCCTGCTTCAGGGTCTGCGCGATCGTGCCGAGGGTCGCCGTCCAGGTGCGCTGGCGGGTGGTCGTGCCGGCGACCGTGACCGTCATCGGGGTGTCCGGCTTGCGGCCGGCCGCGACCAGTTCGCCGGCCGCCGCGGCGACCGAGTCGAGCGTGGCGGACACGACGACCGTGCCGTCGGAGGCGCCCACCTCCGTCCAGCAGCGGTCCGAGGCGGTGCGGGCGTCCACGAAGCGGACGTCCGTGCCCTCGGCGTCCCGCAGCGGCACCCCGGCGTACGCGGGCACGCCGACGGCGGTCGCGATGCCGGGGACGACCTCGAAGGGAACGCCCCCGGCGGCGCAGGCGAGCATCTCCTCCGCGGTGTACGTATCGAGTCCCGGGTCCCCGGACACCGCACGGACGACCCGCCTGCCGCCCCGCACAGCCTCCATGACAAGATGTGCGGCATCCCGCGCCGCGGGGGCCCCAGCGGTGGGTGACGTACTGTCAACCACCTTCAGCTGGGGTGTGCCCGGGATCGGGTCCGAGGAAGGATCCGGGTCCGTGTGCACCACGGAGACGCCCTGCCGGGCGTGCCCGCGCACGACCTCGAGCACCTCGCGCTCGCCGACGAGGACGTCGGCGTGCGCCAGCGCCTCCACGGCGCGCAGTGTCAGAAGTCCCGGATCTCCGGGTCCGGCACCCAGGAAGGTGACCTGCCCGTGTTCAGGACTCGCGGCGGAAAAGGTGGTGGGGCTCACTGTGCTCGCTCCCCCATCAGACCGGCCGCGCCCTGCGCGAGCATCTCGGTGGCGAGTTCGCGGCCGAGCGCCATCGCCTCATCGTGCGTCCGGGGCACGGGACCGGTGGTGGACAGCTGCACCAGCTTGGAGCCGTCGGTCCTGCCGACGACACCCCGCAGGCGCATTTCCTTGACAGTCTGCCCATCGCCCAAAAGGTCGGCCAGCGCGCCCACAGGGGCGCTGCAGCCGGCCTCCAGGGCGGCGAGCAGTGACCGCTCGGCGGTCACGGCGGCCCGCGTGTGCGGGTCGTCGAGTTCGGCGAGCGCGGCGGTGAGCTCCGGGTTGTCCGCGGTGCACTCGACCGCCAGAGCCCCCTGGCCGGGGGCCGGCAGAATCGTGTCGACCGACAGGAAGTCGGTCACCTCGTCACTACGGCCGACCCGGTTCAGTCCGGCGGCGGCCAGGACGACCGCGTCGAGCTCGCCGCTCTTGACGAAGCCGATGCGGGTGTCGACGTTGCCCCGGATCGGGACCGTCTCGATGCCCAGGCCGTGGGCGCGGGCGTACCCGTTCAGCTGGGCCATGCGGCGCGGCGAACCCGTTCCTACGCGCGCCCCGTTGGGCAGGTCGGTGAACTTCAGCGCGTCCCGGGCGACGAGTACGTCACGCGGGTCCTCGCGCTTGGGGATGGCGGCCAGGACCAGGTCCTCGGGCTGCGTGGTGGGCAGGTCCTTGAGCGAATGAACCGCGAAGTCGACCTCACCCCGCTGCAGCGCCTCGCGCAACGCCGCCACGAACACTCCCGTGCCGCCGATCTGCGCCAGGTGCTCACGGGAGATGTCGCCGTAGGTGGTGACCGGGACGAGCTCGACGGGCCGTCCGGTCACCTGGCTCACCGCGTCCGCAACCATCCCGGACTGGGCCATGGCGAGCTTGCTCCGCCTGGTCCCGAGCCTCAGTGCCTTCTCACTCATACTGGCCCTCGGTTCTTGCTGTGGATCTCTGAGTCGTTGTCGGCCCGGGAGATGGAGGCCACCGTCTCCGGGTCGAGGTCGAACAGGGTGCGCAGCGCGTCGGCGTACCCGGCGCCGCCGGGTTCGGCCGCGAGCTGCTTGACCCTGACGGTCGGTGCGTGCAGCAGCTTGTCGACGACCCGCCGCACGGTCTGGGTGATCTCCGCCCGGTGCTTGTCGTCGAGGCCTGGCAGCCGCCCTTCCAGGCGGGCGATCTCGCTGCTGACGACGTCGGCGGCCATGGTGCGCAGGGCGACCACGGTGGGTGTGATGTGCGCCGCCCGCTGGGCCGCCCCGAAGGCCGCGACCTCGTCGGAGACGATACGGCGGACCTGGTCGACGTCGGCTGCCATCGGAGCGTCGGCGGAGGCCTCGGCCAGGGACTCGATGTCCACCAGGCGGGCCCCGGCGATCCGGTGCACGGCCGCGTCGACGTCGCGCGGCATGGCGAGGTCGAGGACGTGCAGGACCGGCTCGGGCCGCGGGGCGGCGACCGGCTCGGGCCTGCGGCGCTCGGGGACGCGGCCGACGGTGGCCGCGGTCGCGGCGAGCGCGGTGATCAGCTCGGCGTCGGCCTC
>NZ_QFDQ01000110.1 GCF_003270085.1 Streptomyces triticisoli | reverse complement strand
CGTCGCCCGCCTGCGCGACACGGCGCCCGGCCACCTCGCCACGCACGCCGTCCTGCGCGCCTGGGCGGGCCTGCCGGCCTGGGCCCGCGCCGAGGCCCCCATGCCGGACAGCGGGACTCTCTGCCACGGCGACCTCCACCTCGGTCAGCTCGTCCGCCACCCCGCCCCGGACGGCCCCTGGCTGCTCATCGACGTCGACGACCTCGGCACCGGCGTTCCCGCCTGGGACCTGGGCCGCCCCGCGGCCTGGTACGCCTGCGGACTGCTCCCACCCGACGAGTGGATCCGCTTCCTGACCGCGTACCGCACGGCCGGCGGCCCGGCCGTTCCCGCGGACGGCGACCCCTGGCCCGCCCTGGACGTCCCGGCCCGCGCCCTCACCGTGCAGACCGCCGCGCTGGCCGTCGCCAAGGCGACCGCGGCGGGCCGCCCGCTCGACGAGGTCGAACAGGCCGTGATCGACGCCTGCGACCGAATGAGCGGGCTCCCGCCGGAGTTGACCGACGGTGTTCCGGAGGGGCTGACGACATAGGGTGCAACCGACCGTGACGGGACGGAGTCTGTCCCTGCGACACCCGAAGCAGTACCGACCGGCGAGGAGTTGAGCCGACGATGCAGTGTCCGAAGTGCCATGCGCCGATGCACACCTACAACCGCAACGGCGTTCAGATCGAGCAGTGCAGCGGCTGCCGCGGCATCTTCCTCGACTACGGCGAGCTGGAGGCGCTGACCCGCATGGAGGCCCAGTGGACCCAGCCCGCGCCGCCGCCCCCGCCCGCCCCGCAGGCCTACCCGGCCCCACCGGCCCCCGCCTGGGGCGCCCCGCACGGCGGTCACGGGCACTACGGCCATCGCCGGCACAGGAGCTTCGGCCGCATGCTGTTCTCCAGCTGAGCCCACGAAGAAGCCCCCGGCCGCACGAGACGGCCGGGGGCTTCCTGGTGTGTGGACGATACTGGGATTGAACCAGTGACCTCTTCCGTGTCAGGGAAGCGCTCTCCCGCTGAGCTAATCGCGCGGATGAATCTTCGGGTGGATCCAGTGGACGATACTGGGATTGAACCAGTGACCTCTTCCGTGTCAGGGAAGCGCTCTCCCGCTGAGCTAATCGTCCTCGGGACCACGACCACGCTCTGGAGCGGATCACGGGCACTGCGTGCGCGATACTGGGATTGAACCAGTGACCTCTTCCGTGTCAGGGAAGCGCTCTCCCGCTGAGCTAATCGCGCGGATGGATCTTCGGGTGGATCCAGTGGACGATACTGGGATTGAACCAGTGACCTCTTCCGTGTCAGGGAAGCGCTCTCCCGCTGAGCTAATCGTCCTTGGAGGTGGAGACGGGATTTGAACCCGTGTAGACGGCTTTGCAGGCCGTTGCCTCGCCTCTCGGCCACTCCACCAGGAGTGGAGGGGACCGGGAGATCCCCTCTTCCCTCGAGCGGACGACGAGGTTCGAACTCGCGACCTCAACCTTGGCAAGGTTGCGCTCTACCAACTGAGCTACGTCCGCCTGTCGTTTCGGACCGCTCACGCGGCCCGGCGACGTGTTGAACTCTAGCGGATTCCGGGGCCAGTACAAAAACACGTTTGCGCAGCGTGCTGCGCTGAGCCCACCCGGCGACCCGGTCAGGTGCCCGATACGACACTCCCGGACCTGGGCGGGGGAGGGCCGCCCTAGACTTCTCGACGTGCTCCACCTCGCTCCTCTCGCCCGGTTCGGCGACCGTGTCGCCACCGGCCTGGCCGACGTCACCGGCGACCCCGCGGCCCTGGAATCCACCGGCTTCTGGGCCGTCGCCGCCGACTACGAGGGCCGTCTGACCTGCGCACGCTTCCGCGACGTACGGCAGGAGCCCGTGCCGGCCCCCGCGCCCGGCGGCTGGCGGGGCCCGGCCGCCGGCGACTGGACGTCCTCCCTCGACCGCGCCGCGTACACGGAGGGCGTGCGCCGCATCCGCGAGCACATCGCGACGGGCGAGGTCTACCAGGTGAACCTCTGCCGCGTGCTCTCCGCGCCCGTGACGCCCGACGCCGACGTGGACGCCCTGACCGCCGTACTGGCCCGCGGCAACCCGGCACCGTACGCCGGAACGATTCGCCTGCCCGGGCACGGAGTGGAGATCGCCACGGCGTCCCCCGAACTCTTCCTGCGCCGCGACGGCCGGACCGTCGAGTCCGGCCCGATCAAGGGCACCGCCCGCACCGAGGCGGAGCTGCTGGAGAAGGACTACGCCGAGAACGTGATGATCGTGGACCTGGTCCGCAACGACATCGGACGCGTCTGCGCCACCGGCAGCGTCACCGTGCCCGACCTGTGCGCCGTCGAGAAGCACCCCGGCCTGGTCCACCTCGTCTCCACGGTCCGCGGCGAGCTGCGCGAGGGTGCCGGCTGGCCGGAACTGCTCGACGCCGCCTTCCCGGCCGGCTCGATCACCGGCGCCCCCAAGTCCAGCGCCCTGCGGATCATCGACGCCCTGGAGACCGCGCCCCGCGGCCCCTACTGCGGCGGCATCGGCTGGGTCGACGCCGACCGCGGGGTGGGCGAGCTGGCCGTCGGCATCCGCACCTTCTGGATCGACCGCGCCACCGAGGGTGCGGCCGTCCTGCGCTTCGGCGCCGGCGCCGGCATCACCTGGGGCTCCGACCCCGAGGGGGAGTGGCGGGAGACCGAACTGAAGGCGTCCCGGCTGCTCGCGGTAGCGTCGGACACATACGAGGACAGCGGAGAGGGACCACGAAGGTGAAGATCTGGCTCGACGGCGGGCTGCGGGACATCGAGTCCGCGCGCGTCTCCGTTCTCGACCACGGGCTGACCGTGGGCGACGGCATCTTCGAGACGGTGAAAGCCACCGGCGGAAAGCCGTTCGCGCTCACCCGCCATCTGGAGCGACTCACCCGGTCCGCCCGCGGCCTCGGCCTGCCCGACCCCGACCACGACGAGGTCCGCCGCGCCTGCGCCGCCGTCCTCGGGGCCAACCCGATGCCGCTGGGCCGGCTGCGCATCACCTACACCGGCGGACACGGACCCCTCGGCTCCGACCGCGGCGACCAGGGCCCGACCCTGGTGGTCGCCCTCGGCGAGACCACCCGCCGCCCCGACTCCACCGCCGTCATCACGGTCCCCTGGACCCGCAACGAACGCGGCGCGCTCACCGGCCTGAAGACCACCTCGTACGCCGAGAACGTCGTCGCCCTCGCCCGCGCCCACCGGCACGGCGCCACCGAGGCCCTGTTCGGCAACACCGTCGGCCGGCTCTGCGAGGGCACCGGGTCCAACGTCTTCGTCGTCCTCGACGGCGAGATCCACACCCCGCCGCTCGCCTCCGGCTGCCTCGCCGGCATCACGCGTGCGCTCGCGATCGAGTGGACGGGCGCGAAGGAGACCGATCTGCCGCTGGACGTCCTGCAGCGGGCCGACGAAGTCTTCCTCACCTCCACCCTGCGCGACATCCAGGCCGTGCACCGCGTCGACGACCGCGAGCTGCCGGGCGCACCGGGCCCGGTGACGGCCAAGGCCATGCGCGTCTTCGACGAGCGGTCCGGGGACGACCTGGACCCCTAGGCGCTGAACAGATTCAGACGCTGAACACATTCAGCTGACCCGCGGCACCGCAGTGGGTAGAACACCCCTGATGACCACGACCCTGCGGCCGACCGAGCCGCTTCAGCAGCACGCCGACGGGACCCGTTCACGCCGCTACCAGGTGTGCGTGAACAGCCGGCCCGTCGGCGGGATCCACCTGTCCACGCACCCCGTCTTCGGGCCGGCCGTCGCCCGCATCCTCGATCTGAGCATCGACGAGCCGGACCGCCGGCGGGGCCGCGGCACGGTGGCCGCGCTCGCCGCCGAGGAGGTGGCGCGCGGCTGGGGCTGCAAGCGGATCGAGGCCGCCGTACCCGCCGGCGCCGAGACCGCGGTCCGGCTCGTCACGGCACTCGGTTACGTCGAGCGCAACCGCGGCATGGAGAAACAGCTCGGCACCACCGCACCCGGACTGCCCGCCGGCAGCCGGGGCAGACCCATGACCGGGGCCGAGTACGGGCCGTGGCTCGAACAGGGCAAGGCCGCCTACGCCCGGAGCTGGACCGACCGCGGCGTACCCGCCGACCAGGCACGGGCCAAGTCGGAGGACGACCACGCCCGGTTGCTGCCCCAGGGACCCGCGACCCCGGGCATGCTGCTCAGCGTCCTGGAGCACGAGGGCACCCCGGTCGGCACACTGTGGGTGGCGATCACCGAGGAGCGGGCCTACGTCTACGACGTCGAGGCCGACGAGCGCTTCCGCGGCCGGGGCCACGGCCGCTCCCTGATGCTGCTGGCCGAGGCACAGGCGGTGGCCGCGGGCAGACGCACCCTGGGCCTGAACGTCTTCGCGGGCAACACCCCGGCCGAGCGGCTGTACGAGTCGCTGGGCTACCGGCCGGTGCTCCATTTCTTCTACAAGGGGCTGCTCTGACCGCTCAGGCGCCCTCGGCCAGCAGCCGGTCCACGATCTCCTCGACGCGCTCGCGCAGCCCCTCCTGGCTCCTGCCGCCGTCCAGGCGCTGGTCGCCGACGACATACGTCGGCGTGCCGGTGACGCCGATCGCCTTGCCCTCGGCCTGGTCGGCGTCGACGATCAGGATGTGCCGGCCGTCGATCAGCGCGGTGTCGAACTCCTCGGCGTCCAGGCCCAGTTCACGGGCCACCTCGACCAGGACGGGCTCGCCTCCGCGGTCCAGTTCCTCGACCCGGGCGAGCACCGCCTCCACGTACGGCCACAGCCGCCCCTGCTCGGCGGCTTCCTCGGTGGCCTGCGCGGCGGCGAAGGAGTGCTTGTGCTTCTCCAGCGGGAAGTGTCGCAGCCGCACCTCCAGCCGGTCGCCGTACCGGGCGCGCAGGGCCCGCAGGTCCTCCAGCGCGGTACGGCAGTCGGGACACTGCAGCTCGCACCAGACGTCGAGGACGGCAGTGGCGGCGGATGCGGGGGAGGAGTCGCTCATGCGCCCAGTCTCCCAGGCCCTGACACCTGCGGAGGAGGCGACCCGGAGATCTCCCTGATCTCCGCCGCGAGCATGGCTTCCCGGGTGCCGGACGGTGCAGGATGGAAGGGACGAACCCCCCCCGACCGGTGAGCCCTGACCCGGTGAGCCCCGATTGGAGGACCGGATGATTGCCGAGACCGTCTGTTCCGCCGTTTCCGCGGCAGGCCTGGGCATCGCCGCGGTCACGGCCTACCGGCGGCGCTTCCTCGCCGCGGCCCGTATCGCCGCCTACTCCCTCGTCCCCGTCGGCCTGGTGATGACCGGGATCGTCGGCTGGCTGGCCGACACGGCCTTCAGCCCGACCGCCTGGGCGGGCTTCGGCCTGCTCGGCGGCGCCTGGCTGCTCTCCATGACGACCCGGGCGGCCGAGCGCCGCCGCGGCGGTACGCGGCAGGAGCACAAGGAGGCGGCCCGCGCGGCGGGCCGGGGCGCGGTGGCTCCGGCGGCGTCGGCGCCGTCCCTGGGCCCGGCCAC
>NZ_QFDQ01000109.1 GCF_003270085.1 Streptomyces triticisoli | reverse complement strand
CGGGTGGGCGGAGACTCCTGAGTCTCCGCCCACCCGCCTTTCAGCGGGGGTCCGGGGGCGCGGCCCCCGGCCCTCACTTCACCGATCCCGCCATCACGCCCTGCACGAAGTGGCGCTGGAAGGCGAAGAACACCACCACCGGCACCACCAGCGACAGGAACGCCCCAGGCGCCAGCACATCGATGTTGCTGCCGAACTGCCGGATCTGCGACTGCAGTTCCACCGTCAGCGGCTGCGACGACGTGTCCGCGAACAGCAACGCCACCAGCATGTCGTTCCACACCCACAGGAACTGGAAGATGGCCAGGCTGGCAATCGCCGGCCGCCCCACCGGCAGCACCAGCCGAGTGAAGATCCGCCACTCGTTGCCCCCGTCCATCCGGGCCGCCTCCAGCATCTCCTTCGGCATCTCGGCGAAGTAGTTCCGCAGCAGGAACACCGCGAACGGCAGCCCGTAGGCGACGTGGAAAAGCACCACACCGGGAATCGTCCCGAACAAACCCAGCTGCCCGAACATCTTGGCGACCGGCAGCAGCCCGATCTGCACGGGCACCACCAGCAGCGCCACCACCAGCAGGAACAGCGGCTCCCGCGCCGGGAAGTCCAGCCACGCGAACGCGTACCCGGCCAGCGCCGCGATGACGACGACGAGAACAGTCGTCGGCACCGAGATCAGCACGGTGTTCCAGAACGCCTGCGTCATCCCCGCGTTCTTCAGCAGCGCCGAGTAGTTGTCGAACGACAGCTGCGACGGGCTGGTCAACGCCGTCCACCAGCCGCCCTTCGCGGTGTCCTGCGCCGACCGCAGCGACGACACGAACAGCCCCGCGAGCGGAGTCAGCCAGATCAGCCCGATCACCACGAGGAAGGCCTGGACGAGCCAGTTTCCCAGGCCCCGCCTGATCGCGTTCATCGCTGACTCCTTCGGAAACGGCGGACGTTGAACACCATCGCGGGGATCACCAGGAGCAGCAGCAGCACACCGAGCGCACTGCCGAGACCCTGGTTGTTGCCGCCACCGAAGGAAACCAGCCACATCTGGGTCGCCAGCACGGTGGCGTCCTCCTGCACCGGGCCGGGTGCGATGATGTAGACGAGGTCGAAGACCTTCATCACGTTGATCACGAGGGTGACGAAGACGACCGTCAGGACGGGCGCGAGCAGCGGCACGGTGATCCGGCGGAAGATCTGCCACTCGTTCGCCCCGTCGATGCGCGCCGCCTCCAGCGCGTCCCGCGGCAGCGCGGACAGTCCGGCCCCGATCAGCACCATCGCGAACCCGGTCCAGATCCACAGGTACGCCCCGATGATCATGGGGGTGACCAGCGTCGGCCCGAGCCAGGAGATGCCCTGGTAGGGCGGGGCGAAGTTGGACTCGGGCAGTTTCACCTCGTACGACCCCGCCTTCAGGCCGGTGAAGTGGAAGGAGCCGTCGGAGGCGGTCGTGGTGCTCGCGACGGTCCGCCCGTCGCGCACGGCCTCGACCTTCATGCCGGGCAGTCCGCTCTCGCCGCTGTCGACCTCGCCCTGGGTGCCGCCCCCGCCGGGGGTGAAGTCCAGGTAGACGACACCGCGCAGCTCGTCCGCCGCGGCCTTCTCGCCGGCCGCCGCGTGCGCCGGTTCGGCGCCGCCCGGCAGGTCCTTGGGCAGCACGCCGACCATCGGCAGGTGCACCGTGTCACCCGGTGACAGGCCGGCACGGGTGGCGTACGAGCCGTCGTCGCCCTTGGTCAGCCCGTGTCCCTCGCGGGCGCGGGCGGCCGGATACGACGAGGAGTCCTTGAAGACGTCGTGCACGGAGACCACGGCGGCGTTGAGCACGCCCTTGTTCGGGTCCTCGTCGTAGGCGAGCCGGAAGATGATGCCGGCGGCCAGGAAGGACACGGCCATCGGCATGAACAGCAGCAGCTTGAACGCCGTCGCCCAGCGGACCTTCTCCACCAGCACGGCCAGGATCAGTCCGAGCCCGGTGAGCAGCACCGGGGCCACGACCACCCAGATCGTGGTGTTCCGGATGGCCTTCAGCGTCGCCGGGTTGCGGAACATCTCGGTGTAGTTGTCCGCGCCGACGAACCGGGTGCCGGAGGCGTCGAAGAGGCTCCGGCCGACGGAGAACAGCACCGGATAGACGACCAGCGCGCCGAGCAGCAGCAGCGCGGGGAAGATGAACAGCAGGGCGACGACCCGCCCCCGCCGCCGCAGTCGCCGCGCGCGTTGAGCGGGCGGGACGGGCGGCGGCGGGGGGCTCGCGCCCTTCTCCTTCACGGGCGTGGAGGTCATGTCGGGTCAGCCCTGGTTCTGGTACGCCTTGGCCGCCGCGGCCTCCAGCTTCGCCGCCGTGCCCTTCGGGTCCGACGGGTCGCGCAGGAAGTCCTGCAGGAGCTTCCACTCGCCGGCGCCGCTGGTGCCGCCGAAGGCCGCCGGGGCCTGGTCGGACATGTCGAACCGGACCGCGTCCGCGTCACCGGAGTCGATCAGGGACTTGGCGGTGGCGCGGGTGACGTCGTCACCGTAGGAGGCGAGGTCGAGGTTCTTGTTCGGGGACAGGAAGCCGCCGGCCTTGGCCCACACGGCCGCGGCCTCCGGGGTGGCCAGGTACTCCAGGAGCTTCATGCCGGCCTTGGCGTTCTTGCCGTCCTTGAGGACGACCGCCGCGTCACCGCCGCTGACGACCGGGGCGTTGCCACCGTCGACCGGCGGGAACGGGAAGAAGTTCGCGTCCTCGCCGATGGTCCTGCCGAACTGGTCGTGGGCCACGCCGGCGACGAAGTCGCCCTCGTAGACCATGCCGGCCTCCGGCTTGGGGCCGAAGACCTTCTCCACCGAGCCCGGGAAGTCGGTGTTCAGGGCCCCCTTCTGGCCGCCCGCGATCAGCTGCTTGTCCTTGAACAGCTTGCCGAGCGTGGTGAGCGCGTCGACCACGCTGTCGTCGGTCCACTTCAGCTCGTGCGCGGCGAGGGCGTCGTACTTCTCGGGGCCGGCCTGGGAGAGGTAGACGTTCTCGAACCAGTCGGTCAGGGTCCAGCCGTCCTGCCCGGCGACCGCGAAGGCGGCGAGCCCGGAGTCGGAGATGGTGCGTCCGGTGTTGAGCATCTCGTCGTACGTCTTGGGCGGCTTGACCCCGGCCTGGTCGAACGCGTCGGGGCTGTACCAGACGGTCGACTTGTGGGCGGCCTTGAAGTACAGGCCGTACAGGGTGTCCTCGACGCTGCCGTACTTCTTCCACACGGGCGCGAAGTTGGCGTCCACCGACTTCTGGGTGGTGTCGGACAGCGGCTGGAGCCAGCCCTGCTTGGCGAACTGCTGGAGCACGCCGACCTGCGGGACCATCACGACGTCGGGGGCGTTACCGCCCTCGATCTTGCTGCCGACGACGGTGGAGACGTTGTCGCCGGTCGACATGAACTGCGTCTTGGCGCCGGTCTTCTCCGTGAACGCGTCCAGCACCTTCTGGAAGTTCTTCTGCTCGCTGCCGGACCAGACGCCGGCCACGGTGACCGTCTGGCCGCTGAGCGACTTGTCGCCGCCGCCCGCGGAGACGGGGTCGGAGCTGCCGCAGGCGGTCGCGCCGAGCGCCAGGACCAGGGCGGTGCAGCCGGCGAGCAGGGTGGTACGTCGTCGCATCATCGTTGATGTCCCTTCGTGAGGTGGGAAGTTGACGGTTCGGACAGGCTGAGGGGAGGAGGCTGACGGGGGATCAAGTATCGGGGGTGTCGTCGGCGATCCACCAGGCGGCGGTGGACCCGGCGAGCACTCCCGGCGGGCAGGGACCGCTGGTCAGCAGCGGCATGCCGGGGACGGGCGCGGGCGTGGGGGCCGTACCGAAGTTGACGGCGCAGACCAGGCCGTCGCCGCGGACGAAGGCGAGGACGCCCGGCTCGGTTTCCAGCCAGCGCAGCGTGCCCTCGCCCAACTGGGGCAGTGTGGCGCGCAGTTGCAGGCCGTCGCGGTACAGGTGCCAGAAGGAGCGGGTGTCGGCGAGGGCGCGCTCGGTGACGTACTCGGCGAAGTACTCCGGCTGCGGCAGCCAGGGCTTGGCGTTCTGCGATCCGCTGGTGAAGCCGAACGGGGAGGCCTGGCCCGACCAGGGCAGCGGCACCCGGCAGCCGTCGCGGACGCGGGCGCGGCTTCCGGTGCGGTAGAAGATCGGGTCGGTGAGCACGTCGTCGGGCAGGTCGACGACCTCGGGCAGGCCCAGTTCCTCGCCCTGGTAGACGTACGCGGCTCCGGGCAGCGCCAGCATCAGCAGCGCGGCGGCGCGGGCGCGGGCGGCGCCCAGGCCGCTCGCCTCGGGGGCGGGTTCGCCGTAGCGGGTGACGGTGCGGACCTGGTCGTGGTTGTTGAGGACCCAGGTGACCGTGGAGCCGGTGCCCGCGATGTCCTCCATGGCCTCGGAGATGACCTTGCGGAAGGCGTCGGTGTCCCAGGGGGCGCTGAGCAGGTCGAAGAAGAAGGCCTGGTGCAGCTCGTCGGGGCGGACGTACTTGGCGTGTTCGCGGGCGCTGGGCACGGACACCTCGCCGACCAGCAGGCGTTCGTGGCCGTCGCGTGCGGTGTACTCCTCGCAGACCGCGCGCCAGTGCCGCCACACGTCGTGCACCTCGGGCTGGTTCCAGGCGAGCGGGTTGACCGAGTCGCGGGTGCGGGCGTCGACCTCGGGGTCGTCCGAGTCGGGCAGCTCCGGGTGCTTGTAGAGGCCGGCGGCGACGTCGATGCGGAAGCCGTCGACACCCCGGTCGAGCCAGAAGCGCAGCACCCGGTCGAACTCGGCGGGGATCTCGGGGTTGCGCCAGTTCCAGTCGGGCTGCTCGGGCGTGAACATGTGCAGGTACCACTGCCCGGGGCTGCCGTCCGCCTCGGTGACCCGGGACCAGGCCGGGCCGCCGAACATGGCGTGCCAGTTGTTGGGCGGCTCGGCGCCGTCCGGGCCGCGGCCGTCGGCGAAGTGGAAGCGGGCGCGGGCGGCACTGCCGGGTTCGGCGGCCAGCGCCTCGCGGAACCACGGATGCTCGCTCGAGCAGTGGTTGGGGACGATGTCCAGCAGCACCTTGATGCCGAGCCGGTGGGCGGCCGCCATCAGCCGGTCGAACTCGTCGAGGTCCCCGAAGACCGGGTCGACGTCGCAGTAGTCGGCGACGTCGTAGCCGTGGTCGTGCTGCGGGGAGGGGTAGAAGGGGCTCAGCCAGATCCCGTCGACGCCCAGCTTCTTCAGATACGGCAGCCCCGCGCGGACACCGGCCAGATCGCCGATGCCGTCGCCGGTACTGTCCAGGAAGCTGCGGACGTACACCTGGTAGATCACGGCGTCGCGCCACCAACCATGCCTGTTCAACCCATTGACCTATTCCTGTGAAGAGCAGCAGTTATGCATGCATGTTAGGTAGACAGGTCAGGGTGGTGTCAATGAACTGGACCACAAATACCGGATAGTTGACCAGTCAAATCCGGACATGTCCGGGCGTATCGCAGGGAGTTGAGATGGCCGCGTTACTTAACAAGTAAGCATGTGGAGGTGAGCCGGCCTCAGCGGTGGGAGATGGCCGCGAGTTCGCGGGCGAGCCGCCGTACGGCCGCCTCGGGCGTCTGCTGTCCGGTCAGCGTGTCGTGCACGACCGCCTGCACCACCAGGCTGACCTGGTCGTAGTGCGCGCTCTTGGGGCGCGGCGCGGCCGCCAGCACGGCGTCGCGCAGGGTCGGCAGATAGGGGAACTGCCGCACGAGCGCGGGGTCCTCGTACAGCGCGGCGCGCACGGGCGGCAGCGCGCCCCGGGTGAGCACCTGGCGCTGGACGCGCTCGCTGGTGAGGTACGCGATCAGGCGCGCGGCGGAGTCGGGGTGCCGCGCGTGGGTGGCGACGGCGAGGTTGGAGCCGCCGAGGACACTGGTGCCCGGCCCCTCGGGCCCGGGCAGCGGTACGGCTCCGATCCTCCCGGCGACCTCGGAGCCCGGCGCGGAGGCGACGGCGTAGGCGTACGGCCAGTTGCGCAGGAAGAGCAGCCGGCCGTCCTGGAAGGCCTGCTTGGACTCCTCCTCCTTGTACGTCAGCGCCTCCTTCGGGATCCAGCCCTCGCGGAAGCCGCGCGCCAGG
Organism: Streptomyces triticisoli; assembly: GCF_003270085.1. Classification (GTDB taxonomy): domain Bacteria; phylum Actinomycetota; class Actinomycetes; order Streptomycetales; family Streptomycetaceae; genus Streptomyces; species Streptomyces triticisoli. The sequence continues at coordinate 21,133 of NZ_QFDQ01000109.1, read as the reverse complement.
AAGCCGATGCCCTCGCGGGCGGCGCCCGAGTTGACGGTGACGCGCTCGCCCTCGTCGCCGAGGATCGTGCCGCCCGCCGAGTACACGGCCTCGGCCGCGTTGACGGTCAGCCCCTCGTACGGCAGGAACTGGCCCGCGTAGCCGTCCAGCCCGTACTTCGGCGCGACCGTCCTCGCGGCGTGCTCCAGCTCGGCCCAGGTGCGCGGCGGCGGAATGCCCTCCTTGGCCAGAATGTCCTTGCGGTACAGCAGGAGTCCGGCGTTGGTGACGTACGGCACCGCGTACAGCCGTCCGTCGTACGTGGCCGTGTCGACGACCGGCGGCAGGAAGGTGTCCAGCGGGAAGCGGCCGCGGGGCAGCGGGCGGATCCAGCCGGCGGCGGCGAACTCCGAGGTCCAGTTGACGTCGATGTTGAGCACGTCGAACCGACTGCGGTTGCCGCCGCGCAGGTCGGTGGTCATCTGCGCGTGGGTCTCGTCGGCGGCGTCCGGCAACTCGACCAGGGTGACCTTCTCGCCGGGGTGGGTGCGGTTCCAGCCCTCGAGGAGCGGACCGAGATAGCCGGTGAGGTCGCCGGCGGTGGCCAGGGTGAGCGGTCCCCGGCCGCCGCCGCGCTCCCCGTCGGCGCGGGCGCCGGAGGCTGCGTAGCCGGTCATGAGCACGATCAGGACAAGGAGGACCCTACCGGCGGCGCGTGTCCACCGCATAGGTTCCTCCTTGCACACCGGCTCCGGGCACCTTCGCCGGGAGTCAGGCCATGTATACCTGTTAGGTATGGGCGATACTAGGGCCTGGAACACATGACGCCTGATGCGTCTGCCGAGGACCTAGGAGGAGAGCACGCGTGCGCCTGCCCCTCCTGGCACTCCTCGCGCGCGGTCCTGCCCACGGCTACGAGCTGAAGCAGGACCTTGAGCAACTGCTGGGCTCCGCGTACCCTCAGCCGAACGTCGGCCAGATCTACGTGACCCTCGGCCGCCTCGAGAAGTCGGGACTGATCGAAGGCGAGGAGGTCGAACAGACCGGCCGGCCCAACAAGAAGATCTACCGCCTCACCGACGCCGGGCGCGAGGCGGTGAGCGTCTGGTTCCAGAAGCCCGAGGACGAGCCGCGGGTGCGGGACGAGTTCTTCATGAAGCTCGCCCTCGCCCCGCAGACCGGTCTCGCGGACCAGATCGCCCTGATCAACAAGCAGCGGCGCCAGTACCTCAACACCATGCGCAACCTGTCGAAGCTGGCGGCGGCCGAAGGCCGGGACAACAGAATCGCCCATCTGCTGATCGAGGGCGCCATGCTGCACCTGCAGGCCGACCTGGACTGGCTGGAACGGTGCCAGGAGGAACTGGAGGAGCTGGAGTGAGTGACGTCCGGGCTCCCGTACTGCTGCGGGCCGAGGGCCTCGTCAAGACACACCACGGCGAGGGCGCGCCCGCGCATGCCGTGCGCGGGGTGGACCTGACGGTGACACGCGGCGAGTTCGTCGCGATCACCGGTCCCTCCGGGGCCGGCAAGTCCACGCTGCTGCACCTGCTCGGCGGGCTGCAGCGGCCGGACGAGGGCAGCATCCGGCTGGACGGCCGGTGCACCGACTCCTACAGCGAGGCCCGCTGGGCCGAGGAGCGCCGCAGCGGCATCGGCATCGTCTTCCAGTTCTTCAACCTGGTCTCCAACCTGTCCGTCGCCGACAACGTCGAGCTGCCCGCCCTGCTCGCCGGCCGCTCCCCGAAGCAGGCCCGCGCCGAGCGGGAGGCGCTGCTGGCCGAGCTGGGGCTTCAGGGCAAGGAGCGCAGCATGCCGGGCGAGCTGTCCGGCGGCGAGCAGCAGCGGGTCGCGCTCGCCCGCGCCCTGGTCAACCACCCGCCGCTGCTGCTGGCCGACGAGCCGGCCGGCAGCCTCGACAGCAAGGGCACCCGCGAGGTGATGCGGCTGCTGTCCCGGTTCCACCAGCGCGGGCAGAGCATCGTGCTCGTCACCCATGACGCCCGGCTGGCGAGCGCCGCGGACCGGGTGATCAGCTTCTTCGACGGCCGGATCGTCGACGACGCGGAACTGGACGGGACGACGCCGTCGCGGGGTCCGGGGATCTCGGGTGTGCTGGAGCTGAGGGACTGAGTGCGGTGAAGTGCTGGATGACGCGCATGCCCCGGTCGAAGGGCTGAGCCCGGTGCGGGCGGCTTTGCGCTGGGCGCACTCGGACCTGCGCGCACATCGCGGGGAGGCGCTGTTCATCGTGCTGGCCACGGCCGGCATCGTCGCCTCGCTGCTGCTGGCCACCGCGCTGTTCGGCTATGCGACCAACCCCTGGCAGCGGGTCTTCACCCAGTCCCACGGGGCCCATGTGTGGCTGCACACGGCGAGGTCCGCCGACACGGGCCGGCTCGCCTCGCTGGACGGTGTGGAGTCGGTCACGAACGCGTACCCCACCGAGGCCGCCACCGTCTCCTCCCGCGGCACCCGCGCCTCCGTGGAGCTGCGCGGTACGCCCTCGCGGCCCACCGTGGGCCGGCCGCTGCTCACCTCCGGCCGCTGGCTGAACGCCCGGGAGCCGGACGGCGTGGTCCTGGAGAGCCGGCTGGCCCGGGCGCTGCTGGCCGAGCCCGGCGACACCCTGACACTGCCCGGGACCACGCGCACACTGACGGTGGTGGGCATCGCGGACAGCGCGGAGCCGCGCTACCGGCCGGGTGAGCAGCCGGGGCTGGTGTGGGCGCAGCCGTCCGCGGTGCGCGACCCCGGCGGCCGGGTGGTCGGGCTGCGGCTGACCGACCCGGACGACACCGGCTACGCCGTCCAGCGCGCCGTCACCGTGCTGGGTGCCGGGGCGGTCGGCGAGGTGTCCACCTGGCAGCAGACGCGGGCCGAGGCGCAGGGCGACAACCGGCTGCTGGGGCAGGTGCTGGGCCTGTTCGGCCTGGGCGCGCTGATCGCGGCCGGGCTGGCGGTGCACGGCGCGATCGGCACCCGGATCCGGGGGCATCTGCGGGACATCTCGGTGCTGAAGGCGATCGGTTTCACACCCGGTCAGGTGGTGCGGATCTTCCTGCTCCAGCATGTGGCGTACGCCGTGCTCGGCGCGGTGGCCGCGGTGGTGCTGACCCAGTCGCTGGGCGCGCGGATCCCGGGCCGGCTGGGCGACGCGGTCGGGGTGTGGCAGGGGTTGCCGGGTCACCCGGTGACGCTGTTCGCGGTGCCGGTGGGCGCGGTGCTGTTCATCGGCGCGGTGACGGGACTGGCGGCCTGGCGGGCGGGGCGGGTGCCGCCCGTGCCGGTGCCGCGGCCCGCGGTTCCGCCGGCCGGGCGGCTGATGGGGGTGGTCCGCCGGGCCCTGGGGCTGGGGCTGCCGCCCGCGCTGGTGCTGGGCTGGCACAAGGTGGTCACCCACCGTGTGCGCACCCTGGCCACGGTGGGGCGGCTGGCTCTGCCGCTGCTGTTGATCGTGGTGGCGATGAGCGCGTGGACGACGATCGACCGCTTCCACAGCAGACCGGAGGAGCTGGGCCTGTCGGCCGCGCTCACCGTCCGCGCGGACAGCGGCCTGAACGACGAGGACACCCGGGCGCTGCTGGCGCGCGAGCGGGGGGTCGCCGCCGTCTACCCCGGGGTGGAGGTGGCCGCGCTCGTCCCCGGCCAGACGGCCACGATCGCCCTGCGGGGTCTGGGCACCCGTGAGGACCCCTACCCGTACGCCCTGGCCGAGGGCCGCCACGCCGCCGGCCCCGACGAGGCCGTGGCCGGTCAGGGCCTGCTGGACCTGCTCGGCGTGCGGGTGGGCGACTGGGTCCGGATGACGGTGGGCGACCAGCCGCAGATCCTGCACATCGTGGGGCGCAGCATCGAGCCGGAGAACGCCGGGCGGGTGATCTCGACGTCCCTGGACACCCTGCGGGAGAACGACCCGGAGCTGCGCCCCACGCTGTACCAGCTCCGCCTGTCCCCGGAGGCGGACCGGGACGAGGTCGCGAAGTCCCTGCTCAGCGCGGGACGGGGGCACCTGGAGGTGCACGCGGTGACGAATCCGGCCGACGGACTGTCCCCGCTGCGGGCGGTCGTCGTGGGCCTGATCTGTGTGCTGGCCCTCATCGGCCTCATCGAGCTGCTGACGGCGATCGGCGGCACGATCCGCGAGAGCGAACGGGACCTGCTGGCGCTGAAGGCCATCGGCCTGTCCCCCCGCCAGATCACGGCGATCACGGTGACGGCAACCAGCTGCACGGCCCTGGCGGCCGTGGTGGCCGGCACAGCCGTCGGCCTTCCCCTCGCCCGCTGGCTGGTCAACGCCCAGGGCCGCTCGAGCGGCCTCGGCACCGGTGTCGCGGCGGGTCCCTCTCCCCTCCTCCTGCTGTTGTTCGCGGCGGCCGCGGTGGCGGGCGCCGCAGCCCTGTCCGCCCTCCCCGCCTCCCGCGCGGCCCGCCGCCGCCTGGCGGACACACTGAGCGCGGTGACGTAACCGGGGCGACGCCCCTGGCCGGGGTTCCACCCCGGACTCCGCCCACCCACCCGCCCGGCGCACCGGGGTGAAAGGCCCCCCGCCCCAGGGCTCCGCCCCGAACTCCGCCAAAGGCTCCGCCCCAGGGCCCCACCCCAACCCCCACCGGAGACTCCGCCCCTGGACTTGCCCACCCACCCGACGCACTGGGTCAAAAGGCCTCGCCCGGGGCCCCGCCCCGAACCCCACCAGAGGCTCCGCCCCAGGGCTTGCCCGTTCACCCGCCCGCCTCACCGGGGTGAAAAGCACTCCCGCCCCAGGGCCCCACCAGAGACTCCGTCCCCGGGCTTGCCCACCCACCCGACGCACTGAGACGAAAGACACCCGCGCCCCAGGGCCCATCCCAAGCCTCGGCAGAGGCTCCGCCTCCTGTAGCTCCCGGGTGGCTTGCCCGTTCGCCTGTCTTGCCGCCCCGGCGTTTCCTGGGGTGCAGGGGGCACAGCCCTCGCCTCCCGAGGGCGGAGCCCCGGGGTGCAGGGGCGCCCCTCACCCCGGCGAGGCGAGTGGGTGGGTGGGCAAGCCCGGGGGCTCAGCCCCCGGGCGGGGGCCTTCAGACCCAGCGAGACCGGGGGTGGGAAAAGATCCTCGTCAGCGACCGCGCAGCTCGCGGTACTTGGTGACCAGGGTCTTGGTGGACGCGTCCAGGTCCGGGACCTCCGTGCCCTCCGTGAGGGCCGGTTCGATGCGCTTGGCCAGGACCTTGCCCAGCTCCACGCCCCACTGGTCGAAGGAGTCGATGTTCCACACCGCGCCCTGGACGAACACCTTGTGTTCGTAGAGGGCGATCAGCTGACCGAGGACCGACGGAGTCAACTCGCGGGCGAGAATCGTCGTCGTGGGGTGGTTCCCGCGGAACGTCTTGTGCGGGACCAGTTCCTCCGGCACCCCTTCCGCCCGCACCTCCTCCGGCGTCTTGCCGAAGGCCAGCGCCTGCGTCTGCGCGAAGAAGTTGGCCATCAACAAGTCGTGCTGCGCCTTCAGTTCACCGCTCAGCTCCGCGACCGGCTCGGCGAAGCCGATGAAGTCCGCCGGGATCAGCTTCGTACCCTGGTGGATCAGCTGGTAGTACGCGTGCTGCCCGTTCGTGCCCGGCGTACCCCACACCACCGGCCCGGTCTGCCACCCCACCGGCTCGCCGTCCCGCTGCACCGACTTCCCGTTGGACTCCATGTCCAGCTGCTGCAGATACGCGGTGAACTTCGACAGGTAGTGCGAGTACGGCAGCACCGCATGCGACTGCGCGTCGTGGAAGTTGCCGTACCAGATCCCCAGCAGCCCCAGCAGCAGCGGCACGTTGGCCTCGGCCGGCGCCGTCCTGAAGTGCTCGTCGACCAGCCGGAAGCCCTCCAGCATCTCACCGAAGCGCTCCGGACCGATCGCGATCATCAGCGACAGCCCGATCGCCGAGTCGTACGAGTACCGGCCCCCGACCCAGTCCCAGAACTCGAACATGTTGGCCGTGTCGATGCCGAACTCGGCGACCTTCTCCGCGTTCGTCGACAGCGCCACGAAGTGCTTCGCGACGGCCTCCGGTCCGGCCTTCAGCTCACCGAGCAGCCAGTCCCGTGCCGATGTCGCGTTGGTGACCGTCTCGATGGTGGTGAACGTCTTGGACGCGATGATGAACAGCGTCTCCGCCGCGTCCAGGTCACGCGTCGCCTCGTGCAGGTCGGCGCCGTCGACGTTGGAGACGAAGCGCACCGTCAGCCCGCGGTCCGTGCAGGCGCGCAGCACCTCGTACGCCATCGCCGGGCCCAGGTCCGATCCGCCGATGCCCACGTTCACCACATTGCGGATCCGCCTGCCGGTGTGCCCCTTCCACTCCCCCGAGCGGACGCGGTCCGCGAAGTCGCTCATCTTGTCCAGGACCGCGTGCACACCGGGCACGACGTTCTCCCCGTCGACCTCGATCACCGCGTCCCGCGGCGCCCGCAGCGCCGTGTGCAGCACGGCCCGGTTCTCGGTGAGGTTGATCTTCTCGCCGCGGAACATGGCGTCCCGCAGCCCGGACACGTCCGTCGCGGCGGCCAGCTCCCGCAGCAGCCTCAGCGTCTCGTCGGTGACGAGGTGCTTGGAGTAGTCGACGTACAGATCGCCGACCTGGAGGGTGTACGCCTCGCCGCGCTCCGGGTGGGCGGCGAACAGATCCCGCAGATGGGTGTCGGCGAGCTCCTCCCGGTGCTTGGCCAGAGCGGTCCACTCGGGCCTCTGGTTGAGCCTGGTACGGCCGTCTGCGTTCATTCGGACTTCAGCCTCTTTCCTTGCTGTCCTGCTGCGTCCTGCCCCGCTGTCCGTCCAACCTAATTGATCAGCGGGAGACGTGAGCCGTCGTCACGCCGTCGTCCGGCGCACCCACCACTACGTCCGCCGCCCGCGCAGGTATCAGCGCGGCCACGGACAGGACGAAGAACCCCGCCGTGAGCAGCGCCGGAGAGTTCGGTCCCCACACGGCGGCGACCGCCCCGCCGAGCACCGCGCCGAGCGGCGCCCCGGCCACGGAGAGGGTGCGGAAGGCCGCGCTGACCCGGCCCAGCATCCCGGCGGGGCTGCGCTGCTGCATCAGCGTCGTCGTGTTGACGTTCCACACCATGCCCATCAGTCCGAACACGGTCAGTGCGGCCACCGTCACGGGCAGATGGCGCACCACTCCCATCACCACCAGCGCGGCGATCTGCACCGCCCCGGCCAGCAGCACGGCCCGCATACGCCCCAGCCGGGCCACGATCCGGCTGTTGACCGCTCCCCCGACCAGGCTGCCGACCGTGTACGCCGTCAGTACCGCCGCGTACCCCTTGGTGCCGGCGCCCAGCCAGCCGGTCACGATGACCACCAGCGTGGCGATGAGGGCGCCCATCCCGACGTTGCACAGCGCGGTGGCCGCGCACAGCCCGCGCAGGGCCCGGTCCCGTCCGAGGGCGCGCAGTCCCTCGGCCATCTCCCGCCGCAGCGTGCTGCCCGCCGGTCTCGGCGGCCGCTCGGGCCCGGAGACCCGCAGGGAGGCCACCAGCGCGGCGGCCACCAGGAACGTGGCGGCGTTGGCGGCGAAGGGCGCGGCGGCGCCCGCGGCGAGCAGCAGCGGCACGGCCGGACCGCCGAGCAGCCCGCCGGCCACGCGCTGCCCGGTCATCAGCCGGGCGTTGGCACCGCCCAGCGCACCCGGCTCCACCAGGACGGGCAGCAGGGCCGTGGCCGCGTTGTCGAAGAGCGTCTGCAGCGTGGTCAGCGCGAAGGCCAGGGCGATGAGGAGGCCGATCGAGGCGTGTCCGAGGGCCACGGCCACGGCGAAACCGCCGACCAGCAGGGCCCGCACCGTGTCCGCCGCCCACATCGCGCGCCGCTGGTCCACCCGGTCGGCGACGGCGCCGCCGAGCAGTCCGAAGATGATCCAGGGCAGATAGCCGCAGGCCGCGACGGAGGAGATGAGCAGCGGGTCGTCGGTCAGCGACACGGCGAGCAGCGGCAGTGCGGCCGTACGCAGCGAGTCACCGAAGCTGGACAGCACGGCGGCGCTCCACAGCCGTCCGAATCCCCCGCGCCAGGCGGGCGCGGCCACGCCCGCGGTCTCGGCTAACACCATGGTTTCCCCTCACGATTCGTCCGATGCACAAACCGTAGGGGGCAGCACTGACAATCGGTCCGCGGCGGCCGGGCGCCCGGATGTGCGGCAGGGCCGGTCCCGCGCCCGCGAGCGGCGCCGTCCGGAGCCCAACTCCTAGATTTCGCCCCGCAGTTTGGCGAGCGCCTCGGCGAGGATCGCCTCGCCGTCCGCGTCGCTGCGCCGCTCACGCACATAGGCGAGGTGCGTCTTGTAGGGCTCGGTGCGCGGCGGGGCCGGCGGGTTGTCCTGGTCCTGGCCCGCCGGGAAGCCGCAGCGCGGGCAGTCCCAGGTGTCGGGGACCTGTGCGTCGCTGGCGAAGCTCGGCTGGGTCTCGTGTCCGTTGGAGCACCAGAAGGAGATGCGCAGACGCGGCGCGGACTCACCGCGCTCGGCCTCGCCCATCGGCCCCGCCCCGACCCGGCTTCCTCGGATCGCGTTGCCACTTGCCACGGTCGTAACTCCCTGCGTGATGGTGCCGCATAGCGAGTCGGTGTGCCGCTTCGCTGCGAGCGCCTCAGTCTACGTAAGGCCCAACGCGCGTCCAGTGACTGGAGTTACCACCCCCCGCACACAGACGCAGGCCCCATGATAAGACGCGCCCGGGAGCGCGTACCGACCATGGGGCCTTACGTACGAATATGTGCAGGCTGTTGTTCAGCTGCTCGTCTTCATCAGGATGCCGAGCACCACGATGCAGGCGACCCACAGCAGGCCGGCCACCAGGGTGATGCGGTCGAGGTTGCGCTCGGCGACCGAGGAGCCGCCGACGGAGGACTGGACGCCGCCACCGAACATGTCGGAGAGGCCGCCGCCCTTCCCCTTGTGCATCAGCACCAGCAGCATCAGCAGCAGGCTGAAGAAGATCAGGGCGATCGAGAACCCCAAAACCACGGCTGGACCAACTTCCTCGATTCGGATGGACGACGGGGGCACGGCAAACACTGCCTACCCTGCCCCCGCAAGAGTACGACGGATCGCCGCCGGCGCATACTCACGGCCCGGCCCGCCGCCCCGCTCACTGCTCGTGGAAACGCACGATCCTGACGAACTCGTCCGAGTCCAGCGAGGCACCGCCGACCAGGGCGCCGTCGATGTCGGCCTGCGCCATGATCTCGGCGACGTTGCCCGACTTCACGGAGCCGCCGTACTGGATGCGGACCTGGTCGGCGACCTCCCGCGAGTACAGCTCGGCGATCTTGCCGCGGATGGCGGCGCAGACCTCCTGGGCGTCGCCGGCGCCGCAGACCTTGCCGGTGCCGATGGCCCAGACGGGCTCGTAGGCGATCACGACGGACGCGGCCTGTTCGGCCGGGAGGTCCTTCAGACCTCCCTCGACCTGGGCGAGCGTGTGCGGGACGTGGTTGCCCGCCTCGCGGACCTCCAGCTCCTCGCCGACGCACAGGATCGGGGTCAGGCCGTGCTTGTAGGCGGCCTTGACCTTGGCGTTCACGACGTCGTCGGTCTCGTTGTGGTACTGGCGGCGCTCGGAGTGCCCGATCGCCACGTAGGTGCACTTGAGCTTGGCCAGCATCGGGCCGGAGATCTCGCCGGTGTAGGCGCCGGAGTCGTGCTGCGAGATGTCCTGGGCGCCGTACTTGATCTTGAGCTTGTCGCCGTCGACCAGGGTCTGCACGGAGCGCAGGTCGGTGAAGGGCGGCAGGACGGCGACCTCGACGGCCTCGTAGTCCTTGTCGGCCAGGGCGAAGGCTAGCTTCTGGACGTGTGCGATGGCCTCCAGGTGGTTGAGGTTCATCTTCCAGTTGCCCGCCATCAGCGGCGTGCGCGTACTCATGCGGTTCAGTCCTCCAGTGCGGCGAGGCCGGGGAGCGTCTTGCCCTCGAGGTATTCGAGGGAGGCGCCGCCTCCGGTCGAGATGTGGCCGAATGCCGACTCGTCGAAGCCCAGCGTACGGACGGCCGCGGCGGAGTCGCCGCCGCCCACGACGGTGAAGCCGTCGGAGTCGGCCAGGGCCTGGGCGACCACCTTGGTGCCCTCGGCGAAGTCGGGGTGCTCGAAGACGCCCATCGGGCCGTTCCAGAAGACGGTGGCGGCGTCGGCGAGCTTGGCGGCGTACAGCTTGCGGGTCTCGGGGCCGATGTCCAGGCCCTCCTGGTCGGCCGGGATGGCGTCCACGGCGACGGAGGAGGGGTGGGCCGGGGCCTTGGTCCTCAGGTCCGGGAATCCGGGCGCGACCAGCGTGTCCACGGGCAGGACCAGCTCGACGCCGGTCTTCTCGGCGCGCTCGATGTACTCCTTGACGGCCGGGAGCTGGTCCTCCTGCAGGAGGGACTTGCCGATCTCGTGCCCCTGGGCCTTGAGGAAGGTGTACGCCATGCCGCCGCCGATGAGCAGCCGGTCGGCCTTGCCGAGCAGCTGGTCGATGACGGCGAGCTTGTCGGAGACCTTGGCACCGCCGAGCGCGACGACGTAGGGCCGCCGGACGTCCTCGGTGAGCTTCTTCAGGACGCCGACCTCGGTGGCGATGAGGTGGCCGGCGTAGTGCGGCAGGCGGGCCGGGAGGTCGTAGACGGAGGCGTGCTTGCGGTGCACCGCGCCGAAGCCGTCGCCGACGTAGACGTCCGCGAGGGCGGCGAGGGCGTCGGCGAACTCGCCGCGCTCGGTGTCGTCCTTGGAGGTCTCGCCGGGGTTGAAGCGCAGGTTCTCGACGACCGCGACCTGGCCGGGCTGGAGGCCGTCCACGGCGGCGTGGGCGGCGGGGCCGACGGTGTCCTGGGCGAACGCCACGGGGGCGCCGAGGAGTTCGCCGAGCCGCTCGGCTGCGGGCAGCAGGGAGAAGGCCGGGTCCGGGGCGCCCTTGGGGCGGCCGAGGTGGGAGGCCACGACCACCTTGGCGCCGGCGTCGGCGAGCGCCTTGACGGTGGGCAGTACGGCGCGGATGCGGCCGTCGTCGGTGATGACACCGTCGGCCAGCGGCACGTTGAGGTCGGCGCGGACGAAGACCCGCTTGCCGTCCACGCCTTCGGAGAGAAGTTCGTCGATCGTCTTCATGGTGGGACTCCTGGAGAGGGTCTCTTGATCGTACGAGGGCTGATCGATCGGCACGCGCGCGGGCCGTTGTCCGCCCGGCCCGCCGTACGTGCGTCAGGGCTCGGGCGGCGCGTCGTGTGCGCTGCCCGAGCCCTGATGTCACATCGAGGTGCCTGCTCTGTCGATCAGAGCTGGTTGCCGACGAAGACCGTCAGGTCGACGAGGCGGTTGGAGTAGCCCCACTCGTTGTCGTACCAGCCGATGATCTTCACGTTCTTGCCCTCCTGAACCATCGTCAGGGAGGAGTCGAAGGTGCAGGACGCCGGCGCGTTGACGATGTCGGAGGAGACGATCGGGTCCTCGGTGTACTCGAGGACGCCCTTCAGCTCGCCCTCGGCGGCCTTCTGGAAGGCGGCGTTGACCTCTTCCTTGGTGACCTCGCGGGAGAGCTCGACGACGAGGTCGGTGACGGAGCCGGTGGGCACCGGGACGCGCATGGCCATGCCGTCCAGCTTGCCCTTGAGCTGCGGCAGCACCAGGGCGGTGGCCTTGGCGGCGCCGGTGGTGGTCGGGATGATGTTCTCCGCGGCGGCACGGGCGCGGCGCAGGTCCTTGTGCGGGAAGTCCAGGATGCGCTGGTCGTTCGTGTACGCGTGCACGGTGGTCATCAGACCCTTGACGATGCCGAAGTTCTCGTCGAGGACCTTCGCCATCGGGGCCACGCAGTTGGTGGTGCAGGAGGCGTTGGAGATGACGTTGTGGTTCGCGGCGTCGTACGTGTCCTGGTTGACGCCCATGACGATGGTGACGTCCTCGTTCTTCGCCGGGGCGGAGATGATGACCTTCTTGGCGCCGCCGGCGATGTGCTTCTCGGCGTCTTCCTTCTTGGTGAAGATGCCGGTGGACTCGATGACGATGTCGACACCGAGCTCGCCCCAGGGGATGTCGGCGGGGTTGCGCTCGGACAGCACCTTGATGGTGTGGCCGTCGACGGTGATGGAGTCCTCGGTGTGGGAGACCTCCTGCTTGAGGCGGCCGAGGATGGTGTCGTACTTCAGCAGGTGAGCGGTGGTCGCGGTGTCACCCAGGTCGTTGACAGCCACGATCTCGATGTCTGCACCCTGCTCCAGCAGCGCGCGGAAGTAGTTACGACCGATGCGGCCAAAGCCGTTGATGCCTACGCGGATCGTCACGAACCGATCTCCTCGTTGGTACGCCGGTTTCAACACCGGCGAGCTGTATGGGATGTCCCCGACCACCCTCGACCCTACCCCTCTGGGGCCTCCGTAGTGACATCTGGACGGCGCGGTGTCCCATATCCGCCGGCAGACCCACGGACCCCTCGGTACGGGCGCCCGGATCACCCCGGTCCACCACGGATTGCCCATACCAATTGCCCCCATTGATCACTCATCCGTGCCCCAGGGGGCTCACTTGTGAAACCCGGCATTTCGGGCGCTCATCAGTCCGATATATCCCCCAACTGAGCGCTGCCGCCACCGGGTTGCGGACGGCTGCCGACCGGCCCGTACCGACCGGCCGGTGCCGGCCGTCGCCACCCACTGATCACCCCGAGCGGGGTACCCGCGAGCAGGGCGGCTACGCGCACCCCGAACCAGACCGGGGGCACCGGCGGTGGCCCCCGGAGGAACAGATGCACGCGCACATCAAAAACGCGGGCCGCCCGACCGGACAGCCCGCGACTCGGCCCCACGCCGCCCGACGGGTACCGGTCGGGCGCTGTCGACGGCCGACACCGGCCGGCCCCTGTCGACTCGGCCCCTGTCGACTCGGCCGCTGTCACCCGCCGGTACCAACCGGCCCCCGTCGGCCGGCCACCCTCACCGGCCGGTACCAGTACCGGCCGGCTCCCGCCGGCCGGCCACCGCCACCCGGCCAATTACCGGCCGAACCCGTTCACCCGGCCGGCCCGGGTCAGCCGACCGGATTGCCCGCCGAGTCCTCCGCGAGAATCGACCGGCCGGCCCAGGTCGGCCGGCCCCTGCCGACCCTGCCGCTGCCACCCGCCGGTGCCAACCGGCCCCCGTCCGCCGGCCGGCCACTGCCACCCGGCCCGTGTCGGCCGGGCCCCTGTCGGCCAGACCCGTTCGCCCGGCCGTGCGGTCGGTCCGGGTCAGCCGGCCAGGTTGTCCGCCAGGTCCTCCGTGAGGTTGGCCTCGGTGCCCGGGATGCCCAGGTCGGAGGCTCGTTTGTCGGCCATGGCGAGGAGGCGGCGGATGCGGCCCGCGACCGCATCCTTGGTCAGCGGGGGGTCGGCGAGGGCGCCGAGTTCCTCCAGGGAGGCCTGCTTGTGATCCATGCGCAGGCGGCCCGCGGCGGCGAGGTGCTCGGGCACGTCGTCGCCGAGGATCTCCAGGGCGCGCTGCACGCGGGCGCCGGCCGCGACGGCGGCGCGGGCCGAGCGGCGCAGGTTGGCGTCGTCGAAGTTGGCGAGGCGGTTGGCCGTGGCGCGGACCTCGCGGCGCATCCGCCGCTCCTCCCAGGCCAGCACGGACTCATGGGCACCGAGGCGGGTCAGCAGCGCGCCGATCGCGTCACCGTCACGGACGACGACCCGGTCGACGCCCCGCACCTCGCGGGCCTTCGCCGCGATGGACAGCCGGCGGGCGGCGCCGACCAGGGCGAGCGCGGCCTCCGGGCCGGGGCAGGTCACCTCCAGGGAGGAGGACCGGCCCGGCTCGGTGAGCGAGCCGTGGGCGAGGAACGCCCCGCGCCAGGCGGCCTCGGCGTCGCAGGTGGCCCCCGAGACCACCTGCGGCGGCAGGCCGCGGATCGGGCGGCCCCGCCCGTCGACCAGCCCGGTCTGGCGGGCCAGCTGGTCGCCGCCCGCGACGACGCGCACCACATAGCGCGAGCCGCGCCGCAGCCCGCCCGGCGCCATCACGATCAGCTCGGAGCCGTGGCCGAAGATCTCCAGGACGTCCCGCTTCAGACGCCGCGCCGCCATGGCGGTGTCCAGCTCCGCCTCGATCACGATGCGCCCGCTGACCAGGTGGAGGCCGCCGGCGAACCGCAGAACGGCGGAGACCTCCGCCTTTCTGCAGCAGGTCCGAGTGACGGGGAGCCGGGAGATCTCGTCCTTCACCGCTGCCGTCATCGCCATGGGCCGATCCTTCCATGCATCCGAAAAATACGGTCGTACGCGGCGGCCAGCAACTCCGGGTCGTGCCGCGGAGTTCCGTCCCTCCGGGCCACCGGCGCGAGTTCGACCGCGGCGCCGAACCGCTCGGCGGCCTCGCTGAGGTCTTCGCGGTCGGGCACGGCGGCCTCGTCGGCCAGCACCACGTCCAGGGCGAGTTTAGGGGCGTGTCGCCCCAAAACCTCCAAATGACGCTGCGGGGAGAAGCCGGCGGTTTCCCCCGGCTGCGGTGCGAGGTTCAGGGACAGCACCCGCCGTGCCCTGGTCTCGGTGAGCGCGTCGCGCAACTCCGGCACCAGCAGGTGCGGGATGACCGAGGAGAACCAGGAGCCGGGCCCGAGCACCACCCAGTCCGCGTCCAGGACCGCCTCCACGGCCTCCGGCACGGCGGGCGGGTCGTTCGGCACGAGGTGCACGGACTGCACCTCCCCCGGGGTGAGCGCGACCGTGGCCTGGCCGCGGACGACATCGATGTCCTCGGGCCGCTCCGGATCGTGCCCCCTGACCAGCGCCTGCAGTTCCAGGGGCACGGCCGACATGGGCAGCACGCGCCCGTGCGCGCCCAGCAGCATGCCCACCAGGTCCAGCGCCTGAACGTGGTCGCCGAGCTGCTCCCACAGGGCGACGATCAGCAGGTTGCCCACCGCGTGGTCGTGCAGGTCGCCCTGCGAGGTGAAGCGGTGCTGGATGACCCGGGCCCAGGTCTGGCCCCAGTCGTCGTCACCGCACAGCGCGGCCAGCGCCTTGCGCAGGTCACCGGGTGGCAGCACGCCCAGCTCGTCGCGCAGGCGCCCGCTGGAGCCGCCGTCGTCGGCCACGGTGACGACGGCGGTGAGGTCGCCGGTGATCCGGCGCAGCGCGGCGAGCGAGGCGGACAGGCCCATGCCGCCGCCGAGGGCGACCACCTTGGGCTGGGTCCCGCGGCGGCGCGCCCGCGCACCCCGGACCTCCACGGTGCGCCCCGGGCGACGTACCGTACGCCCCTCCGGCATCACCCGGCGCAGCCCGCTCAGCCGCGGAGTACGTCTTCCGGTCACTCCCGCCCCACGTCCCGGTGGACGACGACGGTCTCCACACCTTCGGCCGCGAGCCGCGCGGCCAGCTTCTCGGACATGGCCACCGAGCGGTGCTTGCCGCCCGTGCAGCCGATGGCGATGGTCACGTACCGCTTGCCCTCGCGGCGGTAGCCGGCCGCGATCAGCCGCAGCAGCTCGGCGTAGCGGTCGAGGAAGTCCTTGGCGCCGGGCTGGTTGAAGACATACGCGGCGACCTCGTCGTTCAGCCCGGTGTACGGGCGCAGCTCGGGCACCCAGTGCGGGTTGGGCAGGAACCGCATGTCCGCGACCAGGTCGGCGTCGACCGGCAGGCCGTACTTGAACCCGAAGGACATCACCGTGGCCCGCAGCTCGGGCTCCTCCTCGCCGGCGAACTGGGCGTCCATCTTGGCGCGCAGTTCGTGCACGTTGAGGCTGGAGGTGTCGATCACCAGGTCGGCGTCGCCGCGCAGCTCCCGCAGCAGTTCGCGCTCGGCGGCGATGCCGTCGACGATACGGCCGTCGCCCTGGAGCGGGTGGGGCCGGCGCACCGACTCGAAGCGGCGTACCAGAGCCTCGTCCGAGGACTCCAGGAAAACGATCCGCCGCGTGACGTTCCTGGCCTCCAGGTCGGCCAGGGACTCGCGCAGGGCGTCGAAGAAGCGGCGGCCGCGGACGTCGACGACGACCGCGATACGGGCCACGTTGCCCTGCGAGCGGGCGCCGAGCTCCACCATGGTGGTGATCAGCGCCGGCGGCAGGTTGTCGACGACGAACCAGCCGAGGTCCTCCAGGCACTTGGCGGCCGTGGACCGGCCGGCCCCGGACATGCCGGTGATGATCACCAGCTCGGGAATGGCCGCGTCGGGGACGCCGGCCGTGTCGATACTCACCTGTGCTCCGTCTTCCTGGACCGCCCGCCGCTGCTGCTCGGCGGGTGTCCCCTCGTGGGCCTGATCTCGCTCGGTGTTCTGCTGCCGTGTCTCGTGCTCGCTCATGTCTCCTGCCCCCGTCGGTCGTCCGGGGCGCCCGCGGTCACGGGCTCCCCCGCGTCGCCCGTCGTCCCGGGCGGCGCTTCCTCCACGTCTTCTATGATCTCTCCCGTCGCCGTGTTGACGGCGGGTGCGGCCGGGGCCGTCCGGGCGAGGGCCGCGGCGATCGTCTCGGCCGTCTTGCGGCCTATGCCGGGCACCTCGCAGATCTGGTCGACTGTCGCGGACCGCAGCCGCTTCACCGAGCCGAAATGTTTGATCAGCGCCTGTCTGCGCGTCTCGCCGAGGCCGGGTACGTCGTCCAGGGGCCCGGCCCGGAAGCGCTTGGCCCGCCGGGTGCGCTGGTAGGTGATCGCGAACCGGTGGGCCTCGTCACGCACGCGCTGCAGCAGGTACAGGCCCTCGCTGCTGCGTGGCAGGACCACCGGGTCGTCCTCCCCGGGCAGCCAGACCTCCTCCAGGCGCTTGGCCAGCCCGCACACGGCGACGTCGTCGATGCCGAGCTCGTCCAGGGCCCGCTGGGCGGCGGCGACCTGGGGCCGGCCGCCGTCGACGACGACGAGCTGCGGCGGGTAGGCGAAGCGCTTGGGACGCCCGTCGTCCTCGGTGGGCGCGCCCGGCGAGCCGTCGGCGAGGGCGTCCTCGCCGTCGGCCCACTCGCCGGTCCTCTCCTTCTCGGCGAGGTACCGCTTGAAGCGGCGTGTGATCACCTCGTGCATGGAGCGGACGTCGTCCTGGCCCTGGCCGTGCCAAATCTGTGTGTCTCCGACACGACCTCTGATCTGGAAGCGGCGGTACTCGCTCTTGCGCTGCAGGCCGTCCTCGAAGACGACCATGGAGGCCACCACGTCGTCGCCCTGCAGGTGGGAGATGTCGTAGCACTCGATCCGCAGGGGGGCGCTGTCCAGGCCGAGGGCCTCGGCGATCTCCTCCAGGGCACGCGAGCGCGTGGTCAGGTCCGAGGCGCGCCTGGTCTTGTGCAGGGCGAGCGCCTGCAGGGCGTTGCGCTGCACGGTCTCCATCAGGGCCTTCTTGTCGCCGCGCTGCGGGATGCGCAGCGAGACGTTCGACCCGCGGCGGTCGGTGAGCCACTGCTGGACCGGCTCGGCCGGGTCGGGCAGGGCCGTCACGAGGACCTCCCTGGGGACGGCGTCCCCGCTCTCCTCGCCGTACAGCTGCTGCAGGGCGTGCTCGGTGAGGGCGCCGGTGGTGACGTCCTCCACCTTGTCGGTCACCCAGCCGCGCTGGCCGCGCACGCGTCCGCCGCGCACGTGGAAGATCTGTACGGCGGCCTCCAGCTCGTCCTCGGCGACGGCGACGAGGTCGGCGTCGGTCGCGTCGGCGAGCACGACCGCGTTCTTCTCCATGGCCTTCTTCAGGGCCTCGATGTCGTCGCGCAGACGGGCGGCCCGCTCGTACTCCATCTCCTCGGCCGCCTCGGTCATCTCCTTCTCCAGGCGGCGCAGGTACGTGCCCGTGCGGCCGGCCATGAAGTCGCTGAACTCCTCGGCCAGCTCCCGGTGCTCCCCGGCGGAGACACGGCCCACGCAGGGCGCGGAGCACTTGCCGATGTAGCCGAGCAGGCAGGGGCGTCCGGTGCGGGCGGCGTTCCTGAAGACGCCCGCCGAGCAGGTGCGTACCGGGAAGACGCGCAGCAGCAGGTCGACGGTGTCGCGGATGGCCCACGCGTGTGCGTACGGCCCGAAGTAGCGCACGCCCTTCTTCTTGTGGCCGCGCATCACCTGCACGCGCGGGAACTCCTCGTTCATCGTCACCGCGAGGTACGGGTAGCTCTTGTCGTCGCGGTACTTGACGTTGAACCGGGGGTCGAACTCCTTGATCCAGGAGTACTCCAGCTGCAGCGCCTCGACCTCCGTGGACACCACGGTCCACTCCACGGACGCGGCCGTGGTGACCATCGTCCGGGTGCGCGGGTGGAGGTTCGCCAGGTCCTGGAAGTAGTTCGCCAGGCGCTGGCGCAGGCTCTTCGCCTTTCCGACGTAGATCACCCGGTGGTGCTCGTCACGGAACTTGTAGACCCCCGGAGAGTCCGGGATGTCTCCCGGCTTGGGGCGGTAGCTGGAGGGGTCGGCCATGTCTCACACCCTACTGTCGAGCGCCGACACAGCGGCGGGTCTCGTGCGGCGGCGGCTCCCGGCCCGCTCCGGCCGGGGGTGCGGACTCGGCCAGGAGTGCACGACTGTCGGTCTCAGGTGTTGTCGGGACTTGGTCAACACGCTTCAATGCGGGGGAACTCGGGGCTGTCGACGGCGGCGTACGGAGATGAGGACACCCGTGCCCGCGCGCGGGGGTGGCTCCGGGGACCCGCGTGAACGGTCCGACCAGCCGTCCGCACCCTCACAGAAAGGCCCGTGCATGCCGTACGCCCCACAACAGGTGGACATCGCGACCGCTGAACTGGACACGGCCCTGCGCGGCGGCCCCTTCCACGTGGCGCTGCGCGCCGCGATCGCCGCCCGCGGTCTGCCGTTGCAGCGTGTGCAGCACCATCTGTCGCGCTACGGGGTCAGGGTCGGGGTCACCAGTCTGAGCTACTGGCAGCAGGGCGCGCGGCGCCCGCAGCGGCCGGAGTCGCTGCGGGCCGTACGGGCCCTGGAGGAGATCCTGCGGTTGCCGGACGAGTCGCTGATCCGGCTGCTGGCCGAGGCCGAGGAGCGCTCGGACGCACGGCGGACCGGGGCGCGCTCCTACCGCTCCCTCGTGGAGGCCTCGGACGTGCTGCGCGGGCTGCTGGCCGAGCTGGGCTGCCCGCCCGGCAGCGGGCTGCACACGCTGGGGTACCACGAGCGGGTGCGGATCGGGCCGCGCCGGGAGCTCGCCGAGCGCGAGTCCCAGCACATCGTGCGCGCGCACCGGGACGGTGTGGACCGCTTCGTGGCCGTCCACCACGGCGACCCGGGGTGCGTGCCGGAGCGGATGGCCGTGCACGCCCTGGAGAACTGCCGTACGGGCCGGATACGGCGGCACCACGGCACCGGGGTGCTGGTGGCCGAGCTGCTCTTCGACACCCGGCTGCGGGCCGGCGACACATTCCTGTTCCGGTACGGCGTCGAGGACGGCACCGCCGGTGTGGCGCGCGAGTGCGTCCGGGAGTTCGACTCGGCCGGCGGGCAGTACGCCCTTCAGGTGCGGTTCGGCACGAGCGTCCTGCCGGTGCGCTGCCACCGGTTCACGCAGGCCTCGGCGGCGGCCCCGCGCGGCGGCCGTCAGGAGCTGCCGGTGAGCGCGCGGCACCGGTCGGTGCACCTCGTGGAGCCGCGGGTGCGGACGGGGATCGTGGGCGTCGGCTGGCACTGGGAGTGAGCGGGCCGGGCCGAGGGCGGCTGCCGGCTGTCAGGCGTCGGGCCCGGCGACGAGCTTGCCGCCCTGCGCGCGTATGGTCAGCTCCTCCAGCGGGACGGAGGCCGGGGACCGCGTCACCTGGCCGGTGGTGGCGTCGAACTCGCTGCCGTGGCAGGGGCAGATCAGCCTCGTCCCCTCGAGCTTGTTGATCGGGCACCGCCCGTGCGTGCAGATCGTGCTGTACGCCTTCAGGGCGCCGTTCGCATCCCGGCTGACGACCACGTTGTGGTCCCGGTACAGCTTGGCGCCGCCCTCGGGGACCTCGCTCTCGGCGCCGAGGTCGACCGGTTCGGTCGGCCTGGCGGGGCCGGCGCCGGTGTCGTCCGGTCCGCAGGCGGTGAGCCCGAGCGCGGCGACGGGGGTGAGGGCCGCTCCGCGCAGGACGGTACGGCGGCTCGCGGAGGGACGGCCGGACATCAGGGTCTCCACTGGTCAGAGGGCTGGACACGTCGACGATACCCAGCGGCGTCGGCGCGGGCGGGGGCGGGTCGTCCCGGCGCCGGCACGTGGACCCGGCGTTTACCTCCGGCGCGCGATGGGATAACTTCCCGGACCCTGGCTGCCGAAAGGAACCGACTCGTGATCGTCGTCGCCGGTGAGGCCCTGATCGACCTGGTACCGCGGGGCACGGGCGCCCTCGCCGACCTCGGACCGGCGCTCGGCGGCGGCCCGTACAACACGGCCGTCGCGCTGGGCCGCCTCGGCTCCCGTACGGCCTTCTGTTCCCGCCTGTCGTACGACGCCTTCGGTGAGGCGCTGCTCGACGGGCTGCGGCGGGCCGGGGTGGACGTCTCGGGCGTGCAGCGCGGCGTCGAGCCGACCACGCTGGCGGTCGCCTCGGTCGGCGCCGACGGCTCGGCCGCGTACTCGTTCTACGTCGACGGCACCGCCGACCGCCTGTTCACCGCGCCCGCCGAGCTGCCCGCAGGGACCCGCGCGGTGTCCTTCGGCACCTGTTCGCTGGTTCTGGAGCCGGGTGCGAGCGCGTACGAGGAGCTGATGCGGAGCGCGGCCGGGCAGGGTGTGTTCACCGCGCTGGACCCGAACGTCCGGCCCGGTCTGATCGCGGACGCGGACGCCTACCGGGCGCGCTTCGCCGGCTGGCTGCCCTCGGTGTCGCTGCTGAAGCTGTCCGAGGAGGACGCGCGGTGGCTGGGTGGAACTCCGCGCGAGTGGCTGGCCGCCGGGCCGTCGGCCGTGGTGATCACTCACGGGGGCGTCGGGCTCACCGTCTGCACCAAGGACGGCGGTGAGCACTCCGTGCCGGGCGAGAAGGTCGACGTCGTGGACACCATCGGCGCGGGCGACACCGTGAACGCGGCGCTGCTGCACGCGCTGTCCGTGCGGGACGCCCTCTCCCCCGAGGGCCTGGCCGGGCTGGGTGCCTCGGGCTGGACGGGTCTGCTGCGGTTCGCCGCCCGCGCGGCGGCCGTCACCTGCTCGCGCGCGGGCGCCGAGCCGCCGTACGCGGCGGAGGTGGGCGCGCCGTAGCGGGCGCTGCCGGCGTCGGCG
>NZ_QFDQ01000108.1 GCF_003270085.1 Streptomyces triticisoli | reverse complement strand
GGAAGGTCATCAAGACCGTCCCCGAGTCGAAGATCGTGGAGACCCTGATCGAGGAGGCCATGAAGATCGCCGAGCAGATGGAGGCCGACGGAGTGGCCTCCGGGGAGCCCTCGGTCTCCATCGGGGGCTGAGGTCCGCACCGCACGGCCCTCACTCCTCCCGCAGGCCACGTGTGGGGTCCTGCACCGGGGCGTCCTGCTGGACGGAGCCGGGCGCGGCCCGGTTCGGCGCGGCCGGGCTGTACGGGGCTTGCGGAGCAGGCGGTGGCCGGTGGTCGCCGGGGGCGCCCGAGCCGGCCTCGGGCAGCCGCAGCGCCAGCAGGGCGACGTCGTCACCGCTGGGCGCGATGCGCTCCAGCAGTTCGTCGCAGAACTCGTCCACGGTCCGGCGGGCCATCCGCCGGGCCAGGACGGAGGCGTGGTGGCTGAGCTTGGCCATGCCGAGGTCGATCGGGCGGGTCCGGCTCTCCACCAGGCCGTCGGTGTAGAGCAGCAGGAGAGACTCCGGGGGCAGGTCCTCCACCGCGTCGGGCCAGTGCAGACCCAGGTTCAGGGTGGCGCTCATGCCGATCAGCGGTCCGTGCCCGGCCGTCAGGAAGCGCGCCTCGCCCTGGTGGGGGACCAGCAGTGGCGGGGGGTGCCCGGCGTTGACCCAGTGCAGCTGCCAGGGCCCGCCCTCGCGACCCTCGATCCGGGCGAAGACGAGTGTGGCCATGGGGGCGTCGCTGGTGTTGGTCACCGCCTCGTCCACACGGCGCATGATCAGGCTGGGCGGTTCCTCGTGGTCCCAGGCGATCGCGCGCAGCATGTTGCGGACCTCGGCCATGTGCGAGGCCGCCTCCAGATCGTGGCCGACCACGTCCCCGATGACGACGGCCAGGACTCCGTCGGAGAGCAGGAAGGCGTCGTACCAGTCGCCGCCGACCTCCATGGCGGTCTGCGCGGGCAGATAGCGCGCGGCCATCCGCAGCCGGCCGACCTGCGGCAGCGGGGCGAGCAGCCGGCGCTGCATGGTCTCGGCCACGTTCCGCTGCTCCTGGTACAGCCGGGAGTTGTCCATCACCAGGGCCAGTCGCCGGCCGATGTCGGTGAGCAGCTGGACCTCGGCGTCGGTGTGCGGCTCGGACTCCCCGGCGCGGGCCACGGTGAGCATGCCGTAGGACTGGCGCCGGGCGCGCAGCGACACCACGGTCGCCGAGTGTCCGCCGAGTTGTTCGAACAGCTTCCTGTGGGTGCCGGCGAGCGGGGCGTCCGGGTCCCGTAGCAGCTCCTGGGCGGTCAGCCGGACGGGATCGTCGCTGCTGGTGACCCGTGCCACCGCCGTGAGGGTCTTCTCCTGCAGCAGCGGCAGCGGCCCCTCCAGCCGCCTGGCCCGGTGCGGGTGCGCGAGGCTGCGTACGGCGGCCCGCTCCAGCCCCGAGCTCCCCTCGGAGTCCAGGTCGGTCGCCGCCCAGTCGCCCATGGCCGGAACCAGCAGCCGCAGCAGCTTGCGGATCCTGGCGGAGGTCTCCAGGGTCGACATCAGCACCGCGGAGACCTCCGCCAGCAGGTTCAGCCGGGCGGTCAGCGCTCCCAGGGCCGCGGTGTGCGCGTCCCTGCGCTGCTCGGCGCCGCGGTGCAGGCTGAAGTCGTCGAAGACGACCACCATGCCGGCCTGCCGGCCGGCCAGCAGCAGGGGTGTGGTCGCCCAGATGATCGGCACCATGGTGCCGTCGGGCCGCCGGAAGTATTCCTCGCTGCCCTCCTCGGTCACGGTGCCCCCGTACAGCGGGGCCAGCATCGCGCACCGCTCGCGTGGCATCGGGCTGCCGTCGGGACGGCGGTGCAGCAGGTCGTGCGCGTCCTGGCCGGCCATCTGCTTCAGGGGCCGGTCGAGCACCTGCTCGGCCCACGGGTTGGCGTACGTGATGCGCCCCGACATGTCGACGGTGAAGACACCTGTGCCCAGTTCACGCAGGACCGCCGCCGGGAAGTCCGGCTCCAGGTCCTGACCGACCGTGCCCATGGCAGTGCTCCCTCGCCCTCCCGGACGTCCGTCCGGTGTCGTACACACGGCCATCGCCGCTTTCCCGGGACCGTCGGACCAGTGGGTACCCACACCGCCGGGAACTGTTCCCGGTCGGCTGAGTGCGACGGTGTGGGGGGCCGTGTTCGGATTCGCTTCAGGAACCGCTGGACGTACGGAGGGTGCCGTCATGGCCAAGATCCTGATCGACATCGACGAGCAGCTGCTTGCGGACGCCGCCATGGCTTTCGGCACCAAGACGAAGGAAGACACCGTGACCGCGGCCCTGAAGGACGGCATCGAACGCAAGGAGCGCGCCCTCGCACCGGCCCGGCCGGCCGCGCGCGCCGACGCGGGCGCCTTCGACATCCTCCTGGACGAGGCGAACCACCGTCGATGACCGCCGCCGTGTTCCTCATCGACACGGGCGCCCTCGTCCGAATCCTCAGTCAGCCGGCCCGCTCGCACGGGGAGGAACCCTGACCGAGGGCCTCATCGCCCGATGTCCCGTCACCGAGATCGAGTTCCTGTACAGCGCCGGGAACGCCGAGGACCGCGAGCGGATGATCGAGCGCATGAACGCGCTGTCCGGCTGGACGCCGCTGGGCGACCGGGCGCTGACGCGCGCGTGGACGGTGCGGCAGGAGCTCACGGCGAAGGGCCTGCACCGCTCGGCGGGCGCGGTCGACCTGCTGGTCGCCGCGACCGCCGAGCTCCAGGGGCTCACCGTGCCGCACTACGACACGGACTTCGAGACCATCGCGTCCGTCCGTCACCGGTCGGCGGACCCAGTGGCCGGCGCCGCCGGGCAGTCTGCAACCGGTCGTAACCGGTCCTCACCGTCACCGGATCGGCCGGTGCACGTTCTCCCGCTCCGACGCCCCGGGGGCCGCCTCCGCGATC
The DNA here is from genome assembly GCF_003270085.1 of Streptomyces triticisoli. Lineage (GTDB taxonomy): Bacteria > Actinomycetota > Actinomycetes > Streptomycetales > Streptomycetaceae > Streptomyces > Streptomyces triticisoli. The sequence continues at coordinate 32,645 of NZ_QFDQ01000108.1, read as the reverse complement.
CACGGGCCGTCGTCCGAGGGGTCGATGACGCCCTCCTCCAGCCACTCGTAGACCCCTCCGAGGACGCCCTTGACGACCTTGCGGTCGAGGTCGTCGGTGTTGGTCCACAGGCGGTCGAAGAGTTCGGCGACGCGGATGCGGGACTGGTGGCAGAAGGCGTCGGCGAGCTGGTAGGCCTCGCGGCCGTGGTCGCCCTGGGTGCGCAGGAGTTCGGCGCGGACGCAGGCCGCGCTCATCGCGAACAGTTCGGCGCCGATGTCGACGACCCGGCCGAGGAAGCCCTGTTTGGTCTCCATCCGGCCCTGCCAGCGGGACATGGCGTAGAAGGTGGAGCGGGCGAGCTTGCGGGCGTGGCGTTCGACGTAGCGCAGGTGGGGCGAGAGGTCGCGGTGGCCGGGCGGGTGGAACTCGGCGTACGCGCGCGGGAGCTGACCGGGGCCGGCGACCAGCTTCGGCAGCCACTTGGCGTAGAAGACGCCCGCGTTAGCGCCTGCCTTCGCCTTGTCCGACAGGGACTTGTCGGGGTCGATGAGGTCGCCGGCGACCGAGAGGTGGGCGTCGACGGCCTCACGGGCGATCAGCAGGTGCATGATCTCGGTGGAGCCCTCGAAGATGCGGTTGATGCGCAGGTCGCGCAGCATCTGCTCGGCGGGGACCGCGCGTTCGCCGCGGGCGGCGAGGGAGGCGGCCGTCTCGTAGCCGCGGCCGCCGCGGATCTGGACCAGCTCGTCGGCCATCTTCCAGGCCATCTCCGAGCCGTAGAGCTTGGCGAGGGCGGCCTCGATGCGGATGTCGTTGCGGTTCTCGTCGGCCATCTGGGAGGACAGGTCGAGCACCGCCTCCAGCGCGAAGGTGGTGGCCGCGATGAAGGAGATCTTCGAGCCGACCGCCTCGTGCAGCGCGACCGGCTTGCCCCACTGCTCGCGGACCGCCGACCACTCTCGGGCGATCTTCAGGCACCACTTGCCCGCGCCCGCGCACATCGCCGGCAGGGACAGCCGGCCGGTGTTGAGGGTGGTCAGGGCGATCTTCAGGCCTTGTCCCTCCTCGCCGATGCGGTGGGCGGCCGGGACGCGGACCCGGTGGAAGCGGGTGACGCCGTTCTCGATGCCGCGCAGGCCCATGAAGGCGTTGCGGTTCTCCACCGTGACGCCCTCGGAGGCGGCCTCGACGACGAAGGCGGTGATGCCGCCCCGGTGGCCCTCGGACTTCGGCACGCGCGCCATGACGACGAGGAGGTCGGCGACTACCCCGTTGGTCGTCCACAGTTTGACCCCGTCGAGGACGTAGTCGTCCCCGTCCGGGACCGCCGTGGTCGCCAGGCGTGCCGGGTCGGAGCCCACGTCCGGCTCGGTCAGCAGGAAGGCGGAGATGTCCGTGCGGGCGCAGCGCGGCAGGAAGGTCTCCTTCTGCTCCTGTGTGCCGAAGATTTTCAGCGGCTGCGGTACGCCGATCGACTGATGCGCGGAGAGCAGCGCGCCGATCGCTGGGCTGGCGGAGCCGGCCAGGGCGAGGGCCTTGTTGTAGTAGACCTGGGTCAGGCCGAGCCCGCCGTATCTGGTGTCGATCTTCATGCCGAGGGCGCCGAGCTCCTTGAGCCCGGTGACGACCTCGTCCGGGATCCGCGCGTCCCGCTCGATCCGGGCCGAGTCGATCTTCGTCTCGCAGAAGTCGCGGAGCTTGGCGAGGAACTCCTCGCCGCGCTGGACCTCGTCGTCGGCCGGGAGCGGGTGCGGATGGATGAGGTCCAGCCGGAGGCGGCCCAGGAACAGCTCCTTGGCGAAGCTGGGCTTGCGCCAGTCCTGCTCCCGGGCGGCCTCCGCCACCTGACGCGCCTCGCGCTCGGTGACGGCGGGCTTGTTGGACGTTGGTGCGGACATGAGGCTCACCTCGCCGCGAATAGGGATTGTGAGGGCGGTACGTTACCGACCGGTGCTACTGGATCGTATGTACCCGATACCGGGCGGACCCACCACCCCTCGCGCACGGACGCTCGCAGTCCACCGTTCTGTTTCGGTGCGGTGCCACCCAGCATCGTGTGGGCGCGGTGCGACGACCAGTCGTGTGCTCCATTCGGATGGCCCTGCCGTCCTCGCGCCTCCCAAGGCCGCCGCAAGAAAACAGTCGAAGCGCTTCGACAGCCTATGGACACCCACTCCTGCTGGGGTTACTGTCGAACCACCCTCATCGCCCGATGTCAGCAACGCGCACTGTCGAAGCGCTTCACAAAGCTGGGAGAGCTGGATGGTCACCCTCGCCGAGGTCGCCCAGCACGCCGGAGTCTCGGCGAGCACGGTGAGCTACGTCCTCAGCGGCAAGCGGTCCATCTCCGCGAGCACCCGGCGGCGGGTCGAGGAGAGCATCCGGGTGCTCGGCTACCACCCGAACGCGGGCGCCCGCGCCCTGGCGAGCAGCCGGTCGAACATCATCGCCCTGATGATCCCGCTGCGCACCGACATGTACGTACCGGTGATGATGGAGATCGCCATCGCCGTGGCGACCACCGCCCGCACCCACGGCTACGACGTGCTGCTGCTCACCGGCGAGGAGGGCCCCGACGCCGTGCGCCGGGTCACCGGCAGCGGACTCGCCGACGCCATGATCCTGATGGACGTCGAACTGGACGACGAGCGGCTGCCGCTGTTGCGTGCGACTGACCAGCCGTCCGTCCTGATCGGCCTGCCCGCCGACACCGCCGGTCTGACCTGCGTCGACCTGGACTGGGGCGCGACGGGCGCGCTCTGCCTGGAGCACCTGGCGATGCTCGGGCACCGTGACATCGCTGTCATCGGCGAGGCGCCCGCCGTCTACGAGCGGCACACCGGCTTCGCCGAACGCACCCTCGACGGTCTGCGCTCCCGCGCCCGCGAGCTGGGCCTGCGGGCGCTGCACCGCCCCTGCGAGGGCGGCTACGACGCGGTGGCGGCGACGCTGGCCCGGATCCTCGACGAGCGCCCCGGCACCACGGGCTTCATCGTGCAGAACGAGTCCGCCGTCGAACCCCTGCTCGCCCTGTTGCGCCAGCAGAGCCGGGCCGTGCCGGAGGACATGTCGGTGGTCGCGATCTGCCCCGACCAGGTGGCCGTCCAGGCCTCGGTGCGCCTGACCTCCGCGGGCATCCCCGCCCAGGAGATGGGCCGACGCGCGGTCGAGCACCTGATGGCGAAGCTCGGCGGGCGTGGCACGGACGAAGTGGTGCTCCTCCCGCCCGAGTTGACGGTCCGGGCGAGTTCGGGCCCGGTCCCCTCCCGCTCCTGAACACCCGCACCGCCCCATCTGGCACACCGCCCCGCCCCGGGCACCCCCATGCCCTCCTCCCGCGCCTCCCGCAGGACGCCCCTGTCCGCACTCCTCCAAGGAGCACCCCGTGAACCAGCATGCCGAGACCCACCCTCAGCACGGCACGGTCAGCCTCGCCCAGTCCTCCCCCACCGCCGGCACCTTCCACGACCGGGACGGCGCGCTGGAGTGGAGCGGCCGCCAGGAGACCGTACGCATCGAGCCGTGGGGCCCGGACGCGGTCCGGGTGCGCGCCCGGCTCGGCGGCCCGGTCCTGGACGGCCTGCCCGGCGCGCTCCTCCCGGACGCCCCGGTCACCGAGAGCACCGTCAAGATCGAGAACGGCCACGGACGCCTGACCGTCGGCGCGCTCACGGTCGACATGAACAGCGAGGGCCTGATCCGTTTCCTGCGCACGGACGACCAGGCGGAGCTGCTGGCCGAGGAACGTGCCCACTTCTGGTGGCCCGGCCCGCGCCTCTACACCGCCGTCGGCAACGGCCACCACCGTCTGGAGCAGCGCTTCTCCGCCTACGACGACGAGAAGCTGTACGGCCTCGGCCAGCACCAGCACGGCCGGCTCGACCAGAAGGGCCTGGTCCTGGACCTGGTCCAGCGCAACGCCGAGGTGACCATCCCCGTGCTCACCTCCAGCCGCGGCTACACCCTGCTGTGGAACAACCCGGCGATCGGCCGCGTGGAGCTGGCCGGCAACGGCACCCGCTGGGTGGCGGACTCCGCCCGCCAGATCGACTACTGGATCACCGCGGGCACCCCGGCCGACACCCAGCGCCGCTACAGCGCGGTGACCGGCCGCACACCCATGCTCCCCGAGTGGGCGGCCGGCTTCTGGCAGTGCAAGCTGCGCTACCGCACCCAGGACGAACTCCTCGCCGTGGCAAGGGAGTACAAGCGCCGGAACCTGCCCGTCGACGCGATCGTCTGCGACTTCTTCCACTGGACGCACCTGGGCGAGTGGAAGTTCGACCCGAAGGAGTGGCCGGACCCGGCCGCGATGGTCCGGGAGCTGGACGAGCTCGGCATCAAGCTGGTGGTGAGCGTCTGGCCCTCGGTCTCCCCGCTGTCGGAGAACCACCCGGTGATGGATCAGCGCGGCTACTTCATCGGCACCCAGTACGGCCCGATGGCGCACGCGGACTGGCCGGACAAGGAGGTCTCCTCCACCGTCCAGGTGGCCTTCTACGACGCCACCAACCCCGACGCCCGCGCGTTCGTGTGGTCCAGGATCAAGGAGAACTACCTGGACCCGTACGGCATCACCGCCTTCTGGCTGGACGCCTGCGAGCCGGAGCTGAAGCCGGGCTTCTCGGAGAACCTCCGCTACTGGGCGGGCCCCGGCCTGGAGGTCGGCAACCTCTACCCGGCCGAGAACTCCCGCGCCTTCGACGAGGGCCTGCGCGCCGCCGGCGTGGACGAGGTGATCACCCTCAACCGCTCGGCCTGGGCGGGCAGTCAGCGGCACGGCGCCGCCCTGTGGTCCGGTGACATCGGCACCGACTTCGCCACCCTGCGCCGCCAGATCGCGGCCGGCCTGAACACCGCCCTGTCCGGCATCCCCTGGTGGAACACCGACATCGGCGGCTTCCACGGCGGCGACCCGGACGATCCGGCGTACCGGGAGGTGGTGGTCCGCTGGTTCCAGTTCGGCGCGCTGTCGCCGCTGATGCGCCTGCACGGCTTCCGCCGGCCGGGCATGCCGCTGGGCCCGGAGATGACCGGCGGCCCCAACGAGGTCTGGTCCTACGGCGACGAGGCCTACCTGGTCCTGGAGAAGTACCTGCGGCTGCGCGAGCGCCTGAAGCCGTACGTCCTCGATGTCATGCGGGAGGCCCACGAGGAGGGGCTGCCGGTGATGCGGCCGCTGTTCCTGGAGTTCCCCGGCGACCAGACCGCGTGGACGGTGGACGACGCCTACCTCTTCGGCCGGGACCTGCTGGTGGCGCCGGTGCTGACGGCGGGCGCGACGGCCCGGACCACCCACCTCCCGGCGGGCGCCCGCTGGACCGACGCGTGGACGGGCAGGACGTACGAGGGCGGTACGGCCGTGACGGTCGACGCCCCCCTGGACCGCATCCCGCTGTTCCTGCGGGACGGGGCCGAACTGCCGATCACCGGGTAGCCCGGCCCGACGCGGACGTGCGGCCGGTCCCGTAGGGGAGGGACCGGCCGCACGCTCATGCGGACGCCGGGATCAACTGCTGCTGACGGTCAGGCTGTTGGTAGTGAAGTCCAGCCCGCCCGAGGACGACGTGATCTCGTAGCCGAACTGCACGTCACCGATGGTGACGTTGCCGAACCAGCCCTTGGCGTCCTTGATCCACTTCAGGATCGGCAGGATGTTCACCGTGCCCGAGGTGGAGTTGGAGCTACGGATGAACGAGAAGACCTCGTTCGAGCCGTTGTTGCCCTTGTACACGGACCAGGTCGACCCGCCGAGGGTGACGCCGCCCTGGGGGCTGCCGAGCGGGCCGACGGCTCCGGTCTTGTTGACCCAGAGCATGATCTCGTACCTGTAGGCGGTGTCCCAGATGTCGTACGACGTGTTGTACGCGCCGGAGGACGGCACGGTGACGTTGTAGTTGCTGGTGAGCGAGGAGAGCGAGGTGATCGGCTTGTTGATCACCTTCTTGGCGTTGGGGTAGGACTTGATGCCGCCGGTGTTGGGGTGGTTGGCCCAGACGCCCCAGTTGGTGCCGGAGTTGGCCCAGATGCACTGGCTGCCGGTGCCGGATCCCCAGATGTTGTTGTACAGGATGTAGCCGTTCAGCGTGGTGTTGCCCCACTGGTCGCAGGAGTTCCAGACGGCGGCCTGGGCGGGGGCGGCGGCGAGGCCGACGGTGGCGCCGAGCGCGAGGGCGGGGGCGAGCAGGGCCTGGGAGAGCCTGCTCAGGGTGCGTGTTGCCATGGGATTCCTTCCATGGGTGGGGGGAAATACGGGGGGTGTGCGGGAGTCACCACGCCTCCAGGTCGAGGGCGTGGTCTTCTCCGGCGACCAGGTCGAGCGGCCGGGTGCCGGAGGGAGTCCTCAGTTCGATGCGCAGGGTGCGGGTGGGGCGCAGGAGTGCCGTGGCCGTGCCGTGGTTCCAGGCGAGGTCGAGTCCGGCCCCGAACCGGGTACGGATGCCGCGCAGTCCGCCCTCCGGGCAGGTGGGCGGGAGCGCGGGGAGCAGAACCAGCCGGTCCGGAGTCGACCGCACCAGCATCTCGATCAGCACGGCGGGCAGGGTGTGCGCGGCGTCCGCGTTGTAGACGTCGCGGTTCGGGTAGTGGGCGCTCATCAGGGAGGCGTGGAAGAAGTCGCCGTCGAGCACCTGTCCGAGCGCGTGGGCGGCGCGGTCGCCGTCGCCGAGGCGGGCCGCGATCAGGGCGTGGTGGAGGTGGCCGTGGGCCGAGTCGTTCTCCGCGCCCCGTAGTTCGAGGGCTCGGTGGGCGGCGGCGGCCAGGTCCGGGGTGTCGTGGGGGTCGATCTCGTCGAGCGGCCAGACGCCGTGGAGGTGGCTGAGGTGGCGGTGGTCGTAGGTGTCCTCCAGGCCGGGCCACGCCCACTCGGCGAGGGCGCCGTCGGCGTTGACGCGGTGCGGCGGGAGGCGGTCGGCGAGGGCCTGCCAGCACTCGGCCTCGGGGATGCCGGGGTGGTACGCGGCGGCGGTGCGCAGGGCGTGCCGGGCGGCGGAGAGGTCCATGGCCGCGTTCAGCGCGCCCCAGCTCCCGTTCGCGGGACGGTTCTCGGGCGAGTAGGAGGGGACGATCACGAGGTGGCCGCGGGCGTCCGTGCGGGTGAGGAAGTCCTCGTAGAACCGGGCGACTTCGGCCAGGGCAGCGGCCGTACGCGGGTCGCGTTCGCTGCGGGTCTCGTCGTGGTCGACGAGCGGCTTCAGCAGCCAGTCGGCACCGGCGGTCCACAGGTGCAGGGGGTACTCACAGCTGAAGTGGTAGGTGCGGCCGGACTCGCCGTCGGTGTGCGCGGGCGCGACGGCGCCCCGGGTGCCGAAGATCGCGCGGGCGTTCTCCCGCCAGTCGGGGAGCTGCGCCTGGACGAGTCGGGCGAGGGCCTCGCTGACCTCGGGGAGGCCGGCCGCGGCGGCGGAGGCGGTCTGGAGGTTGAGGTTGGCGTCCGTGGTGAACGCGCCGGACCAGGCCGTGTTCCAGTCGCCGGTCCACAGTCCGGTGAGCCGGGGCGGGAGGAGGCCGCTGGAGGAGAGCAGGTGGTGGCGGCCGGCCGCGAACAGCCGCTCCAGCAGGGCCGCGCTGCGGGGGTGCTTCAGCAACTCCGAGCCGGGCAGGGCGCGTTCGGCCGGCTCGCCGTGCAGGTCGAGGGTGACGCGGTGGTAGGCGGTGCGGTGCGGGGGCAGATGGCGGTCGAGGAGGTCGTCGTACGTCCGCTCGGTGAGCAGGTCGCGCAGGGCCCGTGCCTCGGCGGTCACGTCCGGTTCCCCGGTGTGCCGCCGCACCCGGGTGAGCAGGAGGACCGAGTCGGCGCCGGTGATGTGCGCGCCGGGCGGGGCGAGCGCCGTGGTGCCGCCGGTGACGGCGATCAGGGTCACGCCGGTGTAGGCGCGGTCGCTGCCGGGGTAGCGGGCGCGCAGGCTCAGCACGGCGCCCTCTGCGGTCAGCAGCGCCCCGTGGTCGACGCCCAGGTCGGCCGGGGCGCCGGGCAGCCGGTGGTCCAGGCAGATGTCCAGCGTGAGGGCGGGCCCGGTGACCTGCTGGGCGATCACGTCGTCGGCGCGGGAGACGAAGACGCGGCTGCTCCAGTCCGCGCACGCGGCCGTCACCTCGCCGGTGGAGAAGTCCACGGAGCGGCGGTAGGAGTGCCGGGTGCCAGGCGGACGCCGCAGCCGGACCTGGAAGGCCGGGTGGAAGGGCTGCACCCACTGCAGCGGGCGGCCGTCCGTGAAGGACTCGGCGGCCGTGAGGTCACCGGCGAGCAACCGGTCCTGGAGTGCGGGCAGTTCGTCGGCCAGGTGCGGGGGCCGGGCGTGTTCGCCGCCGTTGGGGCGTATGAGGGTGTGATGGGTGACGATCACACGGTCGCTGTTCGGATCGCCGAACACGAGGGCGCCGTGGTGGCCGTTGCCGCTGAGGTAGGCGTCCTCCCAGCGGGCGGCCGGGAGCGGTTCCCAGGTTCCGTGCCGAAGTCCGTCGCTCATGGTTTCAGCACCGCCGCTCCGTGGCGTCCGAGCGTGATGCGTCCGGTCACGGTCGCCCCGGTGAGCAGGTCGCGGTGGGGGCCCGGCACGTCGACGGTCACCGGCTCACGCCCGTGGTTGAGCAGGAACAGCAGCTCGCCGCGCCGGACGGCCTCGACCCCGGCGGGCAGTCCGTCCAGTACCGGGCGGACACCGGCGCCGGCGGCGATCCGGGCGAGCAGGGGGCGCAGGGCTTCCGGCGCCGGGAGCGTGGAAACGTACCAGGCGCGGCCCCGGCGCAGTACGGCGGGCAGTCCGTCGAGCTCACCGCCCTGGTAGGGAACGGTCTCGTCGGCGGTGCCGTCGGCCTCGATCTCCTCCGACCACAGCGTCCCGCGCAGCCCGCCCCCGCACTCGACGGTCTCCCCCGCGTCCAGCGGCCACCACTCGTGCAGCGTGCGGATGCCGAACAGCTCGCGCAGCCGGGCGTCCATGCCGCCGGGGCGTATGCGGTCGTCCTCGTCGGCGACCCCGGTGAGGAAGCCGCACACGAGGGTGCCGCCCCCGGAGACGTGAGCCAGGAGGTTGTCGATCGCCGTGTCGGTGAGCAGGTAGAGCTGGGGGACGACGACGAGCCGGTACGCGGTGAGGTCGTGCTCGGGGTGGGCGAAGTCGGCGGTGAGGTGGGCCTCCCAGAGGGCGCGGTGCCAGGCGCGCAGTACGTCCGGGTAGTCGACGTGCGTGGATGGGCGGCCGTCCTGGTCGGTGGCCCACCAGGAGTGCCAGTCGTGGAGGACGGCGATGCCGGCGGGGACCTGGGTGCCCGCCACTTCGTCGCCGATCGTGTGCAGTTCCGCACCGATCTGCTTGATCTCCTGGAACGTGCGGCCTTCCTCCCCCGCGTGGCCGACCATCCCGGAGTGGAACTTTTCCGCGCCCTGCCGGGACTGGCGCCACTGGAAGTAGCAGACGGCGTCGGCGCCGCGCGCCACCGCCTGCAGGGACCACAGGCGGCCCAGGCCGCGGGGCTTGGGGTGGTTGACGCCGCGCCAGTTGACGGGGCCGGCGGCCTGTTCCATGAGCATCCAGGGGCCGCGGGCCTGGGAGCGGGTGAGGTCCTGGACGAGGGCGCCGTACTGGGCGCCGAGGGGGTCGCGCGGGTCGGGGTAGAGGTCGACGGAGACGGTGTCCTCCTCCTCGGCCCAGCGCCAGCCGTCCTGTCCGGACCACAGCGGCATGAAGTTGGTGGTCACCGGGGTGTGCGGGGTGTGCCGGCGGACGATGTCGCGTTCGGCGAGGAAGCACTCCAGGAGCATGTCGGAGGTGAAGCGGCGGAAGTCCAGTACCTGGGCGGGGTTCTTCAGGTAGTGGGCGCGGCGTGGGGGCAGGATGCCGTCCCAGCTGTCGTAGCCCTGGCTCCAGAACGCCGTGCCCCAGGCTGTGTTGAGGGCGTCGAGGGTGCCGTACTTGTCGCGCAGCCAGCGGCGGAAGGAGGCGGCGGCCTCGTCGCCGTGGTCGTAGGTGCAGTACTCGTTGTTGATGTGCCACAGGGTGAGGGCGGGGTGGCCGGCGTAACGGGCTGCCAGGTCCTCGGTGATGGCGGCGGCGTAGCGGCGGTAGGTGGCGCTGGAGTGCGAGAAGTGCTGACGGCCGCCCCACCACTCGGTGCGGCCGTCCTCGTCGCGGGGCAGGGTGTCGGGGTGCAGGCGGCCCATCCAGGGCGGGGGCGAGGCGGTGGGGGTGGCGAGGACGACGCCGATGCCATGGTCGTGCATCAGGTCCATGAGCCGGTCCAGCCAGCCGAACTCGCGGGCGCCGGGGTGGGGTTCGAGTTTCGCCCAGGAGAAGACACCGAGGGTGACGGAGTTGACGCCGGCGTCCTTCATCAGGCGTACGTCGTCGTACCAGGTCTCCTCGGGCCACTGCTCGGGGTTGTAGTCGCCGCCGAAGAGAATGCGGTTGCGTGTCATGCTCATGACATACCTCGGTTCTTGAATATGAGGCTCGGGCCTCAGCCCTTCACCGCTCCCGTCAGCATCCCCTTCTTGAAGTGCTTCTGGACGAAGGGAGACAGCACCGCGACCGGCACCAGCGCCATCACCATCACGGCCATCTGCACGGCGAGTCCCGACAGTTGCCCCGTCTTGATGGACTGGGCGAGCCCCACCGGCGCCTCCTGCTTTTGCACGAGCTGGATCATGACGTTCTGCAGCGGCAGCATGCTCTGGTCGTTGAGGTACAGCGACGCGTTGAACCACGCGCTCCAGTAGCCGACGGCGTAGAACAGCGTGATCACCGCCAGCACCGCGCGGGACAGCGGCATGACGATCTGCCACAGGATGCGCAGGTCGCCGGCGCCGTCGATGCGGGCGCTGTCGATCAGTTCCGGCGAGATGTTCATGAAGAAGCCGCGCAGCACGAGGATGTTGAACACGCTCACCGCGCTGGGCAGGATCAGCGCGAGGTAGGTGTCGGTCAGGCCGAGGGTCTGCACCAGCAGGTAGGTCGGGATGAGACCGGCGCTGAAGAACATCGTCGCCAGCAGGGTCATCAGGATCCAGCGGTGGCCGAGGGAGTCGGTGCGGGACAGGCCGTAGGCGCACAGGACGGACACGGTCATCGAGAACAGCGTGCCGACCAGGGTGACCAGGATGCTGACGATCGCGGCGCGGGTGACCTGGCCGCCGCTGAGCAGCTCCTCGTAGGCGATGAAGGTGATGCCCTCGGGGACCATGACCAGGCCGCCGGTCTCGTCGATGGTCTTGCGGGAGGAGAGGCTGGTGACGACGACGATCCACAGCGGGAAGAGGATCGCGAGGCAGGCCAGCGTGAGGACGAGCCCCTTGCCCGCCAGACCGGCCCTGGTCGGTCTCTCCTCCCACACCGGCCGGGGCGGGGCGGCCCACCGGCGGGGTTCCCGTACGGGCCTGTCGGTCACGGCGGTCACTTCTTGTACACCCCCTGCTCGCCCATGAGATGGGCCACCTTGTTCGCGGCGAGGACCAGTCCGAGGCTGACCACGCCCTTGATCAGTCCGGCGGCGGCCGCGTAGCCGAAGTCCTGGTTGCGTACGCCGTTCCACCACACGAAGGTGTCGAGGACCTCGGCGGCCCCCGGTCCCACGGCGTCGCGTTGCAGCAGGATCTGTTCGAAGCCGACGGTGAGGGCGTCGCCGACGCGCAGCACCAGCAGCAGCGCGATCACCGGGCGCAGCGCGGGCAGGGTGACGTGCCACATGCGGCGCCGGCGGCCGGCGCCGTCCATCGCGGCGGCCTCGTACAGGTCCGGGCTCACCGAGGCGAGCGCGGCGAGGAAGACGATGATCCCCCAGCCGGCGTCCTTCCAGACGCTCTGCGCGGTGATGAGGAACTTGAAGGTGCTGGGGTCGGTCATGATGTCGAGGCCGTCGTAGCCGTGCTGCCGCAGCAGTTGGGAGAGCAGTCCGGCGCCGCCGAGCAGCTGCTGGAAGACGGCGATGACCAGCACCCAGGAGAAGAAGTGCGGCAGGTACAGGACGGCCTGTGCGACCGCCCGCACCCGGGGCCTGACCACGCTGTTGATGAGCAGCGCGAGCAGGATCGGCAGGGGGAAGTACAGCACGAGCTGGAGGAAGAACAGCACCAGGGTGTTCTTCACGGCGTTCCAGAAGGCCGAGTCCGCGAAGATCGACTGGAAGTTCCGCAGGCCCACCCAGGGGCTGTGCAGGATGGAGACGACGCCGTTGTCGCTGATGTAGGGGTCGTAGTCCTGGAAGGCGACGATGTTGCCGAGGATCGGTACGTAGTTGAAGAGCAGGACGAGGACGAGCGCCGGGAGGGTCATCAGGAGCAGCACGCGGTCGCGTCCGAACCTGATCCGCAGGCCCAGCCGGCCTCGATGCTTGTCGTCCCGGGGTCCGGTGGTGCCGCCGGACGCCACCGGGGTCTTCGCCGTCGTGTCGGCCTCGGTCCTGCTCCGAGGCACCGTGCTGTGGGACACGGCCGTTCTCCCTGCCCTCCTCCGTGCCCGGGTCAGCCCGCCGCCGTGCCGTTGTCGTCGAGGAGCTTCCGGTACCAGTCGCGCAGCTGGTCGCCGCCCTTCTTCCGCCAGTCGGAGACGGCCTGCTGCATGTCGCTGATCTTCTTGTGGCCGCGGACGATGTCGTCCTCCAGCTGCTCGAAGTCGTTGGACAGGTTGGTCCAGCGGGCGGGCTCGGTGATCTGCATGCCGTAGAAGGGGGACTTCCTGGTGAAGGCGCCCATCCGCTGCTGCCACTCGACCTGGGCCCTGGCGACCTCGGGGAAGTCGGGGTGGGCGATGGTCGGGGCGGGGCTCGCGACCATGACGTAGGCGTTGATGACCTCGTTGTTGCCCTGGTCGTTCTTGACGGGCACCCCGTCCTTGAGGGTGTAGTGGGTGCCCTCGACGCCGTAGTTGGTGAGCATGTACTCCTTGGTGCCGTACGGGGCGGCGGTGACGTTGGCGAGGGCCAGTACGTCGCGGACGACGGACTCGGAGGCCTTCTTGTTGACGAAGGCGAAGATGTTGGCGGGCTGGGTGGCCCACAGGGTGGGGTCGCCGCCGTCGTGGCCGAAGACGTCCATGCCCGAGACCTTGAAGTCCGGGTTCTGGCCGGCCTGTTCGGCGGTCCGGCCGTACCACTGCGAGATGTCGTTGTTGTAGATCAGGAACTCGCCGGCGGCGAACTTGGGGCCCGGGTCGGTGGAGGCGCTCTTGCCCAGCTTGAAGTCGGGGTGCACGTATCCGGCGGCGAAGAGCTTGCGGGTCCACTCCAGCGCCTCCAGGTACTCCTGGGTCTCGACGCGGTTGACCAGCTTGCCGTCGACGAGGTCCCAGCCGAGCGGCTTCTCGCCGCCGGAGAGCACACCGAAGGCGCCGAACGCGGTCCACTTCATGTCGCCGCAGGCCCACCGCTTGGCCCTCGCGTTGGTGATCTCCTTGGCCAGGGCCATGAACTCGGCGGCCGAGCGCGGGACTTCGTACCCCTCCTTGTCGAAGAGGTCCTTGCGGTAGAGGGGCACGATGTTCGTCACGTAGGGGGCGGGCATCGGCAGGCCGCGCAGCTTGCCGCCGAAGATGGAGCGCTGCCAGGCGTCGGTGGGGATCGCCGCGAGGTTCGGGTACTCCTTGACCCTGTCGCCGGAGAGGTAGGGGCCCAGGTCGGCGAACTTGCTGATGATCGCGCTGGGTATCTTGCCGCCCATGTTCCAGCCGGGGATCACCACGACGTCCGGGATGCTGCTGGAGGCGAGGACCGCGCCGAGCTTCTGGTCGTAGGTGTTGCCGTCCTGGTTCTGCCAGACGACGTCGGCGCCGACGACGTCGTTCATCGCCCGGTAGTAGGGGTTGTCCTGCTTGGGCGGGGAGCCCCAGAACGGCGACATGACACTGACCCTGCCGCCCTTGCCGAGCCTCTCCGGCACCGAGGTCTTGAGGCCGGCGAGGTCGAGCTTGCGGGTGAAGCCGGCGGCGGAGCCGTTCCTGGCGGGGATGTCGGGCGTGACGACGTTGTTCGCCACGTAGGACGGCAGCAGCTTCTTGGCGTCCTTGCCCGACGTGGTGCCGCCGCGCGAGCCGCCGCCGGAGTCGCCGCAGGCGGTGAGCAGCGGCATGCCTCCGGCCACCGCTGCGGCGGCGACCGCCGTGGAGGCGAGGAAGCTTCTCCGGCCGGGGCCGGCGGAGGCGGGGGCGGCGTTCGGCGTCATTGCGTCAACCCTTCGTGGCGCACCAGGACACCCGGCGCTGGGCTTGTTTCCCTAGTCGAAGCGCTTCGATATTGGTGCGAGGCTAAGTGAACGTCAGGGGGCGCACAAGAGCCGGATCCAAGATTCCTCCGAGGTGCGGAGGGCTGGACGAGTCTCCTACGGGCCCTGGGAAGTGGGCCGGAAGTCGTGGTTGTTGCCTCGGGGTGTCTTGACACCCGACCCCGGGCCGACTGAGCATCGAAGCGCTTCGAAAGAGGTTCGCCGTTCCATCGCAAGGGGACCCCGACGTGACCGTACGCACGCCTCACCCGCCACCGTTCCGCGATCCGCAGCTGCCGTTCGCGAAGCGCGTCGACGATCTGCTGGCGCGGCTGACCCTGGAGGAGAAGGTCTCCTTCCTGCACCAGTTCGCGCCCCCGGTGGAGCGGCTGGGCATCGCCGCGTTCCGCACCGGCCAGGAGGCCCTGCACGGGGTGGCGTGGATGGGCCCGGCGACGGTGTTCCCGCAGGCCGTCGGACTCGGCGCGACCTGGAACGACGACCTGGTGCGCCGGGTCGGCGATGCGGTGTCCCAGGAGGTCCGGGCGATGCGCGCCCGCGACGACCGCGTGGGCCTCAACGTCTGGGCTCCGGTGGTGAACCTGCTGCGCCACCCGCTGTGGGGCCGCAACGAGGAGGGCTACTCCGAGGACCCGAGGCTGACCTCGGCGATCGCCGTCGCCTACACGCGTGGTCTGCGCGGCGACCATCCGGTGTACTGGCGCACCGCACCGGTGCTCAAGCACTGGCTGGCCCACAACAACGAGACCCGCCGGGACACCACGTCGTCCTCGGTGCGCCCGCGCGTCCTGCACGAGTACGACCTGCGCGCCTTCCGCGAGGCGGTCGAGGCGGGCGCGGTGGCCGGGGTGATGCCCGCCTACAACCTGGTCAACGGCCGCCCCAACCACGTCTCGCCGTACCTGCGCGAGCACCTGCGCACCTGGACCGACCAGGACCTGCTGGTCTGCTCGGACGCGGGCGCGCCCTCCAACCTGGTCGACTCCGAGCACTACTTCGCCACCCACGAGGAGGCCACGGCGGCCGCGCTGCTGGCCGGCGTGGACAGCTTCACCGACCACGGCACGGACCCGACGAAGACCGTGGCACGCGTGCGGGGCGCCCTGGAGCAGGGCCTGCTGACCGAGGCCGACGTCGACACGGCCGTGCGCCGGCAGCTCTCGGTGCGCTTCCGGCTCGGCGAGTTCGACCCGGACCACGACCCGCACGCCTCGGCCGGGAGCTTCGACACCCCGGAGCACCGCGCGCTCGCCCAGGAGGCCGCCGAGCAGGCCGTCGTCCTGCTGAGGAACGACGGCCTGCTGCCCCTGGCCCCCGGCACCCGCATCGCCGTGGTCGGCCTGCTCGCCGACGAGTGCAAACTCGACTGGTACAGCGGCACGTTGCTGCACCGCTCCACACCGCTGGAGGGCCTATACGAGCGGTTCGGCGCCGAGCGCGTCGAGTTCGCGAAGGGCGTGGACCGGATACGGCTGCGCACGGCCGACGGCACCTTCCTGCACGTACCGCCCGCCGCGGCGGGCGACCAGGTACGGGGCGCCGAGGGCGCGTTGGACCCCGCCCTGCTGGCCGGCCGCACGGACCTGCCCCCGCTCACCACCGACGCCACCGGCACCGAACTGGCGTTGGTGGACTGGGGCGAGGGTGTCCTCACCCTGCGCGCCCCGGACGGCCGCTACCTCTCGGTGGCCGACGACGGCTGCGTACGCGCCTCGGCCGACCAGCCCGGCGGCTGGGTCGTACAGGAGACGTTCCGCCTCGAACCCCATGGCGACGGTCACCTCCTGCGGCACCTCGGGACGGGTCGTCACGTCTGTGTCGCCGCGGAGGGTGTGAAGGTTGCCGAGGAGGACCCCGAGGTCTTCGACCTGGTGGTGACCGAGCGCGGCGAGGAGGCGGTGGCCCGCGCGGCGGCCCGGGCCGACGTGGTGCTGGTGGTGGCGGGCAACGACCCGCACATCGGCGGCCGGGAGACGCAGGACCGTACGACCCTGCGGCTGCCGGAACACCAGGAGCGGCTGCTGCGCGCCGCCCGCGCCGCGAACCGCGACACCGCCCTGGTGCTGGTCTCGGCGTACCCGTACGCGATCGAGCCCGCGCACCTGCGGGCGGTGCTGTGGACCGCGCACGGCGGCCAGGCGGCGGGCACCGCGCTGGCCCGGGTGCTGGCCGGCGACGTCTCCCCCGCCGGCCGGCTCCCGCAGACCTGGTACGAGGACGACTCCGACCTGCCGGACCTGCTCGACTACGACGTGATCGGCAGCCGCCAGACCTACCTGTACTTCGAGGGCACCCCGCTGTTCCCCTTCGGGCACGGGCTGTCGTACACGTCGTTCGGCTACGGCGACCTGGCGGTCCGGCGCGACGAGGACACGGTGCGGGTGTCCTTCACGGTCACCAACACCGGGAGCGTCACCGCCGACGAGGTCGCCCAGCTCTACACCCGCGCCGTGACCCCGTCGGTCCCGCGCCCGCGCCGCGAGCTGGCGGCCCACCGCAGGATCAGGCTCGCGCCCGGCGAGAAGGCGGACCTGACCTTCGAAGTCCCGCTCTCCACCCTTGAGTTCTGGGACGTGTCCCGGGGCCGGTGGCGGCTGGAGCCGGGCCCGTACGACCTCCTCGTCGGCACCTCCAGCGAGGACGTCCGCCTCCGTACGACCCTCACCCTCGACGGCGAGCCGGGCACGCCGCGCCCGGTCCGGGAACACGGCCTGAACGCGGCCGACTTCGACGAGCAGTCGGGCATCGAGATCGTCGACCGGACGAGGACGGCGGGTGACGCGGTGACGCCCGCCCCGGGCCGGACCGGCGAACTGCTGTACCGAGACTGCGACTTCGGTGCAGGTGTGACCAGGGTGAGCATGGAGGTGGCGGGCGAGGGCACGGTCGAACTCTCCCTCGACGGCGGCCGTTCGCTCGCCGAGCTCACCTTGAGCACGCCCACGTCAGGGCCGTACGACTACACCACACTCACCGCCGCGATCACCGTCGACGGCGTACGCGACGTCCGTCTCGCACTGCGCGGCCCGCTGCGGCTCGCGCGGGTCGGCTTCACCGGCTGAGGCTCGGACGGGCCGGCGACGGCAACCGGATCCGTGGGACGGGCCGCGTGCGGCTCTCCCCCGACCGGTGCGCGCGCTGGTCCCGCCTGCCCCTGACAACGGGCCTGGACACCACCCCGGTGCTCCCGTGCGTCCTGGCCGCTACTGGGGCAGTTCGGCGCGCCGCACCGCGTCGGAGGCCAGGGCGGTGGCCACGCCCAGGCCGGCGAAGGCACCGCAGCCGACGAACACCGGGGCGGCGCCCCAGGCTCCGATGGCGGCGCCGACCAGCGGGTAGCTGAGGGGCGCGAGACCGACCACGGTGAGCATGGCGACGGAGGTGACCCGGCCGAGATAGGCGGGGTCCGCCGCGGTCTGTACGAGGGCGCTGTTGAGGCTGCCGTACACACCCGCGCCCAGTCCGATGACCGCGGCCAGCGCCGCGGCCGTCCAAAGGGTCGGAACCAGTGCGACAGCGGCCGCTCCCGCACAAGCCACGAGCCCCGTCCCGGCCATCATCAGGCCGGCCCGGGGCAGCCGGCCGGCGATGGCGAGCAGCGCGGCGCCGGCCGCCGCCCCCGCGCCGAAGCTGCTGACGATCCAGCCGTAGCCGGAAGGCCCCCAGCCGCGCTCGGCGTTGAGGAGCACCATGCCGACGTTGAGGGTGCCGGTGAGGCCGAGCTCGCAGACGGCCCCGGCCGCGACGAGCGGACCGATGAGGCGGTGGCGGCGGATGTACCGGAGGCCGTCGACCAGGTCCCTGCGTGCGGTGCCGGGCTCCGGCTGCTCCTCGTCGCGCTCCTCGAGGGGCCGTATCCGTATCGTCAGCAGAAGCGGCAGGGACAGCGCGAACAGCAGGCCGGCGCCGGCGAAGGCGGCCGCCGCTCCCCCGAGTCCCATGGCCAGGCCGCCGATGGGCGGGCCGGCGATCTGACTGAGGCGCACCGACAGGGAGCGCATGCCGGTGACCCGGGCCAGCTGGCCGGGGCTGGTGATCCGCGGCGGGAGGGCACCGATCGCGGGGACGAACAGGGCGTCCACGGCACCGAAGACGAGCGCCACCGCGACCAGGATCCACAGGGCCGGTGCGGTCAGCGCGATACCGGCGGCCACCGCGAGGATGAGCAGACAGCGCAGCGCGTCGCTGCCGAGCATCACGCGGCGGAGGTCGAACCGGTCGGCCACCACGCCCCCACCGAGCATGAGTAACGCCCGCGGCAGCGCCCCGGCGGCCATGACGAGGCCGACCTCGGTGGGGCCGGCGACCTTCTGGGTGGACCAGCCGAGGGCGACGAAGTACACGCTGTCGCCGACGAGGGAGACGGTGTAGGCGGTGAGCCAGCGCAGCACGTTGCCGTCGCGGTGGGCCGGCGTGGTGGCGCGTTCGGGCAGGGCTGTCTGTGCGGTGGCCATGGCGGGCTCCGGTGAGTCGTGGGTACGGCCGGGTCAGGGACGGAACGGGAAGCCGTAGAGGTGCACGGACACGTGCTCGCGGTCCTCCGTGTCGCCGGCCGCCTTGGCGGCCTTGCCGCGCTCCCGCCAGCGCCGGGCCAGCGCCTCGAGCTCGCCGCTCATCTCGGCGAGTTCGGCCGGGGTCAGGTCGAGCATCCACTCGGAGCTGAAGGCGGCGTCGGTCCACGCCTTGCCCCAGGCGGCCGTCTGGTCCAGGTACGCGCGGTACTGGGTGATGCGGTTGTCGACGATGCCGCGGGTCACCGCGCCGACGGCGGCGGCCCCCTCGGGCGTGTCCGCGAAGTCCGAGTCGCGGAAACCCCAGCCCTCCTCGGACGCCACCTGCCACCACCGCTCCCGGCCGTCGGCGCTCCGGCCGCTCGCCTCGGTCACGAAGCCGTGCTCGGCCAGCTTGCGCAGGTGGTAACTGACCAGCGACGGCGCCTGGTCGACCTGCTCGGCGAGCTGGGAGGCGGTCGCGGCACCCGTGGCGTACAGCAGCCGGTAGAGCTGCAGCCGCAGCGGGTTCGTGAACGCCTTCAGACGGGACAGGTCGGTGATCCGCTCGGGCTTGCGCTTCGGTCGCATGCCGTCACCGTAGATGTGAAGCGGAAGTTGCGCAACATTCCTTTCAGAGCTGGCGGCAAGAAACCCAACTCCGTGCGAATACCCTTGATCCGAGGGTGACTTGACCCCAGGGAGCGGCAGGAGCGTACGGCTCTCAGCGGTCCGCGCGGCCGGCACGGATCGGCCTCACCGGCTGGGGACTTGAGCGGACTCGCGGACAGCGACGAACGCCCCCGAAAATGAAACGCGCGGCGGTACCGGCTGTGACAGGGTGGCGAACCAGCAGTTCAACCGCCCCACCATGCCGTCGCAGGAGCGTTTGATGACCGTGCCGCCCCGTCTGTCCCCGCTGCTGCAGCAGTTCGACTTCGCCCGCAAGCGTCTCGCCGACCGGCTGACCGGCCCGGTCATGGACAGCGGCAACGGCACGGACATCGAGGTCGGCCCCCTGACGAGCGAGGAGTACCTCTGGGAGCCGGTGCCGGACTGCTGGTCGGTCAGACGGCGTGCGGACGGGCCGGGTCCGCGCGCGACGCTCCTGACCGGCACGGGTGACTGGGGACGCGACGCGACGCCCGCCCCGCACCCGTTCCCGCCGCCCTTCACCACGATCGCCTGGCGCCTGAGCCACCTCACCGAACTGCTGGCCCTGCGCGCCGACCACACGGCCGGCAACCACACGCTGACCCGGGACGACTTCCGCAGCAGCGGAGACGCCACCGGGGCGATCGCAGCCTTCACCGACGCCGCCTCGGCATGGCGAAGAGCCCTGCTCAGCGCCGACGACACCGCCCTCGACACGGTGGGCCACAGCACCTACCCGCACGGCAGCGACCCCGACGACCCCTTCATCGAAACGGTCTGGTGGGTCAACCAGGAACTGCTGCACCACGGAGCGGAGATCGCCTTGCTGCGCGACCTGTACCGCGCCCGGAAACCGTGCTGTGCACCCCGCGCGAGGGCCTGAATCTTGCCCGCGTCGCCCAGGAGCAAGCCGCCCACCCCAGCTACGACGACGGCCGGAGCCCACGCACAGCGGGCTCCGGTCGTCGTCGGCTGTCGGACCGTCGGGCCTACAGGGCCAGCCCCGTCAGGACCAGGACGCGCTCGTACGTGTAGTCGTCCATCGCGAACTTCACGCCCTCGCGGCCCACTCCGGACTGTTTGGCGCCGCCGTAGGGCATCTGGTCGGCGCGGTAGGAGGGGACGTCGCCGATGACCACGCCGCCGACCTCCAGGGTGCGGTGGGCGCGGAAGGCGGTCTGGAGGTCGTGGGTGAAGATGCCTGCCTGGAGGCCGTACTTGGAGTCGTTGACCGTGGCGAAGGCCTCGGCCTCACCGTTCACCTTCTGCACGGTCAGGACGGGGCCGAAGACCTCCTCGCAGGCGATCGTCACGCCGGCCGGTACGTCGGTCAGGACGGTCGGCGCGTAGGAGGCGCCGTCGCGCTTTCCGCCGGTGTGGAGGGTGGCGCCGGCCTCGACGGCCTCCTGCACCCAGGACTCCACGCGCTTGGCGGCGTCCTCGCCGACCAGCGGGCCGACGTCGGTCGCGGCGTCGGAGGGGTCGCCGGTGACCTGGGCCTCGACGGCGGCGACGATGCGCGGCAGCAGACGGTCGTAGACCGAGGCGTCGGCGATCACCCGCTGTACCGAGATGCAGGACTGTCCGCCCTGGTAGTTGGAGAAGGTGGCGATGCGGTTCGCGGCCCGGTCCAGGTCCTCGTCGCTCGCCCAGTCGGCGAGGACGACGGCCGCGCCGTTGCCGCCGAGCTCCAGGGTGCAGTGCTTGCGCGGCACCGAGTCCATGATCGCGTAGCCGACCTTCTCCGAACCGGTGAAGGAGATGACCGGCAGCCGCTCGTCCTGGACCAGGGCGGGCATCTTGTCGTTGGTGACCGGGAGGATCGACCAGGAGCCGGCCGGCAGGTCGGTCTCGGCCAGCAGTTCGCCGAGGATCAGGCCGGACAGCGGGGTGGCGGGGGCCGGCTTGAGGATGATCGGGGCGCCGGCGGCGACGGCCGGAGCGACCTTGTGGGCGCACAGGTTCAGCGGGAAGTTGAACGGCGCGATGCCGAGCACGACACCCTTCGGGAAACGGCGGGTGAGCGCCAGGCGTCCCTGGCCGCCCGCGTCGGTGTCCAGGCGCTGCGCCTCGCCGCCGTTGAACCGGCGGGCCTCCTCCGCGGCGAAGCGGAACACGGACACGGCACGGCCGACCTCACCGCGCGCCCACTTGATCGGCTTGCCGTTCTCGGCGGAGATGAGCTGCGCGATCTCCTCGGTGCGCTCGGCCAGCCGCCTGCTGACGTGGTCCAGGGCGGCGGCCCGCACGTGGGCCGGGGTGGCGGCGAACTCGTCCCGTACGGCGTACGCGGCGGCCACGGCTTCCTCGACCTGCGCGTCGGTCGGCACGCTCACCGTGCCGACCAGCCGGCCGTCCCACGGGGAGGTGACATCGAAGGTGTCCTCGCCGGTGGCCTGGCGGCCGGCGAGCCAGAAGGCGTGGGGGGCTGCCATATCTTCCTTTGGCATTGTGAGAGTCCCGGCCCTTCCGCGTTGGGGTGTCTGCTTGCGTCGTCAACGGTAGGGCCGGGATGGACCGTCGGCGCTTGTCCGAGGTGGAGCACTGGCGAACGGCGGTGTGCCGGATTGGCACAGGAGCGGTACGTCTACTCCGCTACTCCGCCGAGGTCGCCTTCAGCGCCAGCCACAGCTCCATCCGTACGTCCGCGTCGTCCAGGGAGCGGCCGAGGATCTCCTCGACCCTGCGCATCCGGTAGCGCAGGGTGTGCCGGTGCACGCCGAGGTCGGCGGCGGCCGCGTCCCACTGGCCGTGCCGTGACAGCCAGGCCCGCAGCGAGGCCACCAGGTTGCCGCGGCCCGTCGCGTCGTGTTCGTACAGGGCGCGCAGCAGCCCGTCGGCGAACGCCCTGACCGCGTCGTCCGCCAGCAGCGGCAGCACCGAACCGGACGCGAGCTGTTCGTGCTCGACGAGTACGCGTCCGCGCCGCCGCGCCACCGACAACGCCTGTTCGGCCTGCTTGTACGCGGCGGCGGTCGCGACGGGCCCGGCCGGCGCGGACAGGCCCACGACCAGTTCGTCCCCCTCGCCGCCGCCCGGCTGCTCGCCCACGGCCCCGGCCCGCGCCGCCTCCAGCGCCTCCGCGTACTCCCCGCACGCCGCCACGGCCGCGCCCCCGTCGGCGGCCAGCACCACCAGCCGCTCTCCTTCGGGCACGACCAGCACCGCCTCCCCGGACCGGACGGCGGCCGTCTCCACGACCTCGGCGAGTGCGGCGAGCGGGTCGCCATTGGTGTCGACCGCGGCCAGTACGGCGGCCGAGGGCGGTTTGGCGGGCTGCACGCGCGCGTGGGCGTCGGCGTGCGCCCGCGCGGCGGACGCCGAGGCGGCCTCGGCGACGATCATCCGGAAGGGTGCGTCCAGCAGGCCGCCGTACAGGTCCCCGGCGACGGCCCGGGCGTGGTCGGGCTGCCCGGCGAGCAGCATGCGCAGGACGGCGGCGCCGATCCGCTGCTCGGCGGCGTGCAGCGAGCGGGAGCGTTCCGTGGTGAGGGTCAGCAGGGCGATGGCGGAGTGGACGGCGTACCGCTCGGCGGTGCCGAGGGCGGCGGCCGTGCCGACGGCGAGCGCGGCGCGCGGGCGGCGGCCGGTGCCGAGGGAGTGCAGCTCGACGCGGTCCTCGGTCTCGGGTCCGCCGACCACGGCCGACGCGGGCGCCGGCCGGTCGCGCAGCCGTTCGACGTCCGCGGTGAGCCGGGCGGCCCTGCGGCCCGCCCACTCCGGTGCGGTGGCGACGACGGCGCCCGAGGCGTCGTAGAGCGCCGCCCAGCCGTCGACCTGGGTGGCGAGCGCGGCGAGCAGCCCCTCGGGCCCGGCGTTCAGGGCCTGCTTGGTCAGCTCCCGCTGGGCGGCGAAGCCCGCCGTGACCGCGCGGTACTGGTCGGCCGCGATGGCCGCCGAGACCGCCTTGCTGATGGCGAGGAACGGGGTGCGGCGGGGCACCTCCAGCAGCGGCAGCCCCTCCTCCTCGGCCGCGTCGACGAGTGCCTCGGGGATGTCGTCGTAGTTGACGCCGACGGCGAAGCCGATTCCGACGACGCCGGCCTTGGCCAGCCGCTTCACATAGCGGCGCATGGCCGCCGGGTCCTCCGCGTCCAGCTTGAGCGCGGTGATCAGCAGCAGCTCCCCGCCCTCCATGTACGGCACGGGGTCGGCGAGTTCGCTGACGTGGGCCCAGCGGACGGGTACGTCCAGACGGTTCTCGCCCGCGCGCACGGTCAGCTTGAGCGCGGAGTGGTGGACGAGCGAGGCGAGCGTCGGGGGCATGGGGCCTTCTGGTCTGCGGAGATCCGATGAGGATCATGGACTTTTGGCCGTCACGTATGAACGACCCATGTCGATTCTGCCTCACCGTACGGTCGACGCGTGACCGTACGTACAGATGTCCGCTTCGTTCAGCCCCGCAGATCCACCAGCAGCGGCGGCGCGTGCTCACCCCCCACGCTCGTCAGCGACAGCACGGCGTGCCCCGGCGGGATCTCGTGGGCCAGCTGGGAGGCGGACCAGCGCTCCCGTTCGACCTGCTTGGTGGTCACGGCGTCGGTGGTCACGGCCCGGCCGGTCACCAGCTTGCGCAGGGCGTGGATGGCGCGGGTCATCGGCTGGTGGGCGAAGACGGTGTGCTTGGCCACCTCCTTGGTCTCCACCCACTCGGTGCCCCAGGCGTGCGCGAACCGGCTGCCGTCCCAGGTGGTGACCCCGGCCAGCGCCATACGGCAGCCGACGGCCCCCAGCAGCGGACCGTGCAGCGCCTCGGGCACGTCGGCGACCGAGCGGAGCGCGAGGACGACCCCGGCGTTCTGCGCGCGCAGCCGCTGGATGCGGCGCACCGACTCGGCGGTGACGGTCCCGGTGGCGTCGTCGAGGACCAGGCAGGCGAAGTGCGGGCGCCGCGTGTCCCGTACGACGGTGTGGAACTGGGCCAGGACCAGCCGGGCGATCAGCCGGGACGCCTCCTCGTGCCCCCGCTCGGGCAGGTCGATGCGGACCCGCAGCGGATGGTGGGCCACGGCGCGCAGCGAGAACGGCCTGCTGTCGCGGGCGCCGCCGCCGAAGAACTCGGCGAAGACCGGCCGGTCGAGGAGCGCGAGCCGGTTGGCGAGGGCCGGGCCCGCGTCGGCCGCGGAGCCGGCCTGCCGCATCCGGGCGTCCAGCTCGCGCCGCATCACGGCGTGCTCGCCGGCCGCGAGCCCCGCCCGCAGCGACGCCAGCGCGCCCGGTTCGCCCTCCAGCAACTCGCGCAGCACCGGCAGCGGCGGGAAGTGCCCGTGCGCGGCCCGGTAGGGGCCGAGCAGTTGGGCGAGCGCGGTGGCGGCGCTCTGGTTGCCGACGGTGTCGAGGTCTCCGACCAGGGCCTCGGCGAGGACGGTGGCGGCCTCGTCGGGGTCGTCGCACTCGGCGTAGGGATCGAGGTCGTGGGCGGAGGCGGGGTCACCGATCCGCACCACCACGTCGTACGCCGTATCCGGGCCGAGCGGGGTCCCGGCGGCGCAGACGGCGACGACCGCGCACCGACCGGTCAGCGCCTGCAGCGCCAGCGCCTCGGTGACCGGCCCGGTGACGTGCCGGGTCTTGCCGGAGCCGGGCGGGCCGACCAGCAGCAGCGAGGTGCCGAGGGCGTCCGGGTCGACGGCGGCGCCGGCGCCCTCGTAGGCGTGCGGGCCCTGCTCCCCCGGCTTCCACCGGCCGAGGCGTACCTGGCCCTCCAGCAGGTCGTGGCGGGCGGTGCGGCCCGGCAGGTCGCGGGCACCGGAGGGGTGCGTCCAGGCGGCGCCGCCCTGCCGCAGCACGGTGTCGGTGAACGCGGCCGGGCGCCCCTCCCGCCGGGCCTGGTCCCACATCCGTTCGACGCGGGCGCAGTCCACGTCGTTCATCCGGCCGCCGGCCACCTCGGCGGCCAACAGATCGGCCGCCTGGTACTGCCCGGCGCGCCGGAGCTCGGGCCACTGCGAGCGGGGCAGGTCCGCCGGGGGCGGGGCGGCGGGGTCGGTTGTCGCCCGGCGGCGGGCGGCGAGTTCCTTGACGTACGCCCGCCAGCCGCCGAGGCGGGCGAACGGCCAGACGACCAGCAGGGTGACGAGCGCGTACAGCGTGTTGGTGAACAGCGGGGAGGCGAACAGGCCGTAGCCGCCGGAGACGAGCACGACCAGGGAGAACACGGGATCGACGACCGGCACGGGGGCCCAGCCGACGACCGGGAAGGCGCCGGGGAAGACCAGGCTCAGTGTGATCAGGGCGCCCGCCCCGGCGAACAGGGCCCGGGCGGGCTGCGGGCGGCGGCCCACGAAGTGCCGTGCGACGTCGGGCCAGCTGCCGAGGCGGCCGACGGCGTAGACGAGCACAGTGAAGAACACGCCGTCGTAGACCACCATGGCCTCGCGGCCCTGCGTTCCCTTGGGGGAGACTGTGCCGCCCCACCACCAGTCGTCCGGCGTGAACAGCTTCAGCGGCGCCCACTGGTAGGGAAAGGCGCCCTGCCGCCACAGGGACCAGACGAGCAGGCCTACGACCAGCGGGATCAGCAGGCCGACGACCGTGATCGGGGGCAGCCGGTCCGGGGTGCGGGCGGCCTTGGGCGGGCGGTGCCCGAAGCGCCAGACGCCGGGGGCGGCGGCCGGGCGGGGGGTGTCGAGCCAGTCGGCGACGGCGGCCCTCTGCCCCGGGACCTGCCCCGGGACCTGCCCCGGGGGTTGCTCGTACGCCGCGTCCGGCGCGCCCGGAGGCCGGGTCGGCCGCGGTGGCGTCGCGGGTGCGTCCCGCGGCACCGCCGGGCGCGGCACCGGGTTCGCATGCCTCGGATGCGTACCCCGGGCGTCCTGCGTCCCGTCGTCCATCGCTCCTGCCCCCTGACCAGCCGTTCCGTCCACCATCCGCGAGTCAATCTAACGCCCGGGCAAGGGGAGTTCACCGATTGCGCGGCAAGGCGTACGCCATCGCGCCAGTGCTCCACCCTTTTCCGCCCGCCCCCCTTCTATATCCACCACGGCCAACCGCGACCGCCGACAACGCCCACATGGAGCATGCCCGGCACCCCTCCCCGGCCCTAGCCTGCGAGAAAAGAAGGAAAGCGTCCGTTTCACCCCCAGGAGCCCCGCATGACCGCACTTCCGCAGGAGCGCCGCGTCGTCACCGCCATCCCCGGCCCGAAGTCGCAGGAACTGCAGGCCCGCCGTACCGCCGCGGTCGCGCAGGGCGTGGGCTCCACGCTGCCGGTCTTCGTCACGCGCGCCGACGGCGGCATCATCGAGGACGTCGACGGCAACCGCATCATCGACTTCGGCTCCGGTATCGCGGTGACCAGCGTCGGCGCGTCCGCCGAGGCCGTCGTACGCCGCGCCTCCGCCCAGCTCGCCGACTTCACCCACACGTGTTTCATGGTCACGCCGTACGAGGGCTACGTCGCCGTCGCCGAGGCGCTGGCCGAGCTCACCCCGGGCGACCACGCCAAGAAGTCGGCCCTGTTCAACAGCGGCGCCGAGGCCGTCGAGAACGCCGTCAAGATCGCCCGCGCGTACACCAAGCGCCAGGCGGTCGTGGTCTTCGACCACGGCTACCACGGCCGTACGAACCTCACCATGGCGCTGACCTCGAAGAACATGCCGTACAAGCACGGCTTCGGCCCCTTCGCCCCCGAGGTGTACCGCGTTCCGGTCGCCTACGCCTACCGCTGGCCGACCGGCCCGGAGAACGCCGGCCCCGAGGCCGCCGCACAGGCCATCGACCAGATCACCAAGCAGGTCGGCGCGGACAACGTGGCCGCGATCATCATCGAGCCGGTGCTGGGTGAGGGCGGCTTCATCGAGCCGGCCAAGGGCTTCCTGCCGGCGATCCGCCGGTTCGCCGCCGACAACGGCATCGTGTTCGTGGCGGACGAGATCCAGTCCGGCTTCTGCCGCACGGGCCAGTGGTTCGCCTGCGAGGACGAGGGCATCGTCCCGGACCTGATCACCACGGCGAAGGGCATCGCCGGCGGCCTCCCGCTGGCCGCGGTGACCGGCCGCGCCGAGATCATGGACGCCGCCCACGCGGGCGGCCTGGGCGGCACCTACGGCGGCAACCCGGTGGCCTGCGCGGGCGCGCTCGGCTCGATCGAGACGATGAAGGAGCTGGACCTCAACGCCAAGGCGCTGCGGATCGAGGAGGTCATGAAGGCCCGCCTCACCGCCATGGCCGAGAAGTTCGACATCATCGGCGACGTCCGGGGCCGCGGCGCGATGATCGCCATCGAGCTGGTCAAGGACCGTACGACCAAGGAGCCGAACCCGGAGGCGACCGCCGCGCTCGCCAAGGCCTGCCACGCCGAGGGCCTGCTGGTCCTGACCTGTGGCACCTACGGCAACGTGCTGCGCTTCCTGCCCCCGCTCGTCATCGGCGAGGACCTGCTGAACGAGGGCCTGGACATCATCGAGCAGGCGTTCGCGCGCATCTGACGCGCATCTGAGCAGTGCATTCGCACGCCTGACGCAGCCAGCGGCAGAGCATGTGAAGAAGGTGTGCGAGGTGGATGACAGGACGCCGTTCCGGCTGTTCTGCGTCCACCCGCTGCCGTAGGTTCTCTCCCAGATGAGAGAAACACCCGTCCACAGGGAACTGTGGGCGACAGGCCGTAGCCTCCCCAGCTTCGACCTGGTCGTGCCTCGCGCACACACCTGGAGCCGGCAGGCTCCGGTTCTCCTCACCGATCGGACGGTCGCCCGCCCCACACCCCCCGGGGCGCGCGACGTTCCGATCCGGACGGTCGGCAACAGACGGACCGTTCCCCGTAGGGCCGGCGCAGCTCCCCCCCTTGCGCCGGCCCTTCGGCGTGCCGGGCCTCGCCGCCTCTCAGCAGGTGCGCCGACTGCGCCTGGGCGGGGGGCTGAGTGGGGGCGGGCACAAGTGGCGGAATTGGGCCACGTGCCCGAACGGAAAGCCCAGGTCAGGGGAGTCGGTCGTGGCCCAAATCCGCCATTTGTCGCCGTACCTGCGAAGCTGTGCGCGTGTCGTCCTCCCGGGTTTCTTCTCTTCTCGTCTGGCTCGCCGGTGTTCCGGCTCTGCTCTTCTCGCTGATCACTTGGCAGGTCGTCAGCCATGGGCCGCTTCTGGGTGTGGACCGGGACGTCAGTCGTGTTCTGCTGCGTCCGGACCGGGGCTCCGAGCTGCTCGCGGATCTCGGGAACGTGCAGGTCGCGGTTCCGGTGCTCGTGGTCGTGCTCGGGTATGTGACCTGGCGGGGGCGGGCCGCGGGTAGGGACCGGTGGTGGCCGGCGCCTCTCGGGGCGGCAGGGTTGATGGTGCTGGTGCCGGTGTTCGTCGTACCGCTCAAGGAGTGGACGGCCCGGCACGGCACGGCGGCCGTGCCGCCCGGAGTCGGCTACTTCCCCTCCGGGCACACGGCCACCGCCGCCGTCGCCTACGGTGCCGCGACGCTCGTGCTCCTGCCCTGGCTGCGTACCGCTCTCGCCCGGTGCGCGGTCGTCGGCGTGTGCGCCGCGCTCGTGCTCGGTGTGTCGTACGGGCTCGTGCGGCGCGGCTACCACTGGCCGCTGGATGTCGTGGCCAGTTGGTGCCTGAGCGCCGTGCTGCTCTCCTCGCTGTGGCTGTTGCTCAGCGGCCCCGGCCGAAGTAGGCGTCGAAGTTCCTCTGGAACTGCCAGCTCCCGAAGCGGTCCCAGTTGATCGACCACGTCATCAGGCCGCGCAGGGCCGGCCAGGTGCCGTGGGTGGTGTACGAGCCGCAGTTCGTCTTCTTGGTCAGGCAGTCCAGGGCCTTGGTGACCTCGGACGGGGAGACGTGGCCGTTGCCCGCGTTCGTGGAGGCCGGCATGCCGATGGCCACCTGGTCGGGGCGCAGGGGCGGGAAGACGTTCGTCGCGTCCCCGGCCACCGGGAAGCCCGTGAGGAGCATGTCGGTCATCGCGATGTGGAAGTCCGCGCCGCCCATGGAGTGGTACTGGTTGTCCAGGCCCATGATCGGGCCCGAGTTGTAGTCCTGGACGTGGAGCAGGGTCAGGTCGTCGCGGAGGGCGTGGATCACCGGGAGGTACGCGCCGCAGCGCGGGTCCTGGCCGCCCCACCTGCCCGTGCCGTAGTACTGGTAGCCCATCTGGACGAAGAAGGTCTCCGGGGCCATCGTCAGGACGAACTTGGCGCCGTACTTCGCCTTCAGGGTCTTCAGGGCCGAGATCAGGTTGACGACCACGGGGGTCGTCGGGTTCCTGAAGTCCGTGTCGTTCGCGTTGAGCGACAGGGAGTGGCCCTCGAAGTCGATGTCCAGGCCGTCGAGGCCGTAGGTATCGATGATCTTCGAGACGGAGGAGACGAACGTGTCCCTGGCCGCCGTCGTGGTCAGTTGCACCTGGCCGTTCTGGCCGCCGATGGAGATCAGGACCTTCTTGCCGGCCGCCTGTTTGGCCTTGATGGCCGCCTTGAACTCGGCGTCGCTCTCGATGTTCGGGCACTCGGTGACCGGGCAGCGGTTGAAGCGGATGTCGCCCGAGGTGACCGAGGTGGGTTCACCGAAGGCCAGGTCGATGACGTCCCAGCTGTCGGGGACGTCAGCCAGGCGGGTGTATCCGGCGCCGTTGGCGAAGCTCGCGTGCAGGTAGCCGACCAGGGCGTGTGCGGGGAGGTCCGTGCCGCCGCCGGGTCCACCCGGGCCGCCCGCGTCCCCGGCTGTCTTCGCCGTCACCGTCGCCGACTTGGCGGACTCGCCCGCGGCGTTCACCGCCGCGACCTGGAAGCCGTACGTCGTCGAGGACGACAGGCCGGTGACTGTCGTGGACGTGCCGGTCACCGTCTGGGCCTTCGTGCCATCGCGGTAGACCGTGTAGCTCGTGGCGCCGGTCACCGGGGTCCAGGACAGGGCGACGCTGGTCGAGGTGATCGTGCCGGTCTTCAGGCCGGTCGGAGCGGCGGGCGGCTGCTCGCCGGTGCTCCCGCCCGGGCCGACGAGCGAGAGGTCGTCGGCGTGGTACGCGCCCGTGCCGTACCAACCGTGCGTGTAGATCGTGACCCTGGTGGTGTTGGCACCGGTGCGGAAGGTGGTGGTGAGCTGCTGCCAGTCGGAGGCGGACGGGGTCCAGGTGGAGACGTCGGTGGTGCCGGTGCCGCTCGCGCCCAGGTAGACGTAGGAGCCTCGGACGTAACCCGACAGCGTGTACTGGGAGTTCGGCTGGACCGGCACCGTCTGCGTGCACTGGGCGTTGTCGCTGCCTGTCGGGGTTGCCTGCAGCGCCGAACTGCCGCTGCGGACCGGAGTCTTCACCGTCGTACCGGATCCCGAGCAGGTCCAGCCGTCGAGCCCCGCCTCGAAGCCGCCGTTGCGCAGGATGTCCGCGTCGGCCGCTCGCGCGGGCGACGTGAGCGCGGTGACACCGGGCAGGGCAAGGAGCGTGGCCGTGAGCGCGGCGAGCAGGCGGCGCTTGCCCGGTCTGGCTGGTCTTTGTCTGTCGCGGTCCACAACTGCCTCCGGACATGGGGGGATCGAGGAGGGTGGAGCGCGCCCTAATTTGGTCCAGACCAATTCGGTTGTCAAGACCTGTGGCGCCATGAGAAGACCTCCCTCCCCAGCGCACGCGCGGGTCGCGCCGCCAGGGGGTCCGCCACCAGAAGATTCAACGTGCCTCGGGTGGTTGCATTCCGACGAGTCGGTCCAGCGACCTGGCGCACTCGGGGTCGTCCGGATCGAGCGGGAACATCCGGTCCAACGGATAGTAGGGACGGCCGACCACCCACGGAACGGCGTAGAGACTCTCACCGGACGTCTGGTGGAGCCGGGCGGTGCCCACCGCCTCGGGCAGCGCGGCCAGACGCCGCTCTCCCAGGACCACCGCACTCACTGGCGGGGCCTGTTCACCACCGCCCTCGGGAAACAGCAGCATGAAAGGGTAGGTGCTGTCCGGCTCGCGCAACAGGACGTAGCGCATGGACCGCGACGACCCCGAGCGCAGCGCGCGGGAAGCTCCCCGCGCCACCCGCAGACCGCAGACGCTGAACCATATCCCCACGAAGCCGAGCGCCCCCAGCAGCAGCGCCAAGTTGACGCCGGCGCTGCCCTTCCCCAGCAGGCCGCCGATCGCCAGGTCCTTGACCAGGACACCCGCCAGGCAGAGCCCGATCCCTGCCGCCAAAAACGGAAGCCGCACCATGCGGCGCAGCTCCGGCACCCGCCACCAGACGACCTGCCGGGGGTCGGGGTCCGGCGCCGAACCCCGATCCGGCCGCCGACCACTGTCGAACGCCTGGGCTCTTCCGACCGCCTCCTGATAGGAGAACGTGGACATCAGCGAACCCACCATCCTTTCCCTCCCCGCACAGCCGGTGCTCCCGACCATGTGAGCATGCCGCCGACAGTGCATCCGCGTCAGGCCGAGCACCAGCCCTCCAGTGCCTGTACACGTGTGCCGAAGCTCCCCGGTAGCCCGCACCGCCCCCGCACCGGCCGTTCCCCGCGCTTACAGCAGCGCCCTCACCCCGCCGGACACCACCGCCACCAGCGCAAGGACCAGACACGCATCCGCCGGCAGACAGGGGCGGATCAGCCGCTTTCGCACCGGAGGGGCTTCCTCGGCTGGCAGCCTCTTGTCCGGCAGCTTCTTACGGATCTCCAGCGCCGCACGGTCGGAGGTCTTGACGAACCGGTCGACCAAAGAGCCCATGAACACCAACGGCGCATAGGACTCTCCGTGCACCGTCTGGATCTCCAGGTGTCCCTGGCTGTTCAAGCCCACGGTGCGCACCGCCGCATAGGCGATCTCCCTCGCCCCCACAGCGTCCACCACCACCAGGGAGTCACTGAGGTTTTCTCAACGATGGTCACTTCCAGATTCCGTTGAGGACGAGGGCGGCGCGGGCGTTGTCGCCGATTCGGCTGGGGCTGAGGGTGATGTGCTGCAGCGTGCGCCAGCGCTGCTTGAGCTCGGCAGCGGTGCGCTCGCCCAGGGCCCGAACGCTCCGCACGAGGGTGTTGAAGGCGCGGGTGTCCGTGCAAAGTGCCTGCTCGGACTGGTTGTTGGGGCGACGGACGGGAACGAGGATGCCGATGCCGGCGCCGATGTAGCCCTTGTCGGCCAGGGCCGGCAGGCCGTCGGCCGCCGCCTTGTACAGGGCGGGCAGGGCGTGGATACGGGCGGCGGTGATGTCGGGGACGCTGCCGGGTTCGACGTCGGAGACCCTTCCCCAAGCTCTTCGAGCAGGGGATGCCCCATGCGGGGCGCCGTCGGGGGCCGCGAGGAACTGCACGTTGCCGCCGAACGCCTTGTGTTTCTGGCTGAACCACCAGTCGTTGCCGTTGTCCCGGACGCCGGCGAGGCGGTCCGATTCGATGAG